>JAISCU010000190.1 GCA_031265345.1 Bifidobacteriaceae bacterium
CACTTCATCGGGCTTCCCCGAGATCAGGGACCTGCCGAAGGTGACGCCATCGGGGAACACCCTCAGCGCCGAGGCGATCCTGGAGCTGGCGCCGTCGGTGATCATCACCGACACCTCGCTCGGTCCCTGGGACGTGTTGCTGCAGATGCGCGAGGCCGGCATCCCAGTGGTCGTGGTGGACTCCCACCGATCCCTGGAGACTACGGCCGGACTGATCGAGCAAGTCGCGGCGGCCCTGGGGCTGGTCGAGGACGGTGCACGCCTGGCGGAACGGACCGACGGCCAGATCGCCGCCGCCACGCGATCGATAGCCGAAGCGGTCCCCGCCGCCGCGCCGGACAAGCTCCGCATCGCGTTTCTCTACCTGCGCGGCAATGCCGGGGTGTACTACCTGTTCGGCCGGGGCTCGGGCACCGACTCCCTGATCACGGCCCTCGGCGGGATCGACGTGGCCAGCGAGGTCGGTTGGGAGGGCATGCAACCGGTGACCGACGAGGGCCTGGTGTCGATGAGCCCCGACCTCATCCTGGTGATGACACGGGGGCTCGAATCGGTCGGAGGGGTCGACGGCCTGCTGGAGCGGCTGCCCGCGGTCGCGGCGACGCCGGCGGGTGCCAAGCGCCGGATCGTGGACATGGACGATTCCGAGATCCTGGCCTTCGGACCGAACAGCCCCGACGTGCTGGGAGCGCTGGCGACCGCCATCTACGCGCCGGGCGGCGACTCATGAGCGCCGCGACCACCAGCCAGGCCACCAAGCAGGCCACCGACCAGACCACCAGTCAGCAGACCACCAGTCAGCAGACCACCTCCGGGGCGATTGAGGCCCGCTCCCAGGAGGTCACGGGCGCCGGGGCGGCCGCATCGCCGCCGCCCCGGCCGACCCAGGTCGAGGAACACGCCTCGGCCCAGCCCGATGCGCCCGCCAGCCTCAAGCCCCCGATTTTGCCTCCGGCCCACCCAGCCCGCGCCACCGCCCTGTTGGTCGGGCTGGGCGTGGGGATCGTCGCGTTGACGGTCGTGTCGGCCGGGGTCGGCCAGATGCGCCTGGCGCCAGGCGAGGTGGTCCACGTGCTGGCCGCCAGGCTGGGTCTGGACCTCGGCTCCGAGCCGCAGGCCGCCAACGCCGATGCCGTGTTGATGTCGATCCGCCTGCCCCGTCTCGCCCTGGCCGCGCTGTCCGGCGCCGCCCTGGCCACTGCCGGGGCCGTCATGCAAGGGGTGTTCCGCAACCCGCTGGCCGAGCCCGGCGTGGTCGGCGTCAGCTCCGGGGCGGCCGCGGCCGCCTGTGGCGGGATCGCGCTCGGCGCGGGAACAGTAGCCGGCGCGCTGGCGCCGTGGACCATCGCCGGCCTCGCATTCGCGGGCGGGCTCGGCACAACCCTCCTGGTCTATGCCTTGGCCAGGTCGAACGGACGGACCGAGGTGGTGACCTTGGTGCTGACCGGCGTGGCGGTCAACGCCGTCGCTGGCGCCGCCATCGCTATGTTCGTATTCTTGGCCGACACCTCCGCCCGCGAGGAGATCATCTTCTGGCAACTCGGCTCCCTCAACGGCACTCGCTGGCAGTACGTCGCGGTGGCGGCGCCGATCGTGCTGGCGGCGACCGTCGCGGCGATGACCCTGGCCCGCCAGTTGGATCTGCTGGCGCTGGGCGAGCGCTCGGCCCGGCATCTCGGTGTGGACGTGGAGCGCCTGCGCCTGGGCGCTATCGTCCTGGTGGCCCTGTTGACCGCGGCCGCGGTGGCGTTCTCCGGCGTGATCGCCTTTGTCGGCCTGGTGGTGCCGCACTTGATCCGGATGGTGGCCGGACCGGGACACCGCCTGCTCCTCCCCGCCAGCGCCCTGGGCGGGGCGGTCCTGCTGATGGCCGCCGACCTGGTCGCCCGGACCGCCGTGGACTACGCCGACCTGCCGATCGGCATGCTGACCTCGCTGGTCGGCGGCCCGTTCTTCTTCTACCTGCTCAGGCGCACCCGCCGCCAGGCGGGAGGTTGGGGCTGATGGCCGCCCTGTTGGAGGCGCACGGCGTCCATTACGCGGTCGGGCAGGCCCGCATCCTGCGCGGCGTGGACCTGGCCGCGCGGCCCGGCGAGATCCTGGCCTTGGCCGGTCCCAACGGCGCCGGGAAGTCGACCTTGCTGGCGGTCCTGGCCGGGGATCTCAGGCCGACCGACGGCGACGTGACCTTGGGCGGCCGGTCCGTGCGCGGCATCGGCGTCCGGACGCTGGCCCGGAAACGGGCCGTCATGTTGCAGGAAGCCCAGGTTTCGTTCCCCTTCACGGTGGCCGACGTGGTGAGGATGGGCCGGGCCCCGTGGCATGGCGAGGACCCCGCAGTGGACGATGCCGCCGTCTCGGCCGCGCTCGTCGCGACGGACACGCTCGACTTGGCCCGGCGGACGTTCCAAACCCTCTCCGGCGGCGAGAAGGCGCGTGTCACGTTCGCGCGGACCCTGGCGCAGGAGGCGGAGATCCTGCTCCTGGACGAGCCGACCGCCGCGCTCGACATTCGCCACCAGGAGTTGGTGATGGGACTGGCCCGGCGCCAGGCCGACGCGGGCCGGGCGGTGGTCGCGGTGCTGCACGACTTGTCGTTGGCGGCGGCCTGGGCCGATCGTTTGGCTTTGATCGGCGACGGCTGCCTGGTGGGCGTGGGACCCGTCGCGGAGGTCGCGACGAGCGAACGGCTGAGCGGCCTCTACCAGCACCCGATCGAGGTGCTGTCCGGCGGGGGAGCGGGCGCGACGTTGGTCGTGCCGATGAGGGGGGTGGCGGTATGCACGCAATGATCGCGGCGCGGGCCAGGGCATTGACAAGGGCTCTGGGCCTGACGGCGACGACGGGGTTGGCGACCGCGCTGATAGCGGGACTGACTGCCCTTATGGCGCCGGTCCCGGCGCGGGCGGCGGGGGCCACCGTGACCGTGTCCGGCGTTGGCGGCGGGGCGGTGGCGGCCACCGACGGACCGACCACTCTGAAGCTGGCAGGCAGCGGCTTCCAGTCGATCGAGGGCGGCTTCGGCGGGATCTATGTGCTGTTCGGCTCGGTGTCCGGCGACTGGCGTCCCTCGGCCGGAGGGGTGGGCGGCCGCGACTTCCTGTACGTGCCGGACTCGCAGACCAAGGACAACGCGGGCCGGGAGAAGTTCGTCGCCTTCCCCGGCTCGGACACGGCCAGTTCGGCCAACGGCGGCGTGATCGCCGCCGACGGCTCGTGGTCCACCAGCATCGTGGTCCCCGGCCCCGCGTTCGAGATCGAGGACGCTGCCGGCAAGACCGTCTCGGTCGACTGCCGACAGGTCCAATGCGGCGTCATCACGATCGGCGCGCACGCCGTGGTCAACGCCAACAACGAGACTTTCACGCCGGTCGATTTCGGTGGCGGCGCCGCTGGCGGGACGGCCACCACCGATGGGAGCGCGGCGGCGGGCGGATCGGGCGCCGACGGCGCCGCGGCGGGAGGGGCCGACTTGGCCATCGCCTCCTCCGGAGTGCCCACCTTGGGCGTGGATCCGACCACCGCCGTCGCCGGGCACGCCTTGGCCTTCACGGCTCGCGGCTTCGCGCCCGGCGAGCAGGTCACAGCGGTGCTGGACGATGGCGAAGTGTCTGTGGGGCCGCTCACCGCTGGCCGGTTCGGCGAGGTCGCCTCGACCATTCAACTGGCCGGCGACCTCAGGGTCGGATCGCACACCTTGACGTTGACGGGCGCGGCGTCCGCGGGCGTGGCCGAGGCGCTGATCACGGTCCGGCGCGACCCCTCGCTGGTCGAGGCGTCCGAGGCGGCGTCCGCGAGCGCCGCCGAGATCGGGCAAGATCGCGCCCTGGGCCCTTGGGAGGTCGCCATCGTCGTGGCAGCGGCCATGTTCGTGCTGGTACTGGTCGGCTCCCTGGCCGGGGCGGCGGCCGCTCGCCGGGCCAGGCGGTCGCGACCCGGCGGCATCGTCCAAGAGTCCTCCGGTCGACGCGCCCCCTCCGCCTCGGCGCCAACCGCCCCCGAACCTTCCGACCAAGAGCCGTTCCAATTGGGCCTGGCCGCCCCAGAACCGCCCGCAGCCGCCCGACCTGCGCTAACGCTGCCGGAACACGGGTTTACGTCTGACGCCAACCCGTGTTCCGGCAGCGCTGAGCCCATCGCGCTGGAGACGGCGTCGTGAGGCGGTCGGCGGCGGCGGTGGCGCGCGGAGCGGCATTGGCACTGATCGGGCTGCTGGCCATGCCGCTCGTGGCAAACGCGGCCGCGAACCCGACCCGGAGCGTGGCTGAGGTTGAGCGCCGGGCGCGAGCCGACGGCATCGTGCAAACGTCCGTTGCCGCTGCCGCCAACGTCCTCGGCGATCCGGATGGCGGCGACCGGGGCGGCGACATCGCTGTCAGCGTGACCATCCCGCGAGGCGGCGCGACCCCGACCGAACCGACCGAGCCGGACGCTCCTGACGACGGCGTCGCCCTCGACAATGCCCAACTGACCTGGGGATTCAACTTGGAGACCAGGGGCAAGAGCTACTACGGGGCCTGCAACTTCCTGATGGCCGGACGTCCCGGCGCGGACGGCGACGCCGGAGCCGCCCGCGAGTGGGAACCGGGCGGCTGGGGCAAGGCGCTGTACCACGCCGAATCCGGCAACGCCAAGGTGGTCAACGCCCAAGGCGCCGCCGTCGGGTTCGAGCGGCGCTGCCTCGACCCGGCCGGCCAGCCGGTCAGGTACAACGCCGCCAGGCAATCCGACTCCACCTACACCGACACGCAGATCCGCTTGACCGGGGGGACGGGCTGGCGCGACGGTCAGACCGGCCGCACCCGGATCGCCTGGCAAGGCGCTTTCACGGTGGTCTATTACGACGGCCTGACCTATTTCTGGATCGAGGACCCGGTCCTGGAGGTCGGCGCCGATGGCGCGGCCAGGCTCACGGCCACGGCTGGCGGCTACGGCTCGCCGCGCGAGGGCGGCGCCTGGGGCCGCCATCCGGCGTCCCCGGTGACGCTGGCGACGGCCCCGGCCACGGGCGCGGCCTCCGGCGAGGGCGCCTTGGCGAGCCCCGACGGCCTGACGCTGAAGCACGCCTACAGCGGCCGAGCGGTCACCGTGCCCAGCGGGGCGCCGCCCCAGCGCCTCGGCGCCGATTCGAACGCTCCGGGCGCGTGGGAGCAGTCATTCGTCGATTTCCAGGGCCTGACCGGGCTGCATTCATATTGGTACTCGTCCGGCGCGGCCATCGACTATCGCAAGCCCCCGGACCCGGTCTATGTCAGTTGGGACGCCGCCAAGCCCATCGAATCCCCGCTCGCCGCGCCGACGGCGGGAAGTTCGGGAAGCGCGGGCAGCGCCACCGGCTGGACCGGCGGCCTGGCCAAGAGCCCAGTCGCGGCGTCAACCCGGCCGAGCAACGCGCAGGGCGGGGCCGGAGCGGCCACGTCCGCCGCCGACCCTTGGGGCCTCGTGGTCGATCCCGTGGTCTTGACCAAAGCCCCCAAAGACCTGGTGCCGGAGCGGAATCGGGCCGCTGGCACCTCGATCGCGGTCGAGGCCGCGATTCTCACCCTGCTGGTCTCAGCCTCCATTGCCTTGATCGCCTGGCGGCGGGGCTGGTTCCGGCTTCAACCGAAAGGAATTGTCTCATGACAACTGCTATACCCATCAGGCGTGGAGTTGGTCTCTTGGCCGCGACCGCCCTGGCCGCGGCTGGCGCCGTGGCATTCGCGGGACAGGCCGAGGCCGCGCCCACGACCATCGATGACGTCACCCTGACGTGGTCGGTCAACGACGAATCGGGCGGCGGCGCCTACTTCGGCGGCTGCAACTTCCTCAGCGCCGGGGCAGCCGGCAACACCGGCTCGGCGCGGGCCTGGACCGAGGCGGACGGTTTCTGGAAGTCCGCCGAGGGCGACGTCAGGATCGAGAAGCCGACCAGTGACGATGACTGGGCCGCCCCGACCTGGGCCACGAAGTGCCAGAACGCGGCCGGCGCGGCCGTTGGCACCGGCGCGGGCTCGACCACCGGCAACCGTGTGGTCTTCTCGGACGGCGCCGGCACGGTCGATCTGGACGCTGGCACGGCCACCGTTGAGTGGGAAGGCGCCTTCACGGTGGTCTACTACGGCGGCCTGACCTACTGGACGGCATCGGACCCGGTCCTGACGGTGAACGCGGACGGCACCGGGACCTTGACGGCCACAGGCTCCGGCTACGGCACGTCGATGGAGGACCAGAGCATCTGGGAGGTGATCACGCCGCAGCCGATCACGCTGGCCGACTTCAAGGGCGTGACCCTGAGCGAGACGGGCTTCAACCTGGCGCCCGAATACCGTGGCGTGGAGGTCACCGGCGTCGCCCAGAACAAGACCGGCGCCGATTGGGGGGCGTTCCCGCAGAGCTTCGTCGATTTCCAGAAGCTGACCGGCCAAAGCTCCTACTGGTACTCCTCCGGCGGCGCGGCCGACGCCAAGAAGCCCGCCCAGCCCGTCGGCGTCGCCTGGGAGATCGCGTCCGCGCCGCCCTTGAGCCCAGAGGTGACGGTGTCCCAGGCCCAGCTCTCGGCCGACGGCGCGAGCACCATCACGGTCACCGGCGCTGGTTTCGACCCAGCCGCTGTGACCGGCCTGTACCCGCCGCTGGCAGGCAAGTCGTCCGGCGTCTATGTGGCCTTCGGCCGCTTCGCCGACACCTGGCGGCCATCTGAAGGCGCCACCGCCAACTCGCGTCCCACCGCCTCGGTGCGCTGGGCCGTGCTCGAGGAATTCGTCGCCACAGTTGGCGGGGAGGCCAACGGCGGGATAGTGCTCGGCCCGGACGGAACGTTCACGGCCACCTTCGAGGTCTCGCAAGCCGCCGCCGATGCCGCCGCCACGGCCAAGGGGCTGACGGGCGGCAACTACGGCATCTACACCTATCCAGGTGGCGGAGCCGCGCAGCCCGCCTTCGAGACCTACACGCCCTTGGAGTTCGTGCCCGGCATTCCGGTCACGGTCACGGTTCCCGAAGGCTCGGGCGAACCCGAGCCGGGCGAATTCTCGTGGCGGGTGACTGGCAGCGCGGCGGTGTCGCTCGGCACCGCGACCGAAGTCGCCGACGGTTTCGCCGCCACTGGGGCGTTGCCGAACATCGAGGTGACGGACACACGTCAGGCCGCGGCCGAATGGTCGCTGACCGGTCAGGTGGCGGACTTCACCGGCTCGGCCGGCAGCTTCGGCGGCCAGTATCTCGGTTGGACGCCGGTGGTCGGGAACGCGGGTGCTGGAGCCCAGGCTGGCGCGGCCGTGGCGCCGGGCGCCTCCGGAGGCTTGTCCACCTCCAAGACCTTGGCCTTCGGCGCCGCCGGCCATCCGCTCGGCAGCGCCACGCTGGCCGCGGCGCTGGCGCTGAAGGTCCCGGCCTCGACAACCGCCGGCAACTACACCGGCCTGCTGACCATCACGGCGGTGGGCTGACCGATGCGTGGCCTGGGCGCCTCACTGGCGCTGTCCGCAGTCGCGCTGGCAGCGGTGTTCGGTTCCGCCGAACTGAATCCGCTGGCGGGCGCCCAGGCCGCAACAGCCGGTCCGCACCGGTTTGGGACAACCGACGGACCGGCCGGGGCCGAACCGGCTCCAACTCCGGGCGACCGGGACCGTGCCGCCCAGGCGGACGGCGCCGGGGCCACGCCGGGGGCCGTCGGTTGGGCGCTCGCGCCCGCCGC
>JAISCU010000211.1 GCA_031265345.1 Bifidobacteriaceae bacterium
GTCGCCATGCGTCCGGGCAAACCCCAGGCGTGCGGCCGAACAGCCTGCGGCGTCCCGGTGATCGCGCTGCCCGGTAATCCGGTCAGTGCGGCGGTGTCCTTCGCCGTGTTCGTCCGCCCGGCCCTGCGTCGGCTGGCGGCCGGGGCCGAAACCTCCGCGCCGGGGTTCGGGTCGGTCCGCGCCAGCGTCGATTGGCGCTCGCCGGACGGTCTGCGCCAGTACGTGCCGGTGCGTCTGCGAACCGACCGGTCGCCAGAGCGATGGGCCGAACCAGTCTTCCCCGGCGCCACTGGGTCGCACCGCGTGGCGGCGCTGGCTGAGGCCGACGCGCTGGTTGTGGTGCCGGAGGCGACTACGGAGGTCCTGCGCGGCGACCGCCTTGGACTGGTCGCTCTGCCGTGATCCTCGGCCCGTGTGCCATACTCTGGTGATCAGCCCGGCACCCGAGGGAGAGCGCGATGAGCCATGAAATCGGATACTCCTACCTGGCCCCCTCGGCCTTGAGCGCGGCGCGAACGTTTCACGAGCTCACCCTGGCCACCAGCGGCGGTTCGACCAGCCACGCCGTGACCGGGGCCGTCCCTGCGGATCACCCCTTCTTCTTCTCCGGGTTCGTCGAGCGTCCGGACGTGGTGGCCCAAGCATTGCTGGTGGTGGCGCGGGTGGCGCGGACCCGCTTCTACACCCCGCCGAACATGGTCGCGGCGATCCTGCTGGCCGCCGATCCGGTGGTCACGTCGACCTTGGAAGGCTTGCGGTTCGAATCCTTCAGCGCCTGCTGCGGCGTCTATGCCCGCCTCGATCTGGACGCGGAGGCCCTCGACGCCTGGCATGTCAAGCCCGGCGTCACCAACATCGACGTCAGCCCGCCCTTGCGCCAGGCGTTGGCCGGTCTGCCCACGGGCGAGCCGCTGCGCCTCAACGTGGGCGAGGAAGAATTGCGGGTCGCCACCCTGGACGCCGAGGTGGTGGAGCGGAAAGTGGCGCTGCCGAAACGCTGGTTGAAGGGCTTCGCCGATTCCCAGGCGCTCTCCTCCGCCATGTCTGTGCGCCTCGACCTGGACGCCGCCCAGGCGCGCCGGTTCGTCCAGGCCTTGCCGCGGGCCTCGACCTCGAAGACGGTCCTTTGGGCCACCCCGGCCATCGGCTCGGTCCGGTTGGCCTCCCGCGCCTCGCCTGAGTCCGTCTGCGTGGCCGGGCCGGAGCGTCTGCGGGTGATCGAACCGTTGTTGCATTTTGCTACCGGGCTTCGTGCCTACGGGTCCCGTGCCCCCGGGTCGCCAGTCGCTTCCGGGTGGGTTCTCGAGTTGCCGGGCGGGCGTCTGACGATCGGCCTGAGCCCCGAGAAGTCCCGTGGCTTCTCCGGCGAGGGGGCCGTCTTGCACGCTTTGTCTAAGGAACAGGTGTACGATGACGCCGACCTGGTCTCCGCGCCTCTCAGCTACGACGCGCGGGTGGATCGCGCCTGGCTGGCTGCCCGGACGGGGCTCAGCGCGGAGCGCGTGGCGGACGCGCTGACCCTGTTGGCGGCATCGGGCCAGGTGGGACACGACTTCGCCTCAGGAGCTTTCTTCCACCGTCCCATGCCCTACCAACCTGACGCGCTCTTGTCGCTGAACCCCCGACTGGCGGGCGCGCGGAAGTTGGCGGGAGCAGTCGCGTTCACCGGCCCGGGGCAGGCGACTGTCCGCTCCGGCGACACCTAGTACGAGGTGGACCTTGCCCAGGACCGCTGCACCTGCCCGTGGTGGGTGAAGTATCACGGCACTCGCGGGCCGTGCAAGCATGTGCTGGCGGCTCGGGCCGAGGCGCGGCCATGACATTGGAGGAGCGCCGCGCTCTGCTCCGCCAAGTCGCGGCCAGCCGTGACAAGGACGACTACTCCCTGATCGCCGCCGCTGTGGACGGCGCGAGCGAATCGCAGCGTGCCTCCTTGGCCCGGACCCTGCCAGCCGCGCAGTTGTTCCAGGCCGAGGGGCTGACGCCGAGGGCCTGCTTCGCGCTCGCGGCCCTGGGCACACCGCACCAGGCGGCCTGGACCGTCCAGGACACCCACCGGGGCTTTCTGCGCTCGGCTCCGGTCGAGGCGGCCGGGCAGGTCATGGCGCTAGCCGCAGCGGGACGGGACCGCGACTGGGCCGAGGGCTTCGTGGGCCAGGCCGACGAATTGTCCTGGGGACGGCCGCTGGCCCAGCCCGCCGTGGAATCCCTGAACGCTTTGCATGGCCTGTACGCGACCAACCGAACGTGTCTCCTGCGGCTGATCTACCGAACGATGGCCGCCACGCCGGAGGAGATAGTCGCGAACCTGAGGCGCGACCCATTGATGCTGTCGGAACAATTCTGGTGCGTGTTCCGACTCGAGGGCGCGGGCCTGGGCGGCCTAGTCCATGACGACCACCGGGGTGTTGGCGCCGTGTGGCAGGCGGCGATGGTCGAATTGATGGCCACCGAGCCCGGCTTCCGCGACCGCCTGTTGGACGAGTCGTTGCGGGCGCTCCTGCGCGACTTCTCCGCCTATGACGTCGGCTGGTACCACCGCGTGCATCGGCTGGCCCAGCCGACACCGGAGGAGATCGCGGCCCGGCAGTCCCTCTATCTGTCGGTGCTCGGCACGGCCCCTTCGATGGCGGTCGGCTTCGCGCAGGACATGGCGAAGCGGGCGCTGCCGCTGATCGACGCGGACGCCTTGATCGCGGCCTCCGCAGCCGTGCTGGGACGCCCTGAGAAGAAGCTGGTCAAGGCGCAATTGGGGCTGTTGTCCAAAGTTGAGGCGGACGAGTCCCAGCGCCGGGCCATCAGCGACCTGGTGGCGGGTGTGATGGAGACGCTGCCGCCCGAGCTCGGTCCAGCCGCGCGCCTCCTGCTCATGCCAGGGGCCGAGCCTGCCCCGGCGGCGGTGGTCGCGGGTGATCCGGTGGTGGTGCCGCCGCCGCGCCGCCAACCCCTGACGCGCGACTGGCCGGAGCGCGCGCCGATTAGGGACCGCGAAGAGTTTCGTGACTTGGCGGCCGCACAGCTAGAGGACGTGGGCGATGGCGCCGAGCTGCCTCGCATCCTGGAGTATTGCCACGAGCACGGTCCGGCCGCAGTCGATCCCGCCCTGGCCAAACGAGCCATGAAGATACTCGAGCAGCCGTGGGGTTTCGCGGACAGCGCGCCTCGGTTGCACCTGGCGGACTTGTTGGCGCCGCCGTCCCCACCTGAGCCGGCGGCTGACCCCTCCTGGCGGCAGTGGCTCACGTGGCGACGCGATCGCCGGGCTCAGCCGTCGCAGGCGGCCGAATCGCGGGATCGGGCCGAACGCCGGGTCGCCTTTGGCGGCTGGCGGCGCGACAAGAGGATCTGGCCGGGGCAGCCCGATCCGCCCGGCGCCCGGATTCAAACCCGAACTGTGACGGGGTCTCACCGGCAGCCCGATGGGAGCCGCGTCGATGTGACCGAGGTCGAGCGCACCGCCTGGTGGATGCTCGGCTTGAACGCCCCGGCCACTTTGCTGGCGGAGCAGTTCAAGGGGCCGGTCGTGACGGTGCCGTTGGAGCGGGTGAACCGGCGCTGGCGTCGCGCCGTCTTGCCGCCCGGCACCGGAGCATACAGCAGCCTTGACTACGTGCTGGGGGAAGAGCCGAAACCGTTCTGGTTGGCCGTGGATTCCCCGACCGGTCCGACGGGTTGGGCCGCCCGCGTTCTCGATGTGTCCCAGGTCCCTGACGAGTTCTCCTTCCGGGCGGCCGAAGCGCGAAATGAGTTCGGCAGTCGATCCGGCTGCGAACAGATCATGGAATGGCTGGCTTGGATGCTGCGCGACAACCCGGACACTCTCGCGGCGCATGCGCATCCAGCGCTCCTGGTTGCCACGCGCGTGGTCAATTCGTGCGGCGTCAGCCCAGTGCTGCGGGCACTGGGCTCGACCCGGGAAATGCCGACCGGCCCCGCCTACTCGGCCCTCGCGCTGGGGCTGACGGCCAAGATGCCCCAGCACCGCGCCGGGGCGGCGGAAGCCGTGGCGGCGCTGGCCGAATCGGGTCTGCTCGATCCGGAGCCGTTCGCGGTCGAGTTGGCCGCGCACTTGACCGAAGGGTTCGCCATGCCGAGTCGGATCGGACCTGCCCTGGCGGACGTGGCCAGCATCAGCGGCATCGCCGGTTACAGGGTGCTGGAAACCCTGGCCGCCCTGCTGGGACCCGTGGCGGGGCTGAGCCAAGCGGGCAAACTGGTCCAAGTGGCCGCGCGTCTGGCCGACGCGTATGGCACCCCGATCCCCATCCCCGAGGCGCTGGCCAAACGCCGAAAGGGCGGATCGGTGCTGGCGACGGCCTTGCGCGCGCTGGAGGCGGTGACCCCCAGGCCGACGGCCCTGGCCGAAGAGGCGGCCCGCCAAGCCGAAGCCGCCCGAAACCAGTGATCCGCGCTCATTCTCCGGTCGTTGACAGGAGAGCGGCCGCGATGTCAACCAATGTGCGCGCTCGCCTAACCAACTGCTTGGTCGTCGCGGGTGTCGCCGCTTCCGCGCCGTACTCGACAGATCCTTTCTGGGCGATCAGCTCGCGGAGCGCGCGCTCTGCGCCAGGCGTCACATCCCGCTTGCCGAGTGCATTCTTGAGTTCCGTGACGGCTGCGCCGTGGTTCTTTGTCTTGCTGACTTTCCCAGTCAGCCTCATGACGATCGCGTCCTTCGCGCAAATTCCGGCGTGGATGGCGTCGCCTGCCGCGACCGTGAAACGATCCGCTCCGAAATTGACTTCGGCAGAGGCAAGGTATTCCCTGGCCTTCGCCAAGTAGGCTCGCGCGTAGTTAGGCTGCGACGTCGTCATTGGATCCCCTGTTTGAGCGGCTTCTCGCCGTAGAGGGTTATCCCGTCATTGCGGATCTCGGCGGCCACGGGCTCGGTCTGGGAGAAATACTGGGCTTCAGTCAACACCAGCACATCGCAGGGATTGCCGAAGCTGCGTTCCACTGATTCCTGCAAGTGGTGCGACCCTCCCCAATCGTCCGGCCCTATCACCGCCAGGTCGATATCGCTATCTCGTGTGGCCTCGCCCTTCGCCAGGGAGCCGAACAGCAGGACTGCTTGAGCATCTCCGGCCGATTCGGCCACAATTCGCCGCAGCATCGCGAAAGGGTCAGCCATTTCGCGAAGCGGCGGCACAAGCGCATGCTCCTCATTTATGGTGTGGATTCCGGATGCGCCGATCTTGTCAGACTTGACAAGTCCCAAGGCTGTCAACTCCCGAAGCTCCTTCTGCACCGAGGTGAGGCTCGCTTTGTGCGATATGAGGCGGTGGATCTGGCGCCCGCTGAGCGGCGTCCCTGTTCCCAGTAGCGCGGACAGGACGGCCCCCCGTGGGCCGGTGATGACGCCTCCGAAGCCGCGAACGAAATCCATTTGAACAGAGTACCGTTCAGTTGAACAGAATACTAATCACCATCCTGCCCCGCAGCCGGCCGGGCCACATAGTGTCTTGGCTGCGACGATGAAGATCATCGATAGCTTTTGGGCGGACCGTTGCCCTCGAGGACGCGAAGGAACAAGTCAACCTCGTGGCGCGACACCAAACCATCGGGCCGGAGCGGGATAGCGGCCGCGTCTTGGAATTGGCGAGCGACGGGCGGCCTGTCTTCCCAGCGATCGCAGGTCACGAGGCGATCGATGCCGATGTGCAAGAACCGCGAGATGACCTCCAACGGCGTTCGGGGTGATCCGGGCCCGCAGGCTGGTAATCTCTGGATGTGCGGTCGGCATCGCATTCCTCAGACCCCCGAGCCAAGGAAGGCCCCCAAAATGAGCGACTTCAGCCAACAGCCGCAGCCACAGCCACAAGACGAGCAACTGGTGCTGCGCGGCCAATTCAAGATCGACCAACCGTGGAAGCGGGGCTTGCCGACAATGTCTGTCGCCACGCTCACGAGCCACAACATCATCAGGTTCCATGAGGGCGACGAGCAGGGCAATATCCTGAATCAGACGCCATACGCTCAATTCTCCGTCTCCGAGATTTCCAAATGCGGCATGACCGCGCAGACCCTCGAATTGTGGCTCCATGGGGACGCGAAGGTTACATGGTCTCTGAACCCCGCTGTCCACAAGGGCGACATGCTGAAGACCACCGGCGCCACCATGTTGGGCCAGATGGCGGACACCGGATTCCTCGGGAAGCTGTTCATGGGCCGCAGCAACAAGGTCAGCCACAAGGTGGCGGGCGCCACTGGCACGCCTCTCAACGTGGCTATCGAGTGGCGCGAGAAACTGGAGGAACTGGGCGTCAAAGCCCAATTCCTGGAATGAGCCGCACGGCTGTGCTCCGAGCGGGCGGGGGCCTGAATGCAGCATGAGATGAGGCAAATTCTGCTACATTTGATGCATGATCGAGACCGTGCGGAAGAGCGTGCCATTGACTCCCTCCCAGGTGGCGCTTGTGGAGCGTGTCCGCGAACCTGGTTCGCCTGAGCGGGCCGCCATCGAAGGCGTGGTCGGGCCGGTCGTTGGGACGCTCTCCGAGGCTCGGGCGCTGAGCGAACTGATCGAAGTGGCCCTGAAGGTCTTGCGGGAGGTTCGGCTCGAACAGGGCTACGCCGCCCTAGCATGCGCCTCCGACCAGGGCGACGAAGCGCACGCGCGAGCCGTCCGCGCCCGTCGCGGAAGGCTGGATGACTGATGTCCTCCTTCTCCAGGGGCCAGATCTATTGGGCGGATATCGGCGCGGGCCGCAAGCCTTACCTGGTCGTCTCCAACAACGCTCGTCACCGGCAGCTCGGCACCGCGCTCGTGGTCCGAATCACCACCACGAGGAAACCCGACCTGGACACGATTGTTGTGCTCGGGCCGCCCGATCCGCTGGTGGGCAGTGTCCTCGGCGACGACATCACGGTTCTCTACGCCGACGATCAAGTCGAGCCCGCCGGAGCCCTCGCCCCGGAGACCATGATGCGCGTCAACGCCGGGCTCAGAGCGGCGCTGGCGGTCTGATGGGATGAGCAAGCCCTGGTGGAGCTGAGGAGACTCGAACTCCCAACCCCCTCGATGCGACCGAGGTGCGCTACCAATTGCGCTACAGCCCCTTGAACGGGAGCGCCCAGCGGGCGCGGGTTCCAAAGTCTATCAGCAGTCCTCAGCGCCCGGCGGCGCGGCGGCGGGCGGCGATGGCCCGGTCCAGGTCGATGGCGTCCTCGGAGAACACCACCCGGCCTGGGATCCTGATCTCGCCGGTCGCGGCGGTCTCCACGCCTTCCGCCAGGGCCTCGGCCGCGGCTTGCCGGGTGGCTCGCGTGGCCGCGTCACGCGCGTGGGCGTAGTCCAGCGCCGTCAGCGCCTTCGGCTCCCACTTCGGCGCGCCGGGCATCATCGTGTAGGTGGGCGCGGGGACCCCTCCCGGCGCGCGCGCAGGCTTGGGCTGGGCGACCGGCGCCGACTCGGGTGCCGGGGGCGCCACCCGGGCAGGCCGCGAGGGCGTGAACCGGCGCGGTTCGGGCGCCGCCTCGACGGGCCTGATCTCGACCGATTCGGGCAGGTGGTAGACGGTTCGGCCCCCCGTGACCCGTCCCGACACGCCAGGTCGCCGGGCTTCGGAGGACGATGCCGCTCGCCCGTCACTCGCCCGAGCCTCCAAGTGCGCCCCGGTCGATTGGCCGTCCCGCGAGTGTGACTCTTGGCCGCTGTCGGCGGCCCTAGCGGACGGTCTGGCGGTCTTGGCGGTCTTGGCGGACGGTCTGGCGGCCTGCCCAGCAGGCGCCCGGCCAACCGATGCCTGCCCAGCAGGCGCCCGGCCAGCAGTTCCGGGCGCGGGCCGAGCCACGGCATCGGGCATCCGGGAACGGGTGCGCCGCCGCTCGACGACCACCGCCCGCCGACCCGCGACCAGCACGGCACCCGTCAGCGCACCGCAGACCACGGCCGCCCAAACGGTCAGGCCGGACGTGATGCTCAGGGTCACCCCGATGATGGTCAGGAGGGCGAAAGCCGCGGCCAGCGAGATGCGGGTGGCGGCGGCCCGCGCGCGGTTGAACTCCGCCTGGTCCGGACGCGAGAGCGGTTCGGCCTTGGCGGCGGCCGTTCTGGGGGCAGCGGCGGGCGCTGGGGCGCGGACCGGCTTGGCCGGTCGGCTGGTGGCTGGCCTTTGCATTGGCTCGGTCCTTCTTCGATCAGTTCCGGCTAGCAGCGGCACGGACGAATGCCCCTCGCCAACCGGTTCGGCAGTGGGTTCGATCACGCGGGCGTCCACCGAGAACCTGTCCTCCGCTGGTATCTCACCGCTGCGAGCGCGCTGGCGAGCCAAGTGCGGAAGCAGGTACCCGACGCACAGCGCGGCGACCGAGACGATCACCAGCCCCGCAGGAACCGAACCCTCCATTGCCCCAAAAGTAATTGCCCCCAGGCCTGCTTCAATGGAGGCTCGGCGGAGTGTCGGAGCGGTAAATCACACGACTGTGATTCATGTGGCTGAAGTGGGCCGAGTGTCCTATGGGGCGGTGATCCGGTTCGCCCTCCAGCGACCCAGCAGACCCTCCGGCACTTCTTCGCGGGTCAGCGCGAAGATCCGATGATCCCGCCATTTCCCGTCCACATGGAGGTAGCGCGGCCGCAGGCCCTCCTCGCGGAAGCCGAGCTTTTGCGCCACCCGCAACGACGGGCCGTTCTCGGGCCGGATGGCGATCTCCAGACGGTGCAGCCGCGCCGCGCCCACCGCATGGTCGAACGCCAGCGCCACGGCGGTCGGGGTGATCCCGCGCCCGGCCACCCCTTGCCCTATCCAGTAGCCGATGGTGCCGCTCTGCACCGCGCCGCGGGCTATGCCACTGATGGTCAGTTGGCCCACCAATTCGTCACGGTACTCGATTACCCAAGGCAGTGAGTGGCCCTCGCGCGCCTGATGCAACGACTGGCGCACATAGGCCGGGAAATTCGGTGGCCGTGGTTCAGCGTCCTCGGGCGAGGTGGCGTCCCACGGCGTCAGCCAATCCCGGTTGGCCTCCCTCAGAGCTGTCCAGTTGCGCTGGTCGGAACGCCGGATCGGGCGCAGGCGGACCTGCCCCTCACTGAGGTTCGCCGGCCAGACGAGCGGCAAGTCAAGGGAGTCGTAGCTCATCGAAGGGCGACGCTCGCGAACTCGGTCAGCCAAGCGGAGAAGTCGGGGCCCAATTCAGCGTGACCGGCGGCCAGTTGGACCACGGCCTTCAGGTAGTCCAGCCGGTCGCCGGTGTCATAGCGTCTGCCGGTGAACAGGACGCCGTGCAGGCCGCCGCCCTCCTCGGGTGGCAGTTCGGCCAATTCGGCCAGGGCGTCGGTCAATTGGATCTCGCCGCCGCGACCGGGCGCGGTGCGTTCCAGGACCCCGAACACCGCTGGGTGCAGGACGTAGCGTCCGATGATCGCCAGATCGGAGGGCGCGTCGGCCGGGTCGGGCTTTTCCACCAAGTCCGCCAAACGGAAGACCGAGCCTGGCGCGAGGGCCGGGAAGGCGGCATCGTCCACGGGCGTGGCGGCTGCGGAGCCGTACAAAGAAATCTGGTCCGGGGGCACCCGCATCAACGCCACGACCGATCCGCCGAGCTTCTCGCGGACGGCGATCATCGAGCTCAACAGCGGGTCGCGGGCGTCGATCAGGTCGTCGCCCAGGAGCACCGCGAAGGGGTCGTCGCCGACGTGCTCCTTAGCGCAGAGCACGGCGTGCCCCAGCCCGCGCGGCGACGCCTGGCGCACCGCGTGGATGGTGGCCAGCTCGGCCGACTGGCGGATCGCTTGGAGGCGCTCCAAGTCGCCCTTCTCCTCCAGCACCCGTTCCAGATCCCAGGCCCGGTCGAAGTGGTCGAGGATCGCGCCCTTGGTCTTTCCCGTGATGAGGAGGACGTTGCGCAGGCCCGCCTGGGAGGCCTCGCGCACCACGTATTCGATGGCCGGGGTGTCCACCACCGGCAGCAGTTCCTTGGGGACGGATTTCGTGGCTGGCAGGAACCGCGTGCCGAGCCCGGCCGCGGGAATCACCGCCTTGGTGATGCTCATAACCTCCGATTCTAACTCGGTGACACGGTTGACTAGGGTGAACGGGTGAGCCTGTTACCGCCTACCAAGACGGCCTGGCGCCAGCGTCTGAAACGGCATTTGCACGATGCCGCTGTTCCGCGGGCCGCCGATCTCTCGTTCGCGCCGGGTTTGGAGGCCGTCTTGCCGGCTGCGGGGGAGTGGGCTGCCGCCTATCTGTCGATGGCGGACGAGCCCCCAGTCGGGGGGCTGCTTCAGTTGCTGGCGGCGCGTGAGATCCGGCTGCTGGTGCCCGCGCCGGGGCCGTCGTTTCGGGAACTGGCCTGGGCCGAGGTCGAGACGGCGACCTGCGCGCTGCCCGCGGCCGTGCCGGGCGTGTTGCCGTCGCCGCCCGGTCCCCGGCTGGACCCTTCGGCGCTGGCGCGGTGCCGACTGATTCTGGCGCCGGCCTTGGCTGTGGACCGTTCCGGAACCCGGCTGGGTCGCGGCGGCGGCTGGTACGACAGGGCTCTGGCCTGGGCGGATCCTGATGCCTTGGTGCTCGGTGTGTGCTTCCCCTGGGAGTTGCTGCCCGCGGGCTCGCTCCCGCGCGAGCCCCATGACCGCCCTGTCCACGGCGCCTTGACCGGCCTGGGCGTGACGTTGTTCTAGCCGGTCTGCG
>JAISCU010000116.1 GCA_031265345.1 Bifidobacteriaceae bacterium
GCTCCGCGACGACTGGGAACCACTCGAGCGGGAGCGGCCCGGCCAGGCTCGGCGGCGTCCTCGGTCCCGAGGCCACGATGGCCGCTGCGATGGCGGTCGCGGCCACTGCCGCCGCGACCACCGTGGCGACCCGTGCCAGCTTCGCGCTGCTCCGGCGGTTCTTGCCCATTTCGATGCTCCTTGCCTGCCCTCCGGCTTCGATCCGTTGTCGGAAGACGCTATAGACCCCCAGGTCACGCGAAGGTTCCGGTGGCTATTACCTTCGTGTGACCAGTGCGCGCCTAGACTGGTCAGATCGTTGGCCTGATGGGGATGAGGGGGCAGTCGGACCATGGCACGGGTGCTCATAGCCGAGGACGAGGAAGACCTGGCCGAGATGTTGGCCGAGGCGATCCGTTCGACCGGCCATGACGTCACCGTGGTCCACGACGGGGCCGGTGCGCTCAGCGCCATCGCCGGAGCCCCGGACGGTCCTGGCGCATTCGACCTGCTGGTGCTGGACCGGTCCATGCCGGTGCTCGGCGGGGACACTGTCGCCCGCGTGTTGAGCAACGCCAACAGCCCGACAAGGATCCTTATGCTCACCGCGCGCTCCACCGCCGCAGACACGGTCGAGGGCCTGGACCTGGGAGCGGACGAATACATGACGAAACCGTTCGACTAGCCGATCTTCCTGGCCCGCGTGGGCGCGATGCTACGACGCGTGGATCAAGCTCCCCCGCCCGACGAATGCGGCGCTTTCAAGATCGATGACGCCAGGTCGCTGGCCTGGTACGACGGCCAAGCGCTGTCGCTGCGGCCCAAAGAACTGGCCGTCCTGTCTGAGCTGGTGCGGGCGACGGGCGGGTTTCGCACCACCGAGGAACTCCTAGACGAGGTCTGGCCAGCGGACCCTCCTCCCATCGGCGCGGTAGTCAAAGCGGTGGTCCATTCGCTGCGGCGCAAGACCAGCGCTGACGCGATCATCTCGGCGAAGGGCCTCGGCTACCGGATAGCCAGTCCGGGCGACTGCCTGGACCACAGCCAGTGCGGCAGCCGTGACAGCGCGCCAAGGAGCGGACGCCCATGAGACGCTTGGCAAGTACGAGTGACCGGCGCCGTGACGAGAGCAAGGAGCGGCGCGAAGGATCACCTCGAGGCCGGGAGGACCGCGCCGCGCTGCCGCGCCCGACCCGCTTCACCTTCAGGGTGCGCCTGACGCTGTTGACCGCACTGGTGTTCTGCCTCGCCGGAGCCGCGTTGGTGGCGGCCCAGCAGGGCGTCTTCTCCCGCCTGGTCACCACGCAGTTCATGCAGTCGGTGCGGCAACTCGGGCCGGACGGATCACCGATCGGCCCGGACCTCATGCCGCCGGGCACGGCCACGGGAGCACCGGGCACGGGAACGCCGGGCACGGCCACGGAGACAAAGGCCGCGCCCGCACCCGTCGATCCCACCACCGCTGCCGAACCGGAGCCGTTGCCCTCGCCCGGAGATGGCGCCGGATACTCCATCGGCCCGGACGCCCTGGACGTGTGGTCATCGGATGGGCCAGGGATCGGCATCTACTCCGGTCCTGACATCGACAGCGTCGAGGATGCCGCCCGCAGACTCGTCGCCACGACCGCCGCATGGTCCGTGGGACTCACCGCCGTCTTCGCCCTGGTCTGCTTGGCGGCCGCCTGGTTGGTGTCCGGACGGGCGTTGGCGCGGGTGCGCCAGGTCACCGGATTCGTCCGGCACCTGTCCCCCGAAGAGCTCGACCGTCGCCTCGACTTGGCAGGCCCGGCTGACGAGGTCACAGACTTGGCCGCCACCTTCGACCAACTGTTGGACCGATTGGACCAGGCGTTCACGGCGCAGCGGCGGTTCGTCTCCAACGCCTCCCATGAACTGCGCACGCCGTTGACCACAGCCCGCCTGGCATTGCAGATGACGCTGGCATCCGGATTACTCCAGGCGAAAGACCGGCGACGCCTGGAGACGGCCCTGGACGCCAATAGCCGCTCCGAGGAACTGATCGCCTCGCTGTTGACCCTGGCGCTGGCGGGCGAGCGCGACGACCCGGCTCCGCGGTCGGCCGACCTGGCGGCCCTGACACGGGAGTGCCTGGCGGACGCCCAGACGCGCGCACGGGAACTTGACCTGACGGTGGCAGCCGACGTGAGCGGCATCGTGCTCCGAGGGAATCCGGCTCTGCTCCGGACGGCGGTCGGAAACCTGGTCGACAACGCGGTCAAATACAACCGGCCGGGCGGCTCGCTGGAGGTCTTCCTCAGGCGCCAGGACGGCGCGGCCCGACTCGCCGTGGTCAATACGAGCCAAGAAGCGCTGGACCCGGACCAGATGTCGCTGCTGACCGAGCCGTTCTACCGCACCGAGCACACCAGGCTGAACGCCAACGGCGCGCCGGGGCTCGGCCTGGGGCTCGCGCTGGTGGAGTCCATCGCCCGGCGCCACGGGGGCACGCTGACGCTGGGCGTGGACCCGGACGGCCGGATGCGCGCCGAACTCGCCCTCCCACTGGGCGCGGAGTGACGACCGGAAGGACCGCGACCAGGCACCGGCGCCGAAGGCCCCATCAGATGATATATAATCATCATCAAGAGGTATTGATATGCAGTATTCGTCACCCGGACTCGGAGACCGCGAGCGCACGGTCATAGCCGAGATCGAGGATTTGCGCGGGAAACTGCGACATGTGCTGCACGAACCCAGCCGGTGGGTCGGTTCGCTCAGACGGCTCTCGTTCGCACGGAACCTGCAAAACTCCAACGACATCGAGGGCTACCGCTCGTCTCTCGACGACGCCGCCGCGATCGTGATCGGCGAGGACCCCCGCGACCTGGACCAGGCGGCCCGCAGCGCCCTGGAGGGCTACCGCGACGCCATGACCTACGTCATCCAACGGGTCGAGGACGAGGACTTCTCCTGCAGCGTGGACTTCATCAAGGGCCTGCACTTCATGATGACCAACCAAGCCATCCGGAACCGGCCCGGACGCTGGAGGGCAGGCGCGGTCTACGTTACCGATTCCCGCTCCGGCGAAGTGGTCCACACCGGTGCCGATGTGGACGAGGTGCCCGTCCTCATGGAGGAACTGGTGGACTATGTCAACACCACCGAGGACGACCTCTTGGTCAAGGCCGCGCTGGTCCACCTGAACCTAGCGATGATCCATCCTTTCCGGGACGGGAACGGCCGAATGGCCCGGTGCCTCCAGAGCTTCGTGCTGGCGGCCGGAGGATTGAGGTCACCTATCTTCATGAGTATCGAGGAGTACCTCGGCGAACACACGAGGGACTACTACCAGGTGCTGTCGCAGGTGGGTCGGGGAAGCTGGCAGCCATCGCCTGAGACCAGGCCGTGGATCAGGTTCAACTTGACCGCCCATCTGAGGCAGGCGAAGACTCTCCGGCGGCGGACCAAGGACTTCGAACGCCTCTGGATGGACATGAGACTCGCCGTCGGATCGCGCGAGGAGCGGCAACTCGCCGCGCTGAGTGACGCGGCCACGGGCCTGACCATTCGCCGGGCGACCTACCTGAAGATCGCTCACGAGGTCGGCGAGGAAATCTCGGACCAAACGGCAGGACGCGATCTCAAGGCCCTGACGGACGAGGGTCTGTTGGAAGCTCGCGGTGAGAAGCGCGGCCGCTACTACGTGGCGACTGAGGCAGTGGCCGGCGTCTGGCTCGCCATCCGGAAGGACCGCGACCCGACCGAGGCGGCTGATCCTTTCGCGTGAGCCGCCGGCCGGGGGCTGTGGACGGTGGCCTGGGGAAGGCGGGCCGTGAGCCCGCGCCGGCGGAACTGTGGGCGGATCGCCTGGACCGGCGAGGGACGGGACGAATAGCGTAGTGGCGTGCGGTATCTGTTCTGGTCCACTCTGGTCACGCTGTGGGTGATCCTCGACCCGCCGGGTCTGCTGCCCGTGTTCCTGGGGCTGATGGCGGGCAGGTCCGGCAAGGAGCGGCGGCAGGCGGCGCTCAGGGCCTCGGCGGTGGCGTTCGGCGTGATCCTCGTGTTCGCCCTGTTCGGGCAGTGGATCCTGCGCTACCTCCACATCTCCGTCGAGGCGTTGCAGATCGCCGGCGGCCTGCTGCTGTTGCTCGTGGCGCTGGAACTGCTGATGGGCAAGATGGACGAGCCCAGCCCCGACCAGATGACGCGCACCAATGTGGCCATAGTGCCCTTGGCCACGCCGTTGCTGGCCGGGCCGGGCGCCATAGTCGCGATGATGGTGGCGGTCAAGGACGCCACTGGGTTGGACGCCCATCTGGTCGTGGTCGGCGCCCTGGTGGTGGCCATGGTCTCGGTCTACCTGTTCCTCTGCTTCGCCTCGTTCATCCACCACGTCCTGCGCGACTCCGGCACCATCCTCCTGACCCGCATCGCTGGCCTGCTGCTCTCCGCCATCGCCGTCCAGATGATGGCGGACGGGGTCTTGGGCTTGTTCGCGCGGTGAGGCTCGCCAGGCGCGCGGCTGGTGTGCCCGCGCCCGTCAGACCAGGCCGCCGATGCCGCCTCAACGGGGACCGGCGCGAACACGGGTTGCCGACCGGGCGGCATCGGACAGCTTGTCCTCGGCTCGTCAACGGACCGCGACGGGGCCTGGGTCCGCCCGCCTGGCCAAGGGTCCGCGCGAGGCCACTTGCCGTCACTGCGTGGACGATGCCGTCCGGGCGCCTCGCCGCCCCGCGTCGGTCCTGTCGTTTCGCTGGCAGCCCAGCTACTCGTCGAGGCTCGGGCAGCGCCAGCGAACTCCTGCGAACAACGAGAAGTCTGTGTCCCAGGTGACCACTTCGGCGTGGTTCTCCAAAGCGAGGGCGGCGACGTGGGCGTCCGTCACGAGCCGGCTCGGATTCGCGACCTGCTCCAACAACCGTTCGACAGTCGCGCCGTGGCTCGACGACGGCTCGACCGTCCGCACGGCCGGAGCGGACAGCAGGCGGTCCACGAAGCCCCAAGCGTCGGCGTTGGACAGCGGGCGGGGCATGACACGGGGGCTGGTGGTCAACCGGACGAATCCCAGAATCGAGACCCAGGGGACCAAGACAGCCGCCGAGCCATTGATCGCGCTGGTCAGCCACGACACCGACACGCCGTGGACCGTCGCGTCCCTGTTGGCGGCGTGCACCAACACACTCACGTCGACAACCGTCACTCCTCGTCCTCCTGGGTGCCGGTGAAGGCATCGATATCGAGCTCGGACAGGAGCCTGCCAGCATGGTCCAAATCCACCGTGGGTCCCCCCAGGTCAAAGGTCGGCAACACCACTGGCGCACGGGCACCGCCCCGGAGAGGCCCGAGCACGCGGAGCACAGGAGGTTCTTCGACCCCCACTCGAACCGGGGCGAACGGCGGGACTCACGGCCAGGGCGGGACGAACCCGAAGGGGACGGCCTGGTCGCCCAGATGGATCTCCATCCGCTCCGCCGTGGGGGCCTCGGGCCGGTTGGCGACCGGGCGGTCCAGGTAGAACCAGCAGGTCGAAGCAATGTCGTCGTGCAACGGCAGGTAGCGCCAATCAGAGCGCCAACCGAGCGCTTGGATGTCGACCTTGGGCAGACCGGTGGCGAACCGGATCGGGTCTTGGATGTGCCAGCGGTACAGCCCGAACCGCTGCTGGGACAGGTAGAGGCCATCGGGCCGGATCACCTGCGGCATGCCTGAATAGGGCGTCGAATACTCGGTGTATCCATGGCCGGGCACGTCGAAGTTCCAAGCGCCGCCGAAGTAGTCCTCCGTGCCAGTTCCGCAAATCGTTGGATAGTCCGTGTCACCGTCCAGGTAGAACTTGATCTCACCCTCACCCCACCAGCCGTTCGAGTTGACGCCCCAGGCCATGTAAGTGCCGACGTACTGGCCCTGGCCCTCCACCCCGGACACGATGGTGTGCGGCACCTTGTCCTCCAAGGGGTTCGACCGGCGCCATTGGGCGTGGAGGTACGCGTCGGAGTCGTACTCGCCGCCGAGTTCGTAAGTGATCTGGTAGTAGACCCTGACGCGGGCCGTGGACGTGTTCTCGACGGTCAGACGGGCGGACCGGCGGAACGGCATCGGCCAATAGCTGTTGAAGCCGCCGCTCGGGTTCGCCGCCATGGGCAGCGAGCTGACCTGCGCGAACACGCCCCAGCCGTTGCAGAAGAAGTCGCCGTACGGGACCTCGACGGCGGGCTCGCCGGCCCCGTCCCAATAGGCCCGCAGGACCAGCGCGCGCCAGGCGTCCGCCTGCGTGGTGGCCCAAATGTGGGTGATCTTGCCAGGGCCGTCGATGCTCGCCAGTTCGAAGGTCTCGCCTGGCTCGATGTCGACGCTGGGAGAGATCTTCCAGCCCGGCCCCAGGTCGCGGGCGCAACTGGCGCCGGTGCCCTCGGTGGCCCTTCCCCCGCCTCCGAGGCTGCCGTCGAAGTTCTCGGGCGAGATGGACCTGGTCCGGGTGTTGCTCAGGCGCGCTATAGAGCCCAAGCCGGGTGTGAATGGCGACATCTCAGGCGTCCCCCTTCGGATCGCTGCGTGCCCCGCTCTGCGGGAATCGATTACAGAAAACTAGCCGAGCTCCCGCCCAGAGTCAAGGACCCTCGCAGACCACAAGCAAGGTCGATGACCCCTTGGGCGAGTAATCGATTTCTGTTATGGTTGTCTGACCAACTCAGTGGGCCTTTCAAGGAGGAAACCCAATGACCACCTACGCCATGCCAGTCGCAGTGCCAGCGCCCGCGGCGGCGCCCAACACGGCCTACCTGGTAGCCAGCGGGGATCTGCGCGAGCCGGCCAACGCCGCCGGTTGGCCCACGCAGCTGGAGTTGGAGCAGGGCGTCACGCGGGTGCTCGAGTCGCTGGGCTGGCGGGTGGTCCGCGCGAATCCCGTGGACCCTCGCACGGGCCACGGTTTCATCTCCAGCCAGCGCATGGGCCTGGAGGTGTTCAAGCGCATCCCGCCGGACGTTCCGTTGATCGTGGCCGTGGCGGTGTGGCAGTACTCCCACCATGTGCTGCCAGGCTTGCGAACGCACAAAGGTCCCATCTTGACAGTCGCCAATTTCGCCGGTTTCTGGCCCGGCCTGGTGGGCCTGCTGGGCCTGAACGCGGGCCTGGCCAAGATGGGCAAACCGTACTCTACCATCTGGTCGGTCGACTTCACCGACCAATGGTTCCGCGACGGCCTGGCGGAATGGACCCAGACCGGACACATCAGCCATGACCAATCGCATGTCCGCGCGCTGCCGGAACTGCCGGACACCCCCGAAGTCGAACTGGGCCGGGCGCTCGGGAACCAATTGCTGGCCGAGAAGGCGATCATCGGAGTGTTCGACGAATGCTGCATGGGCATGTTCAACGCCATTTTCGATGACGCGGTGCTCAACCCCCTGGGCATCTACAAGGAGCGGCTGTCGCAGTCCGCCCTGTACGCGGAGATGCTGCGAGTGCCTGAGGCAGAAGCCCAGGACGCCTATCAATGGCTCATCGACCGGGGAATGACCTTCCGCTACGGCGCCGAGCCCGCCGACCCCGCCACCGAATTGACCCCGGACCAGGTGCTCACGCAGATGAAGATGTACATCGCTGCGCTCCGCATCGCCGACGATTTCGGCCTGGACGCGGTCGGCATCCAATACCAGCAGGGCCTGAAGGACCTGGTCCCGGCCTCGGACCTGGCAGAAGGCATGTTGAACTCGACCGACCGGCCACCAGTCAGGTCCCGCGACGGTTCGCGCGAACTGCACGCAGGCCGGGCGTTCCCGCATTTCAACGAGGCCGACGAAGGCGTGGCGGTGGACGCCCTGGCGACCGACCGCATCTGGCGCGCCATGGGCCTGGTGCCGGACAACACCTTGCACGATGTCCGCTGGGGCGAGGAGTTCGAGGGCAAGTTTGTCTGGGTCTACGAGATCTCCGGATCGGTCCCCGCCTCGCACCTGGGTGGCTGGGACAAAGCCGAGGGCTGGCGCCAGGGCCACATCTTCTTCCCCGCTGGCGGGGCGACCCTGAACGGCGTGTCCAAGCCCGGCGAGGTGGTTCTGTCCCGCGTCTTCATCGCGGACGGCCAGGTCCAGGCTGACCTGTTCCGAGGCGAGGTCGTGGAACTGCCGGCCGACGAGACAGCGCGCCGCAAGGCGGCCACCAACCCGGAATGGCCCATCGCCCACGTGGTGCTGCGCGGCATCACCCGCGACCAGTTCATGGCCCGCCACAAGGCCAACCATGTCCAATTGGCCTACGCGCCCGATGCCGCGACCGCGGACAAGGCCCTGGTGGCCAAAGCCGCCATGTTCGACCGGATCGGCATCAAGGTCAACCTGACGGGCCAAGTCGACCTGTGACCCCGGGTGCCGTCTGACCCCGGTGGCCGTCGTCCCACGACCCGGAACACGCCGGAGCCGCGGCCAGAACGCTTTGTGGTCCCACGACCCAGGTGTCTGCGCCCCGCACCGCGGACGCCCTGGCCTCGCGGCCCTTGCGCCGCAACCCTGCGCCCGAGCGAGGCGGGGACGCGGGTGCGGCCCTGACCCGGGCGGCGGCATCGTGCAACCGAAGGCCGAACGGCGGTTAGCCCACGCCGAAGACCACCTTGCGCGGCGGCAAATCCAGGCCGTCGATCCGTTCCACCAGCATCTTCGCCGCCGTGACGCCCATACCGCGGGGATTGAGCGGCACAATCACGACGTTCTCCAACGGCGCGGTGGCGAAAGGCAGGTCGCCGATCACCGCCACCCCGAGCTTGCCCTGCACGTTCCTCTGGGCCACCGCCCGCAAAACGCCCACTGCGGACAGATTGTTGGTCGCGAGCACCGCTTGGGGAGGCTGCGGCAGCTCCAGCAGTTCGTCCACGGCCACCAGCCCGCCGTCGACCCGGAAGGAACGCCGGAGCAGGTAGTCGTTCGGCGCGTCGAGCCCCGCGGCGGTCATGGCGTCGCGCCAGCCTTTGGCCCGCTCCACGGCCGTCGAGACCTTGGTCGGCCCGGTGACGCAGGCGATCAGGCGATAGCCCTGGTCGATCAGCAGCTGGGTGGCCTTCCGCCCGAGCGACCGGTTGTCGAAGGCGACCTGGTCGACCGGCTGGCGGACCTCGCGGTCCAGCACCACCAGCGCCCGGCCCCGCTCCAGCAGGCCTTCGAGGCGCGGCTTGGATCCCGTGGGGGCGATGATCACTCCGGCCATATTCTCCGATTCGGCCACGCCGAGGTAGCGGCGCTCCTTCTCCGGCAGCTCGTCCGAGTTGCACAGCACCACCGAGTAACCAGCTTGGGCGGCCACGTCCTCCACGCCTCGCGCCACGGAGGTGAAGAACGGGTTCTCCACGTCCGGCAGGATCAATGCCACCACGGCGGAGTGGCGCCGCCGCAGCGAGCGGGCGGTGCGGTCGGGGCTGTACTCCAGGTCCTCGACGGCGCGCTGGACGGCCTCGGTCAGGTCCTGGCGCACGGCCTTGCCGTTCAGCACGCGCGACACGGTGGCCGTGGAGACTCCGGCCCTTTGGGCCACGTCGACCATGCGCGGCATGGGTCGCCTCCTTACGCTGGTATGTCTTCGCCATCCAGTCTGGCAGCGTGAAATCGATTACACAAGTTTGAGCGAGCGGCGCGTCAACTCGCGTGCCGCCGGGCGAGGCGACCGCCCCAGCGCGTGCGTGCCACTGGTCCGGACAATGCGGTAGACGATGCCGCTCGGCCGGGCCGCCGCCGGGGCTCGGCTCCCGGTCGTTCAAGCTGGTGCGGGGCTGAGTGGCCGGGT
>JAISCU010000372.1 GCA_031265345.1 Bifidobacteriaceae bacterium
CGCACCAGGTCGGACGCCTGTTCGTAGGCGTAACGGGCGTAGGCGTCGTCGTTGGGCCGGTGGACGATCTGGATGCCGTCGCCCCGCTCCTCGCAGATCGGCCCCTGGTCGGCCACCCGCCAGTCCAGCCCGCCGGAGTAGTACACGCCGAAGCGAAGCCCGGCCCGCCGGGTCGCCCGTTCCAGCTCGGTGAGCAGGTCGCGCTCAGGGCCACGGGTCAGGGTGGTCACACTTTTCGCGCCGGGCGCGTCCCAGAGCGCCACGCCGTCATGGTGCTTGCTCACCGGGACGAAGTACCGCGCGCCGCAACTTGCCACCAGGCGGATCAATTCGTCGGCGTCGAAACGTTCGGCCCGCCAACGGTCGAGCAGGTCGTAGTAGCCCACCCCGGGGCCGAAGGCGGCGTCGTGGTGGAGCCGCGCCGGGCTGCCCTCGATGGCGATGGTGTTCGCGTACCACTCGGCATACGGGTTGTGCTTGAACGAGTGCTCCGCCTCGCACAGCTCCCCCAGCGGCTCTGCCCAGGCCGGGACGGAGTAGACGCCCCAGTGCAGGAACACCCCCAGCTTCGCGTCCCGGTACCAGGCGGGGACCGGGCGCACGAAGCGTTGGTACTCATCGGGCCGGTAGCCCTCATCGAACATCGCCATCGTGTCGTCCTCTCGCTCTCCGAGCGGCCCGCAGGCCCACTAGAGCGAATCGTTACGCTCTATTATTGAGGACGATACTAGAGAACTTGACGTTTCTGGTCAACCTCTACCGAAAACATCCATATTCACTAGGCATTTAAGTGAATCAGTTATGCAAGCGAATAGTAAAAATCGTTTCGCTCAACTCGACTCGCCATTCCCTTTGCCGGACAGCCGTCTAAAGACACTCCCCAGCGCTTCGAGGATGATGGCGATGGCGACCCTCGCATACGCCAACACGAACGGGAAAAGGGGCAAGATCGCCGGGAAGAGCGCCGACCAGCCGCCGGGCAGCTCCCAGCTCCAATCCTGGCGGCTGCCATAGTAATAAGTCAGAAAGGCCGCGACCGGCGCCAGCGCGAGCAGGCAGTAGACAACCTGGCCGCCAACCTCACCGAACAACAGGAGGGCCGCATGTATGGCCAGTCGCGCGCTTATGACGCCGGCCGCCGCGCCGCCTAAGAAAGTGGTGAAGACCGAGACCGTGTGCAACCATCCCGGCGCCGGAATCACCTCCATCATCACGTACCCCGACAACACGCCCACAATCAACAGGCCCATGGCGATGAAAAATTTCCGCAGTGGATGCGGGTCGCCCCAACGAAGCATAGTCCGAAGCTTGAACAACATCGCCAAGTCGATGACTTCGTCCGCCTCGACCAGATCGGCCCCGGCACCGTCGATATCGTCAGCCGGTTCGAACTCTATGCCGCCGATATCGTCAGCCAGCTCGAAATCGATGCCGCCGAACTCGTCCGCCACCACCGGGTCTTCGTCTCCCACTCCGCTGAACTCGTCAGACGTCACGACACCCATCCCCTCGTCGACGCTCAATTTGAACCGTTACCCACCCGATAGAGCTTACTAAACGTCACAACGGACGGGCGACCAAACGACACGCAGCCCGAGGTCAGGACGGACGGGCGACCGAGCCGCCCAGGAGCAGGTCGCAGTCCAGGGTCACCACGGTGTAGGGGGGCTGGGCGTCGGGGGGCGCGGCCAGGTGGGCCATCATCAGGCGGCCGGCCTCGGCGGCGATCTTGGCGGTGGGCTGGACGATGGTGGTGATGCGGGGGCGGGTCACCTCGGAGACCTCGTCGATGTCGAAGCCGACCAGCGAGATGTCGTCGGGGATGCGCAGGCCGGACTCGTTCAGGGCGACGAGCGCGCCCAGGCTCAGCTGGTAGTTGGTGCAGAACACCGCCGTGGGACGCTGCCTCACGGCCAGCAGCCGCCGCATGGACGCCGTGCCGTCCGCGATGGTCAAGGGGCTTGCCAAGTGGCACTCCGGACGGACGGACAGGCCCCGGTCGGCCAGGGCCGCCAGGAATCCGGCGTCGCGGCGGGGCATGGTCCACACCTCCGGGTCGCCGCCGAGCAGGCCGATCTCGCGGTGTCCGTGGTCGAGCAACAGCCGCGCCGCGCTGGCCCCTGCGCCCTCGTTGTCCACGATCACGGCGTCCGAGTCAATGCCCTCAGCGGGACGGTCGATCATCACGATGGGCTTGTCGCGCAGCTTGGAGAGCGATTCCATGTCCGGCGGCGAGGGGGCGACGATCAGCCCGTCCACCATCTTCGCCGCCAGGAAGCCCACCGCGTCGTCGGCGGGCTGCTCGGCGTCCTCGAAACCATTCGACCGGACCATGAGCGACACGCCGTGCCCGCGCAGCACGCTCTCGACCCGCGCCACGATCTGCATGTGGAAGCCCGACGCCAGCGACGGCAGCGCCACCCCCACCGTGCGGGAGCGCTGGGTGCGCAACGAGCGCGCGAACTCGTTGGGCCGGAAGTCCAGGCTGGCCACCGCCCGCTCGATGGCGACGCGATTGCCCTCCAAGATGTTCCGCCCGTTGAAATACTTGGAGATCGTGGAGAGCGACAGCCCGGTCAAGTCCCGTATGTCGTGATAAGTAGCCATTAGCGTCGATTCTAGCGAAGGCGGGGCGATCATGGGACCGTCTGGTTCGGGATCACCAGAAAATCGTTTCGTTATCGATTTGTGATCGACGGGCGGAGTTTGGCGGCGGCAACGGGAAATAGCGGGTTCCAAGGTGAAACCGGGGGTTTTGGTGACGATAGGGCGCAAAACTAATTTCATTTTCGGTGTTGACACCGGTGGCGATGGGGATTACTGTTGGGCACATCAGCGCGTAACGTTTCGCTCTATGGTGCGGGACTCGTGCGACACTTGTCAGGTCGATCGGGCCAATCGAAGTCCCGGCGCGGGAGACCTGCCACGACACCAAGGAGGGCGTCAGGCCGTCCAGAAAGGAACTCATCCACATGAAGAAGAAGCTGATAGGGGTCGCCGCGCTCACGGCGACGGCAGCTTTGCTCCTGGCGGGCTGTGGTGGCACGCCAGCAGAACCGGGCGGCTCCGGCGCGCCCGACTCCCCGCAGCAGGCCGGGCCGACCGATATCAAATGGTCGATCTGGATCGGCGGGGCCGAGGACCAACAGGTCTGTGAACAGATCGGGGCGATGGTCACCGCCGCCAAACCGGACATCACCATGAGGCTGCTGGGCGCGACGTTCACCGACTACTGGAC
>JAISCU010000373.1 GCA_031265345.1 Bifidobacteriaceae bacterium
CTAGGGTGACACTGACCGAGTCGCCCGAGGACGAGGTTGGGACGCGCACGTCCGAGACTCTCCCGCTGGTGGCCGCCCGCATGTCGGCCAGGAGCCCCTTCTCGGCGCTCTGCCGCGCAGTGGCTTCGACCGCGCCCGGGTCGACCCTGGCGCGGTCGCCCACGGCGACAACGACCGTCACGTCACCGGCCGTCACCGCCTCGCATCTGCGGTGCGTCATGCCCGTCGGACCGCTCTCCGGTCCCGCTCCGGGGTGCCGCCTCCGTGCGCCGCCGATCACCGGATCGAGTCCTTCACCGGTCGGAGTCGGGAGGGTATTGGACAACGCTTCCCGCCTCGTCTGTGAACTGGATCTCGCACTCGGGCAGCCGTGCTTGCAAGGCCTCGCGGTTGGCGGTTGTGTCCTCGGCCAGACGCACCTGCAGGTACTCCAGGGAGCCGATCCGGGGAAAGACACTGGGTTCGTCGACCGTGCCGAGGATGAACAGCTTCCTCAGGTGGCCGAGGTCGGCCAGCCCTCCGAAATCCGTCATCCCGTCCCAGGAGTAGATCCGCAATAGCTCCAGCGCCGGGTTGCACTCCCCAATCCGTGTGAAATTGCCACCAGCGCCCTCGATTCCCAAACGCTTCAGGTCCGGGAACTCGCAGTACGAATCGTCATAGGGGCCGGTCGCACCCCCGGTGATCTCCTCGACCATCGACGGACGCGCGTCAGTCTTCCTGGACCAACCGACCCCGACCTCCTGGTCGCCGCAGGCGATCACCCAGGCGCCGGCGTCGCGCATCGCGGGGTATTCGGAGCGGTACCGGTCGAGGACCACGATGGCGGCCACGAGGTCGGCTGTGGAGAGCGACACCTGGCGGTTCGGCGGCGTCAGGCTCAGCACGGGTCCCTCGCCGAGTCGGGGGTTGCCGAGGGTCAAATCGGCGACCTCGGCCTCGGTGACGTCCTCGATGTCCGACCTGAGTTGATCTTGCGGTATGGACCATGTGCAACCGGCGGTCAACGACCCGACCAGCGCGGCGAGTGCCGCCACCATTTGCCCGCGACGTTTCATGCCCGCCACCGTGTCACTCTTCGCTCGGGTCGACGGTGCCGCCTCCATGCGGTATCGACCGCTCGACCAGTTCCCGGGCGTGCTCGGAGGCGATTGGGTACGCGCCTTTGGCTCCCGCGCCGGCGGTGGCCGCGGTCTCGCCTCCTGGCAGACGGGCCTGGAGCGCCTCCCGGTTGGCGGTGGTGTCCTCGGCCAAGCCGACTTCGAGGGATTCCAGAGAATCAGGCGCGGGGACCTCGGACACGTGGTCGACCGCTCCGCCGATACGCAGCTCTCTGAGGCGGCCCAGGCCGCCCAGCCCCTCCCGCCCGGTCGAACCGGCCCAGTCCTCGATGAACAGTTCGTCCAAGCCCGGGTTGCACTCCCCGATCCGGCCGAAGTCGCCGCCGGGCCCGGTGTCGTGCAGGAGGAACAGCCCCGGCAGCTCGCAGAACGCGTCGTCGTAGGGGATGTTCGTGTACACGGCCTCCACCTGGCCCGTGCCGCCGTCGGGCGGGTCCCACCAACTGATCGACGCCTGCATCTCGCTGGCTGCCAGCGTCACGTCCAGGCTCCGGGATTTCTGCAGCAGCCGCGAGTCGTGAAAGTGCGAGCCGACCACCCGCACCGCCGCCCACACGTCGGCGGCGGACACCGGCTCACCACCGGACCCCGCCCCCAGTTCGAGCGCGGGGTATCTCCCCGAGGTCGACGGCGGCATCTCGAACACGACCACGGGGGCCTCCACGGCCGCCTCGATCTCCTCGGTGATCGTCTCCACCAGCTCCGGCTCGGTTATCGGCGGCCCCATCGGGGCGCACGCGGCCACCGCGAGGGACGCGGCGGCCAGGACGGCGGCGCGACCCACCGCCCGGAACGGGGAACCGCGCTGCGGGCGCCCCACATCAATGCACATCCCACATCCCCCCCAGGACACCGAAGCGCACATCCTCCCAATCGGCGACCATCTTCCGGCCCCAGGACGAGAAGACGACTTTGGTCCTGCCGTCGAAACCGTCCTCGATGTACTCGGTCAGCACGACATAATGGGTGTCGAAAGTCTTGGGGTTCCCCGCTAGGGAGAAGTAGTCGTCGCCCCGCTGACCGGGCGGCCATGTGCCCGGGTAGTCGTCGGCTCGGGCGGAGCCGTCGCGATTGCGGTCCACCCGCCGGTCAGCGCCGATGACATGGGTCGCCGCCTCCTCGTAATACCCGAAATCCGACCCCGCCCCGGAGTGCAGGACCGGGACCGGCAGGTCGGCGCCGATGTTCCGTCGGACGGCCCTGCGTGCGTCGTCGCGGGAGGGCCGCCACGTGCCGGTCACGAGGGGGTCTCGCGCGGCCCCTGCCTCGCGCGCGTACTGGTTGACGAGGCCCTCGAACTCGAAGAACGCCAGGCCGTAGGCGTTAGGGAACACGAACCGGTCCGGGGTCCACCGGAGGACCAGCGCCTCGTGGTTCTGGCGGCTGAGGGGGCTGAACGAGTTGAATCCGGGCTGCGCCCGGATCGGTCCGGCCAGCTGGGGGTAGAGCGGGTTCGAGGCCCCGAGGTAGGCGACAAGGTCGACCATCGCGATTATCCCGCAGCCGGCGCCGTCGATGTTGAAGTACGGGTACCAGTCCTGGTTGCCGCCGTAGGACGCGATTCCCAGGTCCTTCTGGTTCGCCGGGAGGTTGCCCACGTCCTGCGCGCTCAACCCGACAGGCACGTAATCGGCGTTCGACAGCGTGTAATGACGCACGTCGGAGGCCATCGGGTCGTGGGGGCCGCCGTTCGCCTTGGGCCAGGTGTTCTCCGTGTAGTCACCGTAGCCGTCGCCGTCGGAGTCGGTCGAGATCGGACTCGACTTCAGCTTCACGTACACGCGCGGGACCAACTCGAACCCTCCGGTGTCGCGTTGCAGGACGGTTGAGAAGTCGATCTCGTCGCCGTTCTTGATCCCGTCCTGGTCGAGGTCGGAGTTGGCTTGGACCTGCTCGTAGGTGGCTTTGCCGAACACCCTCGCGCCGGTGCCCGCGTACAGGCCCCGGTCTGTCATCAGCCTGGTGTAGTAGTCGGTGATGCCGTCGTTGTTGGAGTCGGTCGGGTCGGAGGCCTCCTGGATGTCGGTGTAGTAGGTGACGAGGTCCCCGGCGCCGCCGGCCTGGTGCGCCCCGCCGGTCTCCAGGGCGATCCGTTTCAGCAGCGCGGAGTCCACACCGGGTCCGAGCCCGATCGTGTGGACCACGACGTCTTCTTGTTTCGCTTGTGCGATCAGCTGGTCGTAGGTGCCGGAGTAGGTCGTGTCCTCGCCGTCGGTCAGGAACACGACCACTCGGCGGGCCTGGGCCACCGGCCGGTCCCCGAACAGCCCCAGCCCGGCCGCCAGCCCGCACGTCCCGCAGGTGCCGCCGCCGTCGTACAACCCGCCCAACGCCGTCAAAAGGCCCATCCAGTCGCCGGTCAACGGCTCGCGGACCTGGGCGCCGGTCTGGAACGACACCAGCCCGGCCCGGTCGCCCTTGACCAGGCCCTCCATCAGTGCCCGGATCGCGACGGCCCGCTGCCCGGTCCGGTCCGAGGTGGTCATCGACCCGGACACGTCGTTGACGAACACCACGTCCAGCGCTTTCGCGCCCGTGGACGGCGGGATCACCACCGGGTGCTCGACCTTGTCGAACGCGGCCGCGTCCAACACCACGTAGATCGAGAAATGGTCGACGGTGGCGGTCAGGACCCGCCCGTCCAGGCTCTGCCCGTCGACCGGCCACAGGGTCTGCGCGTCCGGGTCGAACCAGGCCAGGCGCGGCTCGAACCCGTCCCGCTCCCACAACGACTCGTCCAACTCGAACCGCAG
>JAISCU010000383.1 GCA_031265345.1 Bifidobacteriaceae bacterium
GAGGGGGGCGGCGATGGTGGCGAGGCCACCAATGGTTCCGGCCCTCCGGCGAACGATTCTGGAGCCGTCACGATAGCCGATGTCGAGGCCCAAGTGCGCGAGGACATCGACGCGGCCCAGAAGCGATGGGACGACAAAGACCTCGAGCTCTCGGGACTGCTGGTTGACGCGATTGACTTCGGCGGCTATTACGCCGCTTACCTTGGGACCGACCCGGAGACGACTTGGGCTCAGCAGTTCAGTGGGGAGTGCAAGACCAGCGCCGCCGAATTCGAGGGCGTGCAGAACGGTTCCTACATCGTGGTCAACGGGACCGTGTCCAGCGTCATGGCGGACGGCATCTACTTGGAGAGTTGCAGACTCATCTCCTTCACGCCGCCCGAGGGGCCAGTGGAAGGAGCCATCCCGGGTGACGAGATCGACCCCAAGGCCGGACCAGTGTTCTTGACGCGGGACGGCGACAAGGGGTACGTGACCCAGATCGACCCTGACACTGGGGAGTCTGTGACCATCTGGGAAAGTATCCCGCTCAGTGGCTACGAATACACGGTCCAGTGGTCAACCACGAACCTGAGCGGACGCGTCACCGAGCAACTCTTCGACCCGGAGCTGGAACGCTTGGCCGTCAACTGGTCCGAAAGCTCCGACCGCTCAAAGCACGTTGGATGGCTTGACCGGAACGGCGAGGTGACTGACGTCACGGCCGCGCTGGCTGGCGACAGTTCGGGCTTCTCGGCCAAAGCGCCGCAACACACCAATGCCCTGTTCGACGCGGACGGGCTGTTCTTCTTTGAGAATCGAGGTGACGACGGCAAGACGACCTATAGCCTGCTGGACCCGAACGACATGTCGTTGGTGGCCGATCAGGAGGAGTTTGATCCGCCTGGTTGCGCTTTCAGCTACGCGACGGACCCGATTAATGGCAGTGCCGTCTTTGACCTGGATGGTCGGCTGACGAGGAACGAGACCAGCACGGGCAGCGGGACTTACACTTGCTGGGTGCTGCCGAACGGCGACCGCGTTGCCTCGATTCAGAGGAGGGCACTGGCGGACTTGATCGATGACGGTGTTGGACTGTACGTGGACCGCGCGGGCCTCATCGCTTACACGCCCTCAGATGATCAGCCAGATGACAGGGGCCTATATTTCCCGGGCGAAAACGGCGAGGCGGGCGTGAAGAGATTGACGCCGGAGACGGATTACCAAATCGTGAACGCAGCGGCCTCGGGCGACAAGATTGCATTCACCGCCCAGAGGGGCCAAGAAACCGCTCTGTTCGTCACCTCAACCAACGGCGGCGAGCCCACCAAGGTCGCCGACTTGTCGGCCGGGAGCGGCAAATCAACGCCGCAACTGTTGTTCTGGAAGTAGCGGCGGCCCGGTTCACGGGGCCAGCGGGTCCACCGTTCGCAGACCCAGTTTCGCGGCGACGGCCAGCATGTTCGCGTCATGGCTGGCCAATGTGAGCGTGGGGCTGACCGCCATCAACGTGCCCAGGTGGATCGCGTCGAGGGATCGCAGGGGATACGGAATCTGCTCGGCGTATTGCATCACGTCCGGATCGACCGAGCACAGGGCCACATGAGACAGGTGCGCGTCCGCCGCCTTGGGAGGCAACCCGTCGCGCCGGAGCGCTCGGACCGCCTCAAGGCGAAGCAGCACGGAGGACAGCATGGTCAACGGCTCTCTCTCGGCGAACCACCGGACTGCGGCGGGGGAGTCGGCGTAGACCACATGCAGCAGGACCGAGGTGTCCAGGTAATAGGCCTCGGCATTGCCGGGCGCGGCGCTCACGCTCGCTCAGCTCTCGTCTCGGCCAGCAACTCGTCAACCGTCAGGCCTGACTCGCCGACCAACGGCCCATGGCGGGGCAGCGACAAACACCGAGGGGCAGCGGCTCTGCCTTGCTCGATCGCCCCGGCGACCGGATTCGACGCCATTCCATGCCGAGAGGAAGTCACCGGCGCGATCCTCGCCCTCGGCACACCGTGGTAGGTGACGTCGATGGTCTTTCCTTGATCGATGACCAACCCCATCACCGCTCTAGTGGCGTGGATGAGATTCGTGGAAGTCACAGTCTCCGTGGCGCTCATGGCGGAAAGTCTACTCAAAGTCAACCTAAAGTAGAATTTCTTTCGGTCTTTCGGATGGTGTTGACTCGGTCTTGGGTATCAGGCCGCCGATGCCGTCTGGCCGACCGGCCGCGTTGGGCACAGACCGCGATTGGCATGGGCTGGGAGGCGCCGGGCGGCCGCATTTGGCACACGCCAGGGGGCGCGGCGAGACAGCGCCGGGCCACCGTTTAGGCTTGGTTGCGCTATGGAACCGATCCAACCCGTTTTGCTCGACCTCTCCCGCTTGCCCTCATTGGCCCCGGCCGCCTGGGCGGAGCCAGAACCCGATCCGACCAGCCCCTTCCCAAACCCAGGCGAAGGGCCTGGTGGAAAGGCGGGAACAGGGACGGCGGCATCGGACACCGCCCAAACCGAAGCGGCCGGACTGGTGACGGACCTCAACGCCGAGCAGAAGCAGGCCGTGACCCACGAAGGCACGCCGCTGTTGATCGTCGCCGGGGCCGGATCGGGCAAGACGCGGGTGTTGACCAGACGGATCGCGTACCTCCTCGCGACCGGGCGGGCGAGGCCCGGCGAAATCCTCGCGATCACCTTCACCAACAAGGCGGCCGCCGAGATGAGAGAGCGCGTCGAGCACCTGGTGGGGCCGGCCGCCCGCTTTATGTGGGTGAGCACATTCCATTCCGCCTGCGTCAGGATCTTGAGGCGCGAAGCGTCCCATCTGGGGCTGAAGAGTTCCTTTTCCATCTACGACGCGCAAGACTCGGTCCGTCTCATATCGATGGTCTGCTCCGAATTGAACCTGGATTCGAAGCGATTCCCGCCCCGGAAGCTGGCCAACCGCATATCCAATCTCAAGAACGAATTGGTCGATCCGGAGACTTACGCCTCGCGGGCGGCCGGCCATAATCCGGTCGAGGACGCCACCTCCCAGGTCTACACCGTCTACCAGCAGCGCCTCCAGGCCGCCCATGCGCTCGATTTCGATGATTTGATAATGCAGACGGTGAATCTGTTGCAGGTCTTTCCCGACTTGGCGGACCAGTACCATCGTCGTTTCCGGCACATCCTGGTGGACGAGTACCAGGACACCAATCATGCGCAATACATGCTGGTCAGGGAATTGGCGGGGATCAAGGCTGACGCGCGGGACGGGCGCGGCTACAACCCGGCCGAATTGACGGTGGTGGGCGACTCGGACCAGTCGATCTACGCTTTCCGAGGCGCCACGATCCGCAACATCGCTGAATTCGAGACCGATTATCCGGACGCCACCACCATTCTGCTGGAGCAGAATTACCGCTCCACCCAGAATATCTTGACGGCTGCCAACGGCGTGATCTCGCGAGGCAGCGGTCGCAAGAAGAAGCGCCTGTGGACGGCCGAGGGCGACGGCCCCAAAGTGGTCGGATACGTCGCCGATTCGGAGCATGACGAAGCCCAATTCATCGCCAAGGAAGTCGACTCATTAGGCGACGAACATGGCGTCAGACCCCGCGATGTGGCGGTGTTCTATCGCACCAACGCCCAGTCGCGCGCGCTCGAGGAAGTGTTCATCCGCACAGGAATTCCCTATCGGGTGGTCGGTGGCACGCGATTCTACGAACGCAGGGAAATCCGCGACGCCATCGCCTATTTGAGAGCCGCCGCCAATATCGACGACACGGTCTCGGTGCGCCGCATTTTCAATGTCCCGAAACGCGGCTTGGGGGACCGGTCGGAGGGTTCAGTCCAGGCGCATGCCGCCAAACACGGGATCTCGTTCGGCGCGGCCTTGGCCCAGGCGAACGAGATCGGGGACTTGACTCCGCGAGCGCGCACCTCGGTCGCCGCGTTGGATCACCTCCTGAACGAATTGGCGGAGATGTCCACCGACGGCGCGGGCCCGGCCCAGATCCTCGACTATGCCCTGGACCAGTCGGGCTACCTCGCGGAACTGCAGCAGTCGCGGGACCCCCAGGACGCCAGCCGGGTCGAGAACCTGGCCGAACTGCACGCCGTGGCCAGCGAGTTCGAGCAGGCCGCGCCGGACGGCACCCTGGCGGACTTCCTCGAGCGTGTCTCCCTGGTGGCCGATTCCGATCAGCTTCCGCCCGGCGCCGATTCCGACAGCCCCGAAGCTGCGGCGGAAGCCCGTGATCAGGGCCAGGTCACGCTCATGACGCTGCACACCGCCAAGGGTTTGGAGTTCCCGGTGGTGTTCCTCACCGGGTTCGAGGACGGCACTTTCCCGCACCAACGCTCGATGGGCGATCCGGAGGAGCTCGAGGAGGAGCGGCGCCTCGCCTACGTGGGCCTCACCCGCGCCCGCCGCCGCCTCTACATCTCGCGCGCCGAGGCCCGCACCACGTTCGGCCGCCCCGAGTACTACGCCGCGTCGCGCTTCATCTCCGACATCCCGACGGAGGTCCTCGAGTGGCGCCGCGAGCGGGGCAGCGCGGCCCGCCTGCGACAAGAACAGGGGTACGATGCCGCCGGGTGGGGCAAGCGCGCCAGGTCCGGTTCGTTCGGGGCCGAGCCGGGCGGCTCTAGCGGCGGCGCGGTTTTCGGCTCCGCGACGCCGCGGCCAGCCAAGGACGTGCCGCAGCTGAAGACCGGCGACATGGTGACGCATGACAAGTACGGCCTAGGCACCGTCACCGCCGTCGAGGGCGCCGGCGCCAACCAGATCGCCCGCGTCGAGTTCCGCAGCGAGGGGATCAAACGGCTGCTGGTCCGCTTCGCGCCGTTGACGAAGTTGTGAACACGGGCCTCAGTAGATGTTGCTCCCAGACCAGCCTCACGTGAGGTCCAGGTCGTGGACCTCGACCTCGCCGCGCCGCGCACGGTCGTACGAATCCAGGAGGCGGCGCGCATTGGCGGGGGACTGGAACAGGTACGCGGTCTCGCGCCAGGCGGCGTACTCCGTTGCGGGCATTAGCACGGCGTTGCCGACGCGCGACGTGATCTCGATCGCCTCCTGATTGTCGTTGACCTGTTTGATCAGCGGGAACAGGGTGGCGCGGGCTTCGCTCGCGGTAATGGGCATAGCCTGACTCCTGACTTGCACGACGTCAATGTACCAGTCGGTTGACGTGGAGCCCGGCCCCCGATCGGCGTCGCTGCCAGATTCGCGGTCCGGCGTCCTCTGCGAGAGGCTCGCCTGCACCAAAGCCGCGCCGAGTCCGCCGTTTCGCTTGCCTTCCCGCGCCGAGACCGCGGATCTGCACGTAGCTGGGACTATGCACAACGCACTGACCAGCGAAAATGCGAAACGAACGGATGCAAATCAGCGGTCTCGGCGAAGAAGGGCGCGCGAATCGGCTGTCTCGATGAAGACCGGCGTGCAAATCAGCTGCCCAGCTTGCTTTGCGGCTCCGTGACGGGGGAAAGTCGCCTCGAGTTTCGGAGCGGCAGCGGCGCGGGAGGGCTGCGGGCGCCGAAATGCAGGTCAAGCGCGTTCGTGGTCGCCGGAATCGTGCCACGAACCTCGTCA
>JAISCU010000006.1 GCA_031265345.1 Bifidobacteriaceae bacterium
GTGGCCGCAGACCGCCGCAGTTGGCGTGAACACGTCCGCCACAAGATCGGCGAACTTCCGGGAGACGGTCGCGAGCCGGTCGTCGCCTCGCGCCCGGCTCCAAGCGACGCCCGCCTGAACAAGGTGCCCCAAGCAATACAACTCGTGCCCAAAGCCCAGGTCCGCAAAGCGTGCTCCCGCACCCTGGCGTTGAAACCAGGTGTTGAGATAGCCGTCCTGGTCTTGGGCGCGTTCGATCAAGTCAATGATCTCGCTGGCTTCGGCCGCCAACCCAGGGCTGATGTCTCCGGTCCAGGCCACGGCCTCGAGCCATTTGTACACGTCCGAATCGACGAAACTCTTGACATCGGCGTCTCGGGCGCCGAGGTGCCCATGGGGAGCGTTCGTGCCGTCGGCCAGAGTCTGGAAGTTGCCCACGGTACCGGCGCGGCGCAACTGCGTCAGGCCGTGCGCCAGTCCTGCGGTGGCATTCACTTGGCGACGGCGGTGCCATGGCCCCGACTCGATGGTGACCGCCTGCGCCGGGAGCGGCCGCAGGCTAGCCAGCCGGGAGCGCGAGAGCGGCGCCACGGCACCCTGGCCGGTCATTTCGCGCCCACTTGCACCATGGCCCATGACGCCCGTGGAAGATCGAGCACGGCCCCATCGTCATCCCAGGTCGCCTTCAGTGGAATTGGGCCGAAATGCTGAGAGTCGTGAGGACCGACGACCCGGCGAAGGTCGGTGTCGGTCAGGACCGTGCATTGTCGAGGGACATAGCCGCCGACACTTCGCAAGTCCAAGGTCACCTGGACGCGATCAGTGGCGCAACGGTTGACGATGAACACGGTGACGACGCCGGAGTCGTTGGTCGCGACCGCGTCTAGGAGGGTGACGTCTGCCAAGTCCTCGCGATCCAGCCGGGGCGCCTGGACGGCGAGCCGGACCACTTCGCCGCTGGCGTTGTTGGCGGCTTGGGCGAAGGGATGGAAGATCGTCTGTCTCCAGGCCGGTCCGCCCGGCTCGGTGATGATTGGGGCGATGACGTTGACCAGCTGCGCCAGACTGGCGGCCTCCACCCGGTCTGCGTGTTTGAGCAGCGAGATCAGTAGGCTTCCGACCACTACCGCGTCGGCGACGTTGTAGTGGTCCTCCAACAAACGGGGACCGACCGGCCAGTCGGTGCCGGTCGGGGGTTGGGAGGCGTCGTCGTGCAGGTACCAGACGTTCCATTCGTCAAAGGAGATGTTGACGCGCTTGTTCGACCGCAGACGCGCGCGGATGTGGTCTGCTGAAGCGATGATGTCTTCGATGAAGCGGTCCATCCGTGCCCCGGAGGCCAGGAAACCTTGCAGATCGCCATTCGTCTCCCAATGGTATTGATGGGCCGAGATGAGGTCGATCTGGTCATAGGCCTCGAGCAAGACTTCGGCTTCCCAACTTCCGAAAGTCGGCTGCTCGGCGCTGGAGGACCCCGAGGCGACAAGGACAAGGCCGGGGTCGAACATGCGCATCGCTCTGGCTGTCTCGGCGGCGAGACGGCCGTATTCGCTGGCGGTCTTGTGGCCAATCTGCCATTCGCCGTCCATCTCATTGCCGAGGCACCATACCCGGATGTCGTAGGGGTCCAAAGCTCCGTTGGCGCGCCGCAAGTCCGACAATTCGGTGCCGGAACTGTGGTTGCAGTATTCCAAGAGTTCGACAGCTTCCTGGATGCCGCCGGTGCCGAGGTTCACCGCCATCATCGCTTCGGTTCCAGTTCGACGGCTCCAGGCCATGAACTCATCTACGCCGAATTGGTTGGGCTCTGTCGAATGCCAGGCCAGGTCGAGGCGGCGCGGGCGCGCCTGTTTGGGGCCGATCCCGTCTTTCCAGCGATATCCGGACACGAAGTTCCCGCCCGGATAACGCACGGTCGTCACGCCCAGGTCGCGGATCAAGTCGATGACGTCTTGACGCAATCCGTCCTCGCCAGCGCTGGGATGGCCCGGCTCGTAAATGCCGCCATAGACTGCTCGGCCGAGGTGTTCGACGAACGAGCCGAAAATCCGGCGACGCGCCGGGGCGACAACATCAGCGATATCGAGGGTGATAGTAGCTTGGCGCACGGTTCTCCTTATCGATTTGTGGGCGGCCCGGCGGCGCGATCATTTGCCGGAACCCGCGACCATTCCGCTCACGTAATACTTTTGCAGAATTATGAAGACGATCAGACAGGGGAGGATCGTGATGACGACCCCGGTTTGGAGCATTCCCCAATCAACAGCCCCACGCGACCGGTTGACCAAGGTGGCGAGCACCACGGGCAACGTGAACTTGTCTTGATCCGATATGAGGATCAACGCGCCGAAGAACTCGTTCCAAGCGGCGAAGAACGAGAAGAGGGCGGCGGTGATGAGACCGGCGCGCACCAACGGGATGGACATGCGCAGGGTGGTCCACAAGCCGGCGCCGTCGACAGAGGCAGCCTCGAACACCTCGCGGGGGATCGCGGCGTAGGAGTTTCGGAGGATGAAAGTGGCGAACGGGAGCTGGAACGTCGCTATCACGACGACCAGGCCAAGCCGCGAGTTGGTGAGTCCCAGAGTGTTCAAGACGATGAACAGCGGCGAGACCAACACCTGGAAGGGAACCATGATCGCGGCCAGCATGACCAGGAAGATGGTCTCGGAGCCCACGAACGGGTACCGTTCGAACCCGTAGGCGGCCAATAGGGCGACTGACACAGTGACAAGGACGACTCCGACTGCCACGAAAACGCTGTTGGCGACCGCGGTGCCGACTCCGACGCTGCTCTCCCAGAGCCTGATGTAGTTCCCGGCAGACGGGTTCTCCGGAAGATAGGCGGGAGGAACCGCCGCCGCCTCCTCAGGCGTCTTGAAGGTGCCCAGCAGCACGGCGATCAACGGGGACGCGAACATGATGGCGATCATCGAACCGATGACGAGCCATACCGCCGGTCCAGCCCGCCGGGCCGAGGGCTTGAAAGCGAGGCGCGGGGCTTTGAGTGTGGCCGTCACCGGTAGTCCCCCTTGCGCAGTAGGCGCAGCTGTGCTCCGGTGACCATCAAGAGGACCACGAGGAAGACCATGGACATGGCGGCGGCATAGCCAAGATCCCTTTGGACGAAGGCGGTGTTGTAGATCTTGAACACGGCGGTGACAGTTGAGTTGTTCGGTGCGCCACCAGTGAGGATGAATAGCTGGTCGAAGGCCAGGAAAGTGCCGATAGCCGTGAAAGTGGTGGCGAAGGCGATCGAGTTCTTCATCAGCGCGAGCTTGATTCGCACCAAGGTGCGCCACCAGCCTGCGCCGTCCACGCGAGCCGCGTCCTCAATGCTCACATCGATGGCTTGCAGGCCGGTCATCAGAGCGACCATGGCGAATCCGACGGTCTTCCACAGCGTCACAACGACCACCAGAATCATGGCGCTGGTGGGGCTGAGCAGCCAGTTGGGCGGACGCTCGGTGATCCCGACATCGGTCATGGCCTTGCCGAAAAGGCCGGTCGAAGGATTGGTGAGCGCCAGGAACATGTAGGAGGCCGCCGCGTATCCGATCGCCACTGGCGCGAAGATGGCAGTGCGGATCGCGCCAACACCGCGTCGTTTGCGCTGCACCAGCAGGGCCAAGGCGAGCCCAATCACCAGGGTGAGCGGCACCACGACCACCGCGAACAGGCCAGTGAACCCCATGGCTTTGCCGAACGCTGGATCGGTGAACAGATCGACGTAGTTGGCCACGCCAGTGAAGACGCGTTCGCCCAGTAACGGCCAGTCGTACATGGACATCACGAACGAGAGCACCATCGGCGCGACGAAGATCACGGCTATGAGCGTGGCCGCTGGAAGGACCAATGCGGCGCCCACGGCCGACCGGCGGCCTGGCCCGCGCCGCGCGCGCACCAGGCCGCCGGTCGCACCAAGAGTGGCGCGCTTCGTGCTCATCAGCGCAGTGCCGCCTCAGCGGTCGTCTGCGCCTCAGTGAGCGCGTCGGGGATGGAACCGTCGGTGAAGATTCCGGTCTGAATGAGCTGGCCGAAGGGTCCCGTGTTGTCGAACAGCACGGCCGAGCACTTCGAGGCTTTGGGCGAGTGCCCAACCTTGAGCGCTTCGACGAAGACGACGTTGCGGGGATCCAGGTCCACGTAGTCGCCTTCCGCCAAGTCCGATCTGATCGGCAGGATCCCTTTGTCCGCAAGGCTCTGCTGCCCCTCGGTGGTCAGCCAACGCAAGACCTCGAGACCCGCTTCGGTGGGCGCTTTGGCGGTCAGCGCCAGGTCGTCACCGCCTACATATGACGCGCCGGTCGACCCGTCCTTGGATGGCACCACAGCCAAACCGAAGTCCACATCGGGATAACTCTGCTTGAGTTCGGCATACGGGAAGGTGCCCTGCACGAACATGCCAATCTTGCCGGAGAAGAAGGCTCCGAACTGGTCCGCCCCGTTCTCGGTGCGAGCGGTCTGGGGGATCAAGCCGTCCCGGTCGAGCGACCGGTAGAACTCCAGTGCGTCCTCGATCCCCTGGTTGCCCGCGAATGTGGCCACGGCCTCAACTCCGGAATTGTCAAAGACGTCCGACCCTTGCGCCCACACGTACGGCAGGCCCGTGAAAGCCATGCACCCGGCGCAACCGCCGGAGAAGAAGTACCCATAATTGTCGTCGCCCAACGCCGTGACGGCCTTGGCGGCCTCGTGGATCTCGTCCCAGGTCGCCGGTGCCTTGTCCGGGTCGAGACCCGCCTGTTCGAAGAGGGCTTTGTTCCAATACAGCACCGACACGTCGGCTGATAGCGGAACCCCATAGAGCGATTCTCCGACCGCCGCCTGTTCGAGGTGGGCGGGGCTCAGCGCCTGACGATAGTCAAGTCCGTCGACCCAATCGGTGATGTCTTGAAGCCATCCGGTCGTCGTGAACTGAGGCAGCGTGCCGATCTCGACCGAGACGATGTCTGGTCCGGAGTCATTGGTGGCGGCGACCGAGTACTTCTGGACCACGTCGTTGCTTGGAACCAGGGTCAGCTCGACCTTGATGTCGCTGTGTGATGCGTTGAACTGGTCGATCAGCTCCGGTAAGTAGCCCTCGTTGTCGGCGCGCGACCACATCGTCAAGGTCACTGCCCCGCCTTCGGAACCGTCCCCTTGCGATTCTCCGGCTCGGTCGTCGCTGCCGTTCGAGCATGCGCCCAGGAGTAGCGCCACCACCACCGCGGCTGTGCCGGGTGCCGTAATTTGTCTAGTTGATTTCACGGAATCCCTCTCTTTCTTGGCGTCCGCCCCCGATGGGTCTCGAGAAGCGGTGCTTCGCCGCCTATGGCGGCGAGTCAAATGATCCGACGGGAGCCAAAATCGTGGTACATCCGGTACGGCGCCCGTTCGGGGAGTTCGTAGAAAGGCCGGAAGCCGCCCGGCGGCATGCGGTGAGTTCCGGGCTGAGTGGGCACGAATACCAATTCGTCGCTCTCCCTTGCGAGATGACTCTCCCAGTCGAGCATCTGCCATGGCACCGGCACGTCGAACGGCGTGTGCCAGTCGACATCTTGGACCAGGACGACGGGGCCGAACATCACGGCCGCACGGTTGGGATGGAATTCGTCGACCGATTCGGCGCGAAGCCGGGGTCCCAGCCGCACCGTCACGGTGTCGCCGGACTCCCAGCGGCGGTCGATCGTCACCCATTGATCTGGACGGGGAGCCATTTCGACTGGACGGTCGTTGACTCGCGCCTCGAACCGGGACCAAGCCGGCACCCGCAAGTGCAATTTGAAGGCTATCGGCGCGGCCATGGTCAGCCGTAGCCGCGTGTCTTCGGCGGCCGGGAAAACGGTGTCCTGCGACATTGTGACACGGACGTCCTCCTGATCCCAGCTGAACCGGGATGGAACATACAACCCGACCGCCACTCCGTCGTCGGCTGAGAAGTAGACCAGGTCATGAAGGTGGGCCACGGCCTGGAGGTAGGTTCCGGAGCAACAGGGCCAGGCGTGCCAATAGGGCAGCTTCGTGGCCACGCCGAGGCGGTAGTCGGCGTAGTACGGGCTGCGGCCGTCTGGGCGCACTGGAATGGTGGCGCCAATGCCGTTGTAGACAAGTCGTTCGGCCAGGTCCAGGTACCGGGCATCGCCGGTGTGCTTGAGCAGCGCCGTGATTAACTTGAACAGCGCCCAGGACCCGCAAACGATCTCGGCGGAGTCGGTCAACCACTCGAGGCAGCGTCCAAGGGTCCCGTCCTCCGGCATGGTGAATTCATGCGGCCCGAAACCGCCAGTGGCGAAGACTTGAGTTGTCGTCAGCCAAGCGAAGGCGTTTCGCAACACTGCCAATAGGCCCTGATCGCCATTCGCCTCATAGGCGGCAGCGGCGCTGGCGAACGTGTTGACGTGACTGTAGGCGTGGAGCCAGGGCGGAATCCGCCAGCGCGTTCCCGGCGCCGGGGCTTCGCGGAAGCGGTCCCAGTAAGCGTCGTAATGCCATTGAGCCGCCAGTTGGGCCAAGTCGCCATTGCCCGTGAGCCGCGCTCCTTTGTACAGGTTCTCCGACAGGGTGTACCACTCGATTGAGAAATGCGGCTCCTGACCAGAGAAGTCGGAGGCGATGGCGGTGGCACGGGTCCTGTCGAAACGCTCCGCGCGCGCGATTTTGACCAACAAGGCCGGGGCATCGGTGTCGCCGCAATAGTCGATAGCGTCGGCCAGGCCGCAGATCAGTTTCTCCCAGGCGTAGATGTTCATCCCCGTGGTGCCGTCCGTCGGCAGGGTCTGACCGTAGCCGTGTAAGAGCGCGACCGCCTTGTTCGTCAGCGACCGGTCCTGAAGGGTCGCGCCCAGCCGGGCCAGGCCGCTGACCCACTGGCCGAACGTCATTTGGCTGGTCTCGGCCGCCCATCCTGTCATCGGCGAGCCAGGAGCGCGCAGACCGGCTTGTTTGCGGAAACCGTGCAGAACGTCGTCATCGCTGAGGCTGCCATAGGTGGAGGCGGCATCGGCGACGCGACGCCCCAGCCGGCCGAGCAATTCGACTTGACCGGTGTAGCCCACACCGCGCAGGCCGCCTGGAACGGCGGCACCAATGCCCGCCGCTTCGATTGGAGCGATTGTCATAATGGTGGTCCTTGCCTTCAGAAACGTATCGCAACCGGTTTCCAAATGATATCGTGATCCCTGCCCCAGTCAAGGGATGGACTTCAGCCAGCGAGGAGCACGGTGCGTAGAATCACGCTTTCCGATGTCGCGGATCGTGCGGGCGTGTCAAAATCGACCGCCTCCAAGGCGCTGAGCAACCGCTACGGAGTGAGTGCTGAGACCCGTGCCAGCGTTGAGCGGGCCGCGCGTGAACTCGGTTTCTCGCCTTCCGCTGTGGCGCGCCAGCTAGCCCTCGGGAAGACCAGCACTGTCGGCGTGCTCACGGGCGACCTGGAGGGACGCTTCGTCATCCCGATCCTGGCTGGCGCCGAAGACGCCCTCGGAGCCGGCGAGCTGTCGGTCATCCTGTGCGACGCGCGAGGCGATTCGATCCGCGAGCGCCGCCACCTTAGAACTCTGCTCGAACGCCGGATCGACGGGCTGATCGTGGTGGCAGGGGCCCGCACGGAGCCACGGGAATCACTCGGCGCGGACCTGTCAGTGCCGGTGGTGTACGCTTACGCGCCCTCTTCCGCCCCTGGTGATGTGTCCGTCGTGGCGGATCAAGCGATGGGCGGCCGGCTCGCTGCGGAGCACATGTGGAACGTCGGCCGGCGGCGGATCGCCTATGTGGGCGGAGACACCACCTATGCGGCTTCCTCCGAGCGCGAGGCGGGCGTCCGCGAGGCGTTGAAAGCTCTGGGCGGCGACTTGACGGCTTTGACCGAAGGCGGATCATGGGACGAACGGTGGGGCAGGCATGCGGCTGGTGTGTTGATGGATTGCGACGACCCTCCTGACGCCATAATCGCGGCCTCCGACACGCTGGCACGGGCATGTCTGGACGCGATGCGGGACAGAGGTGTCCGCTGCCCGCAGGACGTGGCGGTCCTGGGTTTCGACAATCTAGCCAGCGTGGTGCCTCACACGCGGCCACCCTTGACATCGATCGATCTGGAGTTGCGTTCTCTGGGTCAACGCGCGGCTTTCCGGATCTTTCAAGCGCTGGACGGAGATCCGGGTCCGGTCGGGACCGAGGCCAGACCCGTCAGCTTGGTTGTGCGGGAGTCGACTATGGCCGACTTGCCCGTGTCCTGACGCCGTTCGAGCGCCAGACGATCGGACGGCATTGGACGCCCCTCGGTGGCAGCCTGGCTACCTCGACCGCTGGCTGAAGCGGCGGGCGCTCGCGAACCAATCGCGCCACTTCTCGCAGGTGTTCGTGATCGCGTCGGGAGACTACTCCGTAGCGGCCCACTACGCCTTGTCGATGGGCGCTGTCACACGATTGGTCGCCCCGACCGCGCTCCGCCGGAACGCTCCAGACCCTCTTCCCGCGCTGGTCATAGGCCGCATGGCCGTCGACTCCCGCCACCAAGGCCACGGGCTCGCGCGTGTCTTGCTGCGCGACGCCTTGGCGCGCTGCATCCGGGCCAGCCGCGACCTCGCCTTCGCCTTGGTGTTGGCGACCCCGGTTGACGCCCGCGCCCGCGAGTTCTGGGCGCACTGGCAGTTCCGGCCGCTGCCGGGCGACCCGGCGACCGTGTATCTTGCCGACCCACGCGCTGTCCGCCGCCGCGACGCAGGCGCTGCAGCGGCCGCGTGAGCGATCCTTCGACGCTGGCCATCCCGACGGCGGCCGGGGTGGACTCGCTGAATGTGGCGGCGGCATCGGCGGTGGCGTTCTGGGCGACCCGCTGAGCCGGGCACTGAAGGAGACGGTCCGGCCCGACGCGCCAGAACACGCACTGGTAGAGTCGGCTGCATCCGTCCCCGAACGTCAGGTGGAATCCATGAGCTTGTTCCGACGCAAATCCGACTCGCCGGAGCCGATCCGCCGGGCGTCCGCTCTGCCGCGGATCCAAGGCGAGCCGACTGGCCCGAATCCGCCTTGCCTGATCTCCGTCGCGCCCGAGGGCACGGTGCCGGACAAGGTCACCATCAACCTCCCTGGGCCCGCCACCAGCGGGATCACTCCGCTCGACCAGCGCTCTTACATCGTTGGCGACCAAGGCGACGGCGTCCAGGCCTTTCAGATCAAGACCGGCGTGGTGGAGGCCTCGGACGGAGTCTCGGCAGCCCAGATGGTCTGCGACGCCTTCGTGATGCGCCAGTTGGCGGCCCATCCTGGGGTCGCCGCCGAGGCCGGTTTCTCGAAGATCATGTGGGTGTTCATGCCGGACGAGGAGGGCGTCGGGATGCCCGATCCCCAGATGCTGGACCTGCTCTTGAGCAACGGAGTCGAGTACACCCTCTACCTGTGAGCGCGCCCGCCGAATTCGCCCTGATCGGGTCGCCAAGGGTTGACCAGATCGATAGGAAGGTGCTCAAAGTCGCGGGTGTTGCGAGTGGCCAGGGGCACGCCTCGAGATAGACAAATGCCTGCGATCATGCCGTCCTCCCTGGCCAGCGGGCGTCCGGCGGAACGGGCCCTTTCCTGCAGTAACGCGTAGGCGCGGGCGGCCGCATCGTCAAAAGGCAGGCGCAGCGGAAGCTCAAGCAGAACCGATTCGACGGCATCGAGGAGTATGCGGCGGCGCTGTCCTTGCGGGAGCAGGTGGACGCCGACCAGAAGTTCCCCGATGGTGATGGACGTGACAGCCAGAGGTTGGTCCTGCTTGCCGAGCCAGTGTAAGGCGCCAACGTCTGGGCGTGCCCTTATCGGCTCGGACACCACGTTGGTGTCGAGGACGATCACAAGTCGATACCCCTCGGGGGAGTGCGCGGTGGGATCGGCAATTCATCGCCCGTGGCCGGCGCCACGGCGGCGACCCACTGCTCCCACCAAGTCGAGGCGCGGACCGATTCGGCCAGGAGAGTCCTGGCCTCAGCCTCCATCGACCGGCCGTTCCGGTGCGCCAGACCCTTGAGCCCTTCGTAGACCGGCTCGGCCAGATCCCTGACAGTCAGCGTTGCCATCGCTCCTCCGTTCCGACAGTGATGCTGTCACTATGCTAGCAGGCCAGGCGCGGCTTGGGGTTTCCCAGGTTTCATGTCCGATGCCGCGCGGTGGCTCGGCGCCTGCCGCTGGGTCGCGGCGCCGCGCCTTGGGAGCCGGACGACCGGGCGGCATCGTGCGCCTGTGGGTCGGCGTCCGGCTACCTGATCTGGTAAGTCGGGACTATGACGGCACGGGCCAGGGTGTGGAAGACGGCGTTGAAGGCGGCGACGGTGGGCGTGGCGTCCGGGCCGATGGGGAGGGTCTCGACAGCGAGCGCGTGGACCGCGAAGTAGTAGCGGTGCGGGCGGTCGCCCGGCGGCGGCGCCGCGCCCGCGTACCCGACCGTGCCGCCGTCGTTCCGTAGCTGGATGACGGGGGCTTGGAAGGCGGCGTCGGGCGCGCCTGCGCCCTGGTCGAGCTCGGTGACGAAGCCGGGCAGGTTGGCCAGCGTCCAATGCCAGAAGCCGGCCGGCGTCGGCGCGTCCGGGTCGAAGCAGTTGACGAGGAAGCTCTTGGTCTGGGCGGGGAAGCCGGACCACGCCAGCTGGGGCGAGAAATTGCCTCCGGCTTGAGCGAAAGCGCTGGTCATCTCAGTGTCAGAGGTGACGTCCAGACTGGTGAGCGTGAAAGACGGGACTTGCGGGAGGAGGGAATAGGGATCAGGCGGAATGGGTCGTGTCAGGTCCATGAGGAGAGTCTACCCAGTGACCTTCGGACTTGACACACATGTACGAAAGGGGTTAACTAGATACCTCGAACAGGCGTTTTATGCGGGGAGGTGATTGCTGTGACTATGGTCGAGGCATTTGCGTCAAGTCGGTCAGCCCCGGCGTCTGTGCTGGACAGGGCGAAGCAGATGCTCCGGTTGGCGGAGGCGAAGACCGGAGTGCGCGCTATCGGGACGGATCCGGACCACGGGGCTCGGGTGATAGAGGGGAACTCTGGGACCGGGAACGGCTCGGCGGCGCGGAACTGTTCACGGACGGACGGTTGGAACCAGAACCAGGCCGAACCCCTGCAGACCAGTCCCGTCGACGGCGGAGCCGAGTTTCGCGCCCAGGGGTGCGGCCATGCGAAGACCAGGCTGAAGCAGAGCGGGATAGGGGATTTCGCGGCGCGTTCAAGTTGGCAGAACATTGCCCCGGCTGAATTGGCCGCTCTGGTCAGCCCGCGTTTCGCTCCTGGCTCGGTCGCCCAGGTGACCGGCTCGATGGCGGCTTTGTGGGCGGTGGCTGCGACTGGCATGGGCGGCGAGGATTGGGCGGCCATCGCCGGTCTGCCACAGGCGGGCCTGTTGGCGGCGGCACAGGCCGGGCTGGCGCTCAGCCGCTCAGTGGTGGTGCCCAGCTTGGGCGATCAACCGGTTCGGGTGCTGGCCGGATTGGTGGACGCCTACGGCTTGGTGGTCGCTGGAGGGTTGAAGCTGGCGGCTGGCGACAGGCGGCGGATCGAGGCTCGTCTGCGGTTCACCGGCGGCCGGTTGGTCACCACCAGTCAATGGGGCGGCGCCAAATTGACCGTGGCGGTCAAAGCCTCGCACGGTTCGCCTTTGCGGGACGGTCGGTGCTTGGACTCCCAACCGGCCATCGATCTGGAGCTGGTCTGCAAAGGCGGCTTTGGGATGTGGCCATGAACGGCGCGAAGAAGACGGCCGCGGCGGGAATGACCGTGGCGGGATTGACCGTGGCGGGATTGACCGTGGCGGGAATGGTCGCAGGGGAGACGACTGCGGGGGAGATGACTACGGGAGGAAGGGTCGCGGAGGAGGCGGTCGGGTGACAGCGGCGGAACAGACGACCATGGCCGGGCAGCTGACCATGGCCGGGCAGCTGACTGCGGCCGCGCAAATGACCGCAGACGGCGGGTCAACCGCGGACCAGGCAAGGTGCACGCGGCGGTTGGCGGCCATATGGATACCGGACTGGCCGGTGGTGGCGGCCATCGGGGCCGGGGCGGCGCCGACTGGAGTGCCTGTCGTGGTGGCGGACACGCACCGCGTCAAAGCTGTCAGCGCGTCGGCCCGGTCGGTCGGAGTCAGGCGGGGCATGAAGCGGCGCACCGCCATGTCGTTGTGCCCCGGCGCGGTGATGGTGCCAGCCGATCAACTGCGGGACGCCAGAGCGTTCGAGGATCTGGCCATCGTGGTGCATTCGCTGGTGCCATCGGTCGAACTGGCGCGACCAGGCCTGATGCTCTGTCCGGCGGTCGGCGCCAGCCGTTACTACGGCGGCGACGAAGCCTTCGCCGAACACCTCCTGACCGAGGTGGCCGCCCAGATCGGGACGGAGGCCTGGGTGGGGATAGCCGATGGCTTGCTGGCCGCCATCCTGGCCGCCCGCGACGGGAGAGTGGTTGAGCGCGGCGCGTCGCGCGAGTACTTGGCCCCGCGTCCGCTGCGGGACCTGGGCGTGGCTCTGCGGGGCACCGCCAACGGCGAGAACTTGGACGTGCTGATGGACTTGCTGGTCCGGTTGGGCATCAGGACTCTGGGCGACCTGGCCGGTCTTCCCACGCACAACGTCACCGAACGGTTCGGCGCGGTGGGGGTCTGGGCGCAACGTCTGACCAGGGCCGAAGACGTCGTGGGCGCCCCTGGGCACCAATTGCCCCGGCAATTCATATCCGTTCTGGACGCCGATCCGCCCATGAACCGGGTCGAACAGGCCACCCGCGCCGCCCGGCAATTGGCCCAGGAGCTCCATTCCAAGCTGGTGGTGGGCGGCCAGACCTACGACCGGCTGCGGATCAGCGCCATCACGGAGACCGGCGAGCAGTTGGAACGGACTTGGCGGTTGGAGGGGGTCGATGCCGCTGGCGTGCAAGACCGGGTCCGCTGGCAACTCGAAGGTTGGCTGACCGGCCGCAGCGGCCTGCTGCCGACCGGTGCCTTGACCCGGCTCAGCCTCGAGGCCGAGGAGGTCCATCCAGCCGGGGCGGGTTCGGCCCGGTTGTGGGGGAGCAACGGCTACGCCGCCGCGCGAGCGGTCCGCGGCGCCGAACGAATCCACACCATGCTGGGCGGCAAGGGCGTCTACCAGCCGGTGGTCCAGGGCGGCCGCGAGCCGCGCGGGAGGGTGCGGCTGGTCGAATGGGGCGAGGACACCATTCCGCTGAGGCCGGTCGACCGCCCCTGGCCGGGAGCCGTGCCGGAGCCGGCCCCCAGTCTGATGCCGCCCAAACCGGTGCCGGTGGAATTGACCGATTCCGCCGGGCGCACAATCAGAGTCGGTTCCGCGCTCGAGCTGAGCGCCGGACCGGCCAACTTGGACAAGGCCGCCGTCAAAGGCTGGGCCGGCCCGTGGCCGGTGGTTGAGCAATGGTGGGGTCCGGAGGCGAAACGGCGGGTCTACCTCCAAGTCCAGGTCGAACGCGGCGGCAAGGACCAGGTCACCCTGTTGGCCTGCGAGTCCGGCCAATGGAAACTGGAGGGGGTCTATGACTGAGCACGCCGGAACCAAGTACGCCGAACTCCACGCCCACAGCGCTTTCAGTTTCCTCGACGGTTGCAGTCAGCCCGCTGATTTGGCCTATCAGGCGGCCAAGCTGGGACTCAGCTCGATGGCCATCACCGACCACGACGGCCTCTACGGCGTGGTGCAGTTCGCCGATGCCGCCCGCGAAGTGGGGCTGCCCACAGTCTTCGGCGCCGAGTTGACCCTGGACGGCGGCGAGGAGGTACCCGGCGCCGACGATCCGGCTGGCACGCACCTGCTGGTGTTGGCTCGCGGGCCGGAGGGGTACAAACGGCTCAGCCGGTCGATCGCCCAGGCCTACTTGGCCGTGGGGGAGAAGGGGCCGCCGCGTTACGATCTGGAGGCGCTGGCCGCCGCTGGAGCGGGCGAATGGCTGGTGCTGACGGGCTGCCGCAAAGGCGCGGTCCGCCGCGCCCTGGCGGCTGGCGGCGCGGCTGGCCGTGCAACTGGTGGCACGTCTGGCGTCATGACTGGTGGCACGACCAGTCGCATGGCTGCCGACACGACCGGTCACGCGGCTGGCGGTCTGACGGCAGGTGTTCCGCACGGCATCGCCCATCGCCTCCCCGGCGACGTCCGGGACATGACGGGTCTCGCGACCGGTCCGGACGGCATCGCCCAACGGGAGCTGGACCCACAGGTCGGAACAGGGGTCAGGCGCCAGCGTCCTGGCACAGCCCAACGGGGAGCCCAATGGGAGCTGGACCGGCTGGTGGGGTTGTTCGGCCGGGACAATGTGGCGGTCGAGATAACCGACTCAGGAAGCCCCGGCGACCCCAGACAGATCGCGGCGCTGGCCGAGCTGGCGCTGGCCGCCCGCCTGCCGTTGGTCGCCACCGGCAACGTCCATTACGCCCACACCGACCAGTTCGCGATGGCCAGCGCCATGGCGGCCATCCGGGGCCGGCGCTCGCTCGCCGAGATG
>JAISCU010000003.1 GCA_031265345.1 Bifidobacteriaceae bacterium
GCCGCTCCGAGGCGGCCCATCCCGGGACATCCCCGGCCGCGCCCGCTGCGGGCGCGGAGGCCGCCGCCCGTGCAGGCGCGTCCGGCGGTCGCGACACCCGCCACGCCCGGTCGGCCCGCGCGCCGGACCGGGCCGGCGGCGGCAGGGTCGCGGAGGCGCGGGCGATGCGGGCCGCGGGTTCGACGTTCGCGCTCATCGGCGACCACTTCGGTGTCCACGCCTCGACCGTGAGCCGCTGGATCAACCCGCCGCGCCGTCCCGGCGCCGGAACCGAGGAGGAACCGCCGTGAACGAACAAACCGACCCGCAGGCGCCGGCGCCCGGCGCCGGCCCCGGACAGATCCAAGCGCCCGCCGAGCCGCCGTCGCCGGCGTCGGAGGCGGACCGCTCCACGTTGGCGCACGTCGCCGACCCTTCCCTGGCGCCCGGCCCGCGGAACGCCCCCGGCAGGACAGCGCGGCCCAGGGCCGGCGGCGGCGCGACGAGGGGCGGCGTCGAATGGGTGCGGCTCGGCGACCTGCTGACCCGTCTGGGGATGGCCGGCGGAGGCCGCGCCGTCGACTGGCAGGCGATCGCGGCCCGGCGCACCAGGCGGGCGGCGGGCGCGGGCGCGGCGGCGTCGAGGAGGGGCATCGCCCGCGCCGCGCGCAGGCTGCCTCCCCTCTCGGCGTTCGGGCAGGCCCGGCCCGCCCGGCCGGGCGTCTCCAGGACCTCGCCGGGCGGCGGCCCGCCATGACCAGCAGGGCTGTGTGCCCGGCGGCTACGGCGGCGCGCGGCATTGTCCAAGCGGCCGCCGGAGCGCGCGACGCGCCTTGGAGCCGGCCGCCGGCGGATCTGGGGAACGGGCGCGCACCTGGGTGGAAACGCCCGGAAGGAACACCATCATGACGACCATCGCCCCGCCCCGGCCCGCAGCGAACGACCGGCGCACCGACCCGGAGAGCCTGCGCCGGCTGCTGGCCCGGCTCGGCCGGGGCGGCCGCGACGCGTGGGCGACAGACCCGGAGGCCGCCGACTTCGCCGAACTGCTGGTGGACCGGTTCGCGGACCTCGCCGTCAGGCACGGCCTCGAGCCCGCCGACGGCGGCCGGATCGCCTACCTGGAGGTCCGCAAGGGCGCCGGCGGCAGGCCGACCGACCGGGACCCGTGGGCCGTGATCGTCCACGCCACCGAGGTCGCCGTCCACGCCGAGCAAGCCGCGGCGGAGATGCTCTGCTCGCAGGAGACCGCCAGGCGCGGCGGCCTGCGGGGCCTGCACCTCGATCGGATGAGCCAAAGCGAGGCGCACGTCTGGGACGCCCATCCCGCGTTCCACGCCGCCGACCACGCCGCCGAGCCGCCCGCGGAATGGGCGGGCCTCGGAGTCGCGGTGGAGGTGTTCGCCGCGGCGGGCTGGCCGCGCCGCCTGGCGCAGGCCGGGATCGACGCGATAGCGCAACGCCTGGCCGACATCGGCTCGCGGGAGGCCGCGGTCGAGGCGCTGCGCCGCGACCACGCCACCGCGATGGGCATCGGATTCCCGCCCGGAGCGTGGAGCCGCGCCGTCCGGGTGCTGTGCGGGCATCCCGCGCCGGAGCACGCCGGCACGAACACCGGCTACGGGCTGCTGTTCCGGATCGCGGCCGGCCACACCCTCGCCGGCCTGCTGGCCGACCGGGAACTGGCCGGCCAGATCCGGCGGGCGTGGGAGGAGTTCCGGTGAGCCGCCGCGACGACAACTACCAGCAGCGCGCGGTCTCCGCGATCCGGGTAGGGGCGCGCCGCCGCCAGGACCTGGGCGACATCGAGGACCTGGCCGGGTCGATCCGCGACCACGGCCTGCTCCAGCCCGTCACCGTGACCGCCGACAACACGCTGATCTGCGGGGCGCGGCGGCTCGCCGCCGTGAAACTGTTGGGCGCCAAGACGATCACGGTCCTGGTCCGCCCGGACGAGTCCGGCAGGCTCGCCGCGCTGCTCGGCGAACGCGAGGACGACCGGCTCCACAAGAAACTCACCCCCCTCGAGGCCGCCTCGCTCTACGAGGAGGTCAAAGCCGAGATCGCCGCCGACAACGCCCAACGCCAGACCGCCACCCGGTTCGGCTCGGCGGCGAGAAACGGCGCCGCGGACGGCGGCGTAAGTCTTACGCCGCCGCGCCAGGCCCGCAACGACTCGCGGGTACAGGCCGCGGAGCTGACCGGCGGCGCCTACTCGTATGGCACGTTGGAGCGCGTGTCGTGGCTCAAAAGGGCCGCCCAAGACCCCTCTATGCCCAATGCCGTCCGCGCGGCCGCCGCACAGGCGCTGGCCAGCGTCGAGGCGGGCGGCGCGGTCGAGCCCGCCTATCTCGCGGTCAGGGTCGCGGCCGCCGTCAGCCGGCTCGCCCAGGTCGCCGAGGACCCCGCCAGCCCCGAAGAGACCCGCCGGGAGGCCGAGCGGGAGGCCGCCGCCCTGCGCGAACAGGCGGCTCGCGGCGCGACCGTCGCGCTCGACAAAGCGGCCTCCCGCGCCCTCGAACGCGTCACCCGCGGCCGCCGCCCCGAGCCTCCCCGGGGTAGGCCGGGCCGGGGCGGGGCGGCCAGGTTCGACCCACGCGGGTCGATGCGGGTGTGGCGCGACATGCCGTCCTTGGTGCTGGGGCACGACCCCGCCGAAGTCGCCGCCACCCTGACGCAGAACCAATGGGAACTCATCTGCGACGTGGTCGGCCAGCTAGCCTCTTTCCACGCCCAAGTCGCCCAGGCCCGCGCGGCCCTGACCTGAGACAATAGCCCCACGGCAAGCCCGCGCCCGTCGGCGCGCGACCGAAGAGCCGCGCGGCTACGCGGCTTCCAGGTCGTCCCGGAACTCCCGGAACGACCCGTAGTCCTTGGCCGGCGTCCGGCCTTCCGCTATCGCGTCGGCCTGCGCGATGGCCGCCTCGGTGACCGCGTTGTAAGCAGGCTGGCCGGCCTCGGACGGGCACCCTGCGGCAGCCGCGCCCAGATGGCGCAGGAAGACTCCGACGGCTTCGGGCACGGTGATGCCGGACGCCGCCAACGCCACCTCGGCCGCAGCCGCGGCCCGCCGGTCGACCGGGACGGCCAAGGTGATCGTGTCCATGGCCGCGAACATAGCCCGACGTCTCGCCGCCAGTCAAACACCTGTGGCACCCGCCCGGTACAGGCCGGCGTTTGACCGGCTCGGACGACCCGCGATAGTCCCCCGTCGGGGCCGGGTGCGTCGGGGTGGGGGCCGCTTCCGGGGGGCACCGTGGGCACCTTGAACGCGCCGACTGCCGCGCCGGATGGAAGGACCCGAACGCCATGCCCAACCCGCTGAGACAATGGAGCCGCCCCAGACTGGCCGTCGCGGCCCTGGCCGCGCTGGCGGCCGCCGCGCTGACCGCGGTCGGCGTTTGGGGGCTGGTCCGAGGTCCCGGCGAACCCGCGCCGGCCCCGTCTGCCGCCCGGTCGGCATCGGACAGCCCCGCTCCCCGGCCCGGAGCGGCGCCGGCCGGCGAGCCGTCAACCGACCCGTCGGCGTTCGCCCGCCAGGTGGCCGAGGCCCTCCACACCTGGGACACCGGCTCCGGGGATGGAACCGACCAGATCCGGGACAGGCTGATCTCGTGGGCCGACCAGTCGGGCGAGGAGGCGGCCGGGCTCGCCGCCGACCTCGGCAACTACCTGCCCGACGCGCGGACCGGGCGCCAAGTGACCGGGATGGCCGTCCGGCAACACCTGACCGACGTGCGCGCCGAGGTGCCGGACGGATGGGCCGATGCCGAGGCCCGGGCGCCCGCCGGGGCGCTCGCGCCGGGCACCGTCGCGGTCACAGTCGACGCGACCCTCGTCAGGGAAGGGGTCTGGGACGGGCGGCCGCAGAGCCTCGAGGCGCCTGTCGCCCTGACCGTGTTCATGGTCTGCCAGCCCGCCCCCGACCAGTGCCGGGCATTGCGCCTGTCCGCGCCCGGCACCCCGCTGCGCTGACCGGAAAAGGAGGGAGGCCGGCTCCATGTTGAACAAGACCGTGGCCGTCTTGGCCGCCGCCGCCCTGATGGCGGGACCCGCCGTCGTTATGCTCGGCGTGGGCCTGCTGGTCGCGCCCGCCCAGGCCGACTGCCTGACCCGCGGCGGGTTGGGGATCGTCGGGATACCCGACTCGTTGGACGCGGTCCACGCCGACGGCGCCAAAGTCACCCTCAACCGGCCCCAACTGACCCACGCGGCGACGATCATCACCGCCGGCGCCCGGATCGAGGGGGTCACCAGGGACGGGATCGCCATCGCGTTGATGGCCGCGTTGACCGAGTCGAGGCTCCGGATGCTCGCGAACACGGGCGCCTATCCCGAGTCCGCCGACTACCCGAACGACGGGGACGCGTCCGACCACGACTCGTTGGGCCTGTTCCAGATGCGGCCGGCCGCCGGGTGGGGCACCGTCGAGGAGCTGATGGACCCCGACTACCAGGCCAGGGCGTTCTACGGCGGCCCGGCCGGCCCGAACCATCCCTCCCCGCGCGGGCTGCTCGACATCCCCGGCTGGCAGACCATGCCGAAGGGCGAGGCCGCGCAAGCCGTCGAGGTGTCCGCCTACCCCGACCGCTACCAGGGCTGGGAGCCCGTCGCCCAGGCCATCCTGGCCGCGTTGACCGGCGGCGCCGGCGGCGGGACGGGCTCGCCGGGCGTGCCCCAGGCTGGCGCGGTCGTGGTGCCGCTGCCGGACGGGACCTGGACTAGGTCGTCGCCCTACGGGTGGCGGACCCATCCGATCACCGGCACCCGCCGGCTGCACGCCGGGGTGGACCTGTCCGCGCCGGACGGCACGCCGATCATGGCCGCCGCGGCCGGTCTGGTCGCCTACTCGGGGCCGTCGTCCGGGTACGGGAACCTGATCCTGATAGAGCACGACATGGGCGGCGAGAAGGTGTTCACGGGGTACGCGCACATGTGGGACGGGCACCTGCACGTCCAGGCCGGCGACCAGGTGGTCGCCGGGCAGCACATCGCCGACGTCGGGTCGAACGGCTGGTCGACCGGCCCGCACCTGCACTTCGAAGTCCGGCCCGGCGGGCCCTGGTCGCCCGCGATAGACCCCGAGCCATGGCTCGCCAGCCACGGCGCGGAGGGGCTCCCCGGCCCCGGCACGAGCCCCGAAGGCTGCGCCATGAGCGCCGGGGATCGAACACCGCCCAAGCCCCAGGCCGGCATGGCCCCTGCGGCCTCCGGGCACGCCCGCGCCGCGCGGCAAAAGGAGTCGTCATGAGCGGGTTGGCTGCGGCGGTCGGCCCGGACTTCACCGCCGTGAACACGACCACCCTCGCGAGGGTCGGC
>JAISCU010000057.1 GCA_031265345.1 Bifidobacteriaceae bacterium
AGGGCCGCGGCCGGGCCGCCGGGCGCGCTGCCGTGCCCCGAGGATTGGCCCGCGAACACCGTCGCCTCCGACTCCTACCAGGCGGGCGCCAAGCTGAGATTGCTGCTGGAGGCCAGGGACCGGGGCTGCTGCGTCCCGAACTGCTCGGCGCCGCCGGGCCGGTGCGAGGCGGACCACCGGGTCCCCTACGACCCGGCCAGGCCCGCGATAGAGCAAACCACCGGTTCGAACATGCAGCTCTTGTGCAAAGCCCACCACCAGCTGAAGACCCACCACGGATGGGCCCACAACCACGACCCCGCGACCGGCCAGACCACCATCACCCCGCCGCACAGCCCGCCAGTCGCCGCCCCACCGCGCGAATGAACCGACCCTTGTTCATCAAGGTAGAGTGGCCACGCAACGCGCACTATCGGAGGTTCGCAACCTCCTGTCCGCAGGCGAACAGCCGTTCAAGATCGACCCGTTGAGGTGAAGACAATGCTGCAGCCTCGCATCTCGAAGGTCCGGCCCTTCTCGAACCACCAAATAGGGCTTGAATTCGAGACCGGCGAAACCGGCGTGTTCGACGTCTCCCCTTACATCTCCGGGGACTGGTACGGTCAGCTCTCCGATCCGGGATATTTCCGGACAGTGCACGTTGTCGACGGCGGCGCCGAGATCGCCTGGGCCGGAGGCCAAGACATCGCGCCGCACGAGTTATACACCTGCGCCCGAAAGACACCGGCACCAATGTAGATTCGGTCACCGCAGGCGGAAGGGTGGACCAGTCGGGGCTGCGCCAAGTGCCCGAGGGCTCTGGGCGTGGGGTGATCTCGACCGCCGCCCGAGGCCACTTAATTCACATAACGCGATGCTACAATCTCCTTTTGTGAAGACTGCTCCCTCCGCCCTTACGCCGCTGGTGCGCTCAGATGCCGTCGGCGCAATACTCGGGGAACTGTTCTCCGATCCGGACGCGGAGCCGACAATCGCGGAGGTCGCGCGGCGAACGAACGTGCTCCCAGCCGTGGCGCATAAGGAAATCGGACGGCTCGTCGCCGCGCAGGTTCTGACTGACCGCCGGCAAGGCAACAACCGCCTGGTGCGGGTGAACTCCGCCCATCCGCTGCACCGGCCGATGTCGGAGATTCTCGCCGCCACCTACGGACCGGTCCCGACGCTGCGCGCCGTGCTGAAGAGCACGCCGGGAGTCGATGCGGCTTTCATCTACGGATCGTGGGCGGCCCGGCGAGCGGGCGAGCCCGGAGCCTTCCCGCGGGACCTCGACGTCATGGTGATCGGCAGCGTCGAAATGGACGACTTGATCGAAGCCCAGCAGACCGCCCACGAACGGACCGGCCTCGAAGTGAACATGCACCGTGTGACTCCAGAGGCATGGGCGCAGCGCGAAGCCAACCCCTTCCTGGCGACGGTGGCCTCCCGCCCGCTGGTGTGGATCATCCAGGAGGGCGGCGCCCAGACGAGCGACATCGCCTGATGCACTTTCTCCAGTATACTGGCGATAACTGCGCAGCGCGAGTAAAATCTCCAGTATGGTAGAGATTCATAACGCTCCGGACGGCCATCCCCTCATCCGCCGGAGCCTTTACATGGACCAACTCGCCTCCTACAGCGGGACTTCTCTGGTCAAGGTCCTGACCGGCGTGCGGCGATCCGGCAAGAGCATGATCCTGCGCGCCTGGAAGGACGACCTGACCAGCGAGGGCGTGCCGGAGGAGAACATCGTCCACCTCAACTTCGAGTCCTTGGCGCATGCCGACCTCACCAACCACCTGGCCCTCTACCGGCACATAATGGACCGAGCCGCGGCGACGAGCGGCCGCATCCACATCCTTTTGGACGAGGTCCAGTTGGTCGATTCCTGGGAGCGGGCAGTCAACTCGTTCAGGGTGGACCTGGACTGCGAGATCGTGGTCACCGGGTCGAACGCCTCGCTCCTGAGCGGCGAACTGGCGACCCTGCTGACGGGCCGGTACGTGGACATGAAGGTCTACCCGCTGTCGCTGACCGAATTCGCCGAATTCGGCGACGTTGGCGCGGGAGCCGGGACGGCGGCACTCGGCGAATACCTCCGCCGCGGCGGAATGCCCGGCCTCCAGGAGCTGGCGGACCACGGAGCGGACGCGAACTACCTGAGGGACGTCTTCAATTCGATCCTGCTGAAGGACGTGGTGGCCAGGCATCACATCCGGGACGTGGACCTGCTGGAGCGGCTGGTGGCGTTCCTCCTGACCAACCTTGGCCACACCATTTCCGCCAACCGCGTGGTCGAGTTCATGAAGAGCCAGCGGCGCTCGGTGGCTGCGGACACGGTGCACAACCACCTGCACGCGCTCGCCGAGGCGTACCTCTTCCACAAGGTGAGCCGGTACGACCTCAAAGGCAAACGCGTGTTCGAGACCCAGGAGAAGTACTTCGTGGCCGACCACGGGTTCGCCCATGCCCTCTTGGGGTACCGGCCCGGAGACCTGCCGGGCGTCCTCGAGAACGTCGTGTGCCTGGAACTGCTGCGGCGCGGCTACCAGGTCCACGTCGGCAAAGCGGGCGCGGCCGAGGTCGATTTCGTCGCCGACAAGCCGGGACGACGCCTCTACCTGCAGGTCACGTATCTGCTCGCCAGCCTTGAGGTGATGGAACGCGAGTTCGCGCCGCTACGAACGATCCGGGACAACCACCGCAAGATCGTCGTGTCTCTGGACGCCGCGCAGGGCGTGTCCGAGGACGGCATCGAGCACCGGTCCCTCGCCGAGTTCCTCGCCGGCCAGGACTGGTAGGCCCCGTGGTCGGCAAATCGGGCGCACGATGCCGTCCGGCTCGTCCGCCGCGCCACCGCTGCCGGGCCTCGGCCGTCATCCCGCCTCGCAGTGGCCGTGCCATGATGGACCAGGGAAGGGGGCCGTGACGTGCACCAAGCAGCCGAGTGGGACGATTCGCTCGTACTATTCCACGGCAGCAACATGCCGGTGGACGCGCCGCGCATCATGGTGCCCGCACGGGCGCTGGATTTTGGGCCGGGCTTCTACTTGACATCGGATCGCGACCAGGCCGAACGATGGGCTCAGCTGAAGACCCGGCGTCTTCGCCGTGGCGAGCCCACAGTCAGCACCTTTGCCTTCGACGCTCCCCAGGCTGCCACCCGGCTCAGCGCGCTCGCGTTCGACGGGCCGACCCTTGAATGGCTCGACTTCGTGGCTGTGAACAGACGACGCGTTCCTTCGGGGGGCCACTACGATCTGGTGTCAGGCCCCGTGGCAAATGACACCACGCTCGCCGTGATCGATGACTATATGGACGGACGCTACACGGCCAACGAGGCGATTGTCCGGCTGCTCCCCCAACGCTTGGCGGATCAGTTCGCATTCCTGACCCGCGCGGCGTTAGACCACTTGACCCTCGAGCGAAGCGAGGCGCTATGACCAATACAGCCCCCAGGACTTTGGACTTCTTCGACCGCCATGTGGGCGCCCTGATCGCCGAGCACTACGGGTACACGCCGTTGGACGCTCTGCGGCAGTTCACCCGCTCCGAGACCTACCGCATGTTGGCCGACGACGACCTCAAGCTCTGGCACTTCGCCCCCCTCGCAGTCTTCGACATGTGGGAGACCGAACGCGCCACCGGCGACCCGCGCGATTCCGTCTACTTGGTGGCGTGATGGACAAAGAGACCGAGTTCTTCGTCTACCTGATCGAACGCTACGGCGCGGCCCGCGGCCAGACCGGTGGCCAGGTGCTCGAGCGCCTCGACGCTGCCGGACTGACCGACTTCGTGTTCTCGATGTACGGCCTCTACCACGCGGAACGCCTGGAGAACGCTTTCGACGACCTCGATGAGTTGTTCGCCAATGGCGTGCCCCCGGAGACTCCCGCGCGAAGTGTGCAAAACGGGTAGTAGAACGTGTGCAGGAAGGGTAGTAGAATTCGCCTTCGGCGCAGGATCGAACCGCCAGCCTCGTACCTGTGTTCGTGGCCTCGGCGCAACCGGTCACCACACCCGACGGGTTCCGGGGAGGGTGTCGAACACCGGATCGCGACTGATCAGGGTGGCGCCCTCCAGGGCCGCCTGCGCACCCAGCATCCGATCAAAAGGATCCTTGTGGTCCCAGGAGAGGTCGCCCGCCAGGATCGCGTGGCGGTGGTCGATCGCCAGCGGAGTCGCCGCCAACGCTGCGATCACGGCTGGGAAATCAGCCAGGACGGGAGCGGCCACAGCAAGCTTCCCGGAGTGACGCTTGATGCTCAATTCCCAGGGCACCACCGCGGACAGGAGCACTTCGTTGACGGGATCGAGGATCAGGAGTTCGGCGGTCTGGCCCAGCAGCCGGGGCTCGGTCATGGCCCACAGCACCGCGTGGGTGTCGAGCAGGAGCCTCATACCGCCCCGCCCGACCACAGCGCGACCTCGTACTGTTCCAATGGCGCCAGCGATTCGGCCTGATCGGCCTCGGTCAGGTTCGTCGCGAACAGACCCAACCGGCGAGCAGGCTTTCCCGCCACAGGTTCCAAACGCACCACCGGCCGTCCGGCCCGCGCGATCACCACGTCGTGGCCCTCTTCGGCCTGGGCCACGAGTTGCGATAGCCGGGCCTTGGCTTCCTGGATGTTCATCGTGATGGCCATAGGTCCAGGCTACAACGGACGGTCCGCCTGGTCCATACTAGTTGGACCAGATGGACGATGCCGCGCCACGTCTCCCCGGCCCACGGCGGCCCGTGCATCGGTTGGGTTACCAGGCGGCGAGAATGTCTTCCACCAGCAGATCGACCACCCCCTCTTCTTCGGCCACCACCCCGACCGCGCTCATCGCCTCCGCCAGGGCCGGGTCCCACGGCGATTCGGCCGGCTTGCCCGCCAGGGACACCGGGCTGGCCGCCCCGCTTGCGCGACGGGTCGCGTCCCGGTAGTCGCGCGCGCCGAAACGCCAAGGCCTCCAGTCCACCGAGCGCGCCAGGGTTCCGGCGATCCGCAGCCCCGCCCAATCGAAGTCGCCGTGATAACGGACCTCGGCGCCTGCGGACGACACGCGGGCGATCAAGTCGGTGGCGGCCACGCTCGGTTGGCCCGAGACGCAGATCAGGCAGGCGCGTGCGCTTCCGGCGCGGTCCGATCCGCGCTCTGACGCCATCAAGGCCGAAGCCGCCGACTCGAGGATGGAGGGATTCTCACAGACGAACACCGTGCCCTCAGGTCCCAGAGGAGCGACGGCGCCGCCGCTCACTTGGTCCAGCGTCAGCACCATCGCCATCGGCACGCTCCGGGCCGCTTCCAGCGCCGTGGCCGTCGCGCGGGCGGGTCCGGCAGAAATGGGGACTGTCCCCATTTCATCTGAGAATGGTTCTCGATTGCCGGGAACCCCAAGGGCGAGCACAGTCGAGGCCAGGGTCGATCCCGGCACGCCAACCAGTTCCCAGGCCCGGCGGGCGTCCTCGCATTCCGTCAGCGCCACCACCGCGGCGCCGGACACCGTGGCGACAGCCCGGCCCCGGTCCATCCCATGCGCGTCGCCGAGCACCCGCTGCGCGAACACTGATCGCAGTTCGCCGCCAGCGGGCAGCGCCTCCATCACCCGCGCGGCCGCCGCCAGGAAATCGCCGGCGATCAGCGCCAACTCCTCCGGCTCAGCGCCCTTGCGCCCCAGGCGTCGCGACTCGGACCGGGCCGTTCGCTTGAGGTTGCCCTCGCCCACCCAGCCCCCGAACCACTCACGCAGCGACGGGTGAACGGCCCGCGCGGGCGCGGACGCGGCCGAGGCCGCCGCCCACGCCGCCTCCCGACGCGCGGCCACCTCACGGCGAACCGAAACCGGGCCGGTCAGCCGCACCACGGCATCGGGCAGACCGGCGGGCCACAAATTGGATCTGATTACTCGGTCCAGCGTCGCCAGATCGACGGACAAGGCCTCTCCCCGCGACGGCTGCGGGCCGAGCAGCCTGGCGACGGCCACCCGCTGGCCATGCGTGGGATGCCGCATCACCGCCCGCCCTGTCAACGGCGTGCCCTCAGCCCCTTCGCCGCGCTCCAGACGGCCGCGCACGCGGTCCAGCAGCCAGGCGGTGTCGGGTCCGCCCAACAGAGACCGGAGAGCGGTCATGCGCCGCCCCGCTCCCATGCCAGCCCATCTGGTGGCGGCTCCGAGCCCGCGCTGCGCTCCGCGCCGTCCCACTCCCAGCGGCTCACGCCGACCGCGTTGACTCCCTCCTGTCGGCTCAGGTGGGCTATCGACAGGCCGGGGACGCTCGGATAGCAGCCCCACTCGCGCTCGGAAGTCATGACCGCGTCCAGGTCGAACTCCCGGAACAGGCCCATCGCCCCGGCGCGGGCCTCGTTGTCGATCCCCGCGAAGGCCTCGTCCAGCAGGATCAAACGCGGAGCGTCCCGGTTGCCCGCGGTGCTGTAGTAGGAGGCGGCAGCAGCGAACAGCGGGAGCGTGAGGGTCAGCGCGCGTTCGCCGGTGGACGCGGGCCCGGCGCCGGAGAGCCAGTTGGAGCCCTGCGACCGTTCGACCTTGAAGGTGTGCCATTGCCGGTAGTCGAAGGCCTTGCTCAGGTGGTCGTCCCATCCGGCGGCCGGGTCGTCGGCCCGCTCCTGGTCGATGGCCCGCTGCAGGAACTCCCCGATCACGCCGCGTTCGGATTCGTCCCAGACGGCGCCCGCCCGCAGCAGCAACCGCCGCACCTGCTCGAAGCCGACCGGCGCGTCCGGTTTCGCGTCCCAGCGCAAACGCAGCTTCATCCCGGTCGAGGTGCCGCGCGCGCCCATCTCACGGTTCAGCGCCCTCACCCAGGTCTCGGCCTGGACCATCAAGTCGGCCAGCTGTCCGGCCGTGTCCGCCATCAGGTAGTTCTCCAGGATCTCACGCTCGCGGGCGGACAGGGTGCGCTTCTTGACCTCGATGGCCTCCCCGACGCTGGCCGCCAGTTCGTCGGCCGCCAACTCGCGCTCGCCGTAACGGACCCGTACCTCCTCGCCGTCGGCGTGCTCCACCGCCTCCACTGGATGCGAATAGACCCCCAGCTCAGACCGCAGTTCGTTGACGGCCGCCGAGTTGCGCCGCCGCAGATCGTCGAGGGCGTCCTCAGTGATCGCCACATCCGCGAGCTCGGCTTCGATCCGGCGAGCCAGCGTCACCACCGCATTGGCCGAATCAAGCCCTCCCACCTCGACCGTCGGCACTGCTATCCGCAACAGGCTGAGCTCGGCGAACCGCCTGAGCCGGTCGAACAGCTCCTCGCGCCGGGCTGTGGCGTCTGCGCGCCGAAGCTCGAGTTGCTCGCACTTGGCCTGCGCGGCGCCCAAGCGATTCTCGGCCGCGAGGCGTTCCTTGGCGATCGTTTCCAGCCGTCCCGTCGCCTGCTCCCGCTGTTGGTCGAGCGCCGCCAGTTCGGCGTTCAACTCGGCCACCGTCGGCCCGACCACCGCCTGCAGGGTGGCCAGCCGCTCGGCCGCCACCAGGTCCTCCTCCTCGCCGCGACGGTACGCGTCCCGCCGCTCGGCCTCCTCCTGGGTCCGGCTGTCCGCCAGTTCGCGGGCGCTTCTCGCAGCCGCGCGCAGATCCTCGGTGCGGCGAACCGCGCCTCGCGTCTCCGCCAGAGCCGACTCGAGGCTCGCCAGGGCTGTCCGCAGTCGCGCGACACCGCGTTCGCTTGGCTCAATACCAAGGTCTTGCCCGATGCCGTCCGCCCGGCCCCTCTGAGACACCGCGTCATCCTGCGCCCGAGCGGCAGCCACGGCGGCCTCGCGAGCACGTTCGGAAGCGGCTAGCTCTTCACGGACGGCGACGCGGGCGTCATGCACCGCCTGCGCCACCGTTTGAGGTTCGCGGGAGGGCAGGGCGCCGCGTTCGTTCCTGACCCGTTCCGCGTCTGCGGCCGCCTGGGCCAGTGCCGCCACCAGCCCCGCTATGGCCTGCTCGATCACGTCGATCTGGGCCTTGGCCTCCTCGATGGCGGCCAGCCGCTGCTTCTCGCGCGCCGCCGCGCCGATGAACTGCGCCTCCGACTTTGCCCAAGCGCCTCGCGCCGACCCCAGCGCGAACGCGCCGTCTGGCGCCACCCAGACCGGGCCGGAACCCTCCCCGAGCCCGATGCCGCGCAACACTCCGCGCACGATCTCCGCGCTGGCGTCAGCCGGAATCAAGACATCGGCCAGGGTGGGCCACGCTGGCGACGCCTCGGCGGCCATGGCCTCCAGCAAAAGGTCGCCGGTCACCGGGTCGGTCACCGAGCCGTCGGGGCGGACCCAGGCGTCAAGGAGTCCAGCGGCCTCGAGCGCCGCTTCCAGCCCGGCCCGCGCGGCGGGTTCGACACCGTCCGCGAAATCGGCCAGTTCGAACAACGGTCGAGCCGACTCGTCCGCAGTCGGCTGGCGCCGGGTCGGGCGCGGTGGCGGAACCGGGGCGGTTCCCGCCTCGAGCGTGGCCAAGTGTTCGCGCCGCTCCACCAGCACGCTGCGTTGTTCATCCAGTTCGGTCTCCAGGCGCTGGCGCAGAGCGGCGATCCGTGCCAGCGCCTCCTCCGCCAGTTTGGCGACTTGGCCAGCCAGCGGATATTCCCAGCCCTCGGGATCGGCAGCCCACCGCTCCACCTGCGCGAGCGCGTCGTCGGGATCGGCCAGGGCGAGCGCCTCCAAGCTCGCCAGATACGCCTGGCTGGCGCGAATCAAAGCCTCGCCGGCCTCGCCAGCCGCCGCGTCCGCCCGTTCCCTCACCTTGCGGCGGCGAGCCTCCTCGGACTCCGCCTCGGACGCCCGCTCGCGCGCCTGATCCGCCTTCGTCTGGGCGGCGCGAGCGCTCTCGACCGCCTCGGCCATGTGGTCGGCTTGGCCGTGACGCCGCCCCAGGATGCGCGCCGCCTGGTCACGGCCCACCAGCGCGACATCGTGATCATCGCCCAAACCGGCCTCCCCGGCGGCAGCGAACGACTCGGCGCGGGCCGTCGCCTCCTCCGTCTCGCCCCGCCCCAGGCGTCCCGCCGCTTCAGCCGCGTCGCGCTCAGCGGAGGCAACCGCCTGCGTGGCCCGCTCGAGCGCGACTTGGGCTCCTTGCAGACGCGACCGAGCGGCATCGGCGGCCTTGTGCAGTTCCTCGAGGTTGCGCGCCTCGCCCCAGGCCGCCGAATCTTGGAGTGCGTCACGGCGGGCGGCGAATTGCGTGACGTCCAGTTGGACCTTCCGTTGCTCGTCCTCCAGCGCGCCGATCGACTCGCCAGCGGCCGCGACCTCGGCCTGCTGGGCCACCAAGTCGCGGCGCAGCGCCTCCTGGACGGAATGGGCGCGGCGCACGTGTTCGGCCCTGATCCGGGCCAATGCGCGGGCGTAGCGCTCGTGGACGCGCAGGAAGCGGCGCACCGCCCGCCCAATGCCCTCGAGCTCTTCGAGCCGACGTTTGTCCTCGTCCAGCGCCCGGAACGATTCGGCCAGGTCGGCCAGCACCTCCGGGGCGAGAGGCGCGAGCGAGTTGGTGAGGGCGCCGGACAGCTTGGCCTCATTGGGCTTGACGGACAGTTGGGGCTGGCGCAGTTGGATCAGCAGGTCGACCAGTCCGGCGTAGCGGTCGGGGCCGAGCTTGAACAGCTTGTCATCGACGGCCCGGCGGTACCCGGCCGAGTCGTTCTCGAAGACTCGGCCCTCGCCGTCGGCGGTCAGCTCCTCGCGGAGGCGTTCGCGGGACAGGACGATGCTGGTGGCGGAATCGACCAGTTTGAGATCCCCGATGCGCCTGGGCGTGGTGAAGAACCAGTGCCGCAGCGTGTCGTTGCCTTTGGTTGCTTTGAGCCCGCAACCCAACGTGAAGAACTCGGTCTTGCCCGTCGCGGGGTCGCGGCGGCCGAACTCCAGCCAGGTGTAGCCGGTGCGCTCGTCGTGGTCCTCGACTTTGTCGAGCAGGAGGTTCCATTTCATCTTCTTGGCGCGGTCGGCGTCCGGCTCGACCCGCGCGGGCAGGAGGCTCGCGTCGAACAGGAACGGCAGGGTCAGCGCCAGCACCTTGGACTTGCCGGTGCCGTTGTTGCCGCGCAGCAGCAGGCGTCCGTCGCGGAACCAGAACTGCTCGTCGTCGTAGTAGTACAGCTCGGTCAGCCCCAGCCGCAGCGGCGTCCAGCGTTCGTTCGTGGGCTGTGGGAGGGATTCGGGGTTCACAGTGTCTCCTTTACGGCGAGGTCGAAGAGCGACGGTTCTGAGGCGGCGCCCACCCGGCGCGCCCGCTCGAACCGGAACCGCCGGATGGCGGGCAGACCGACCGCGCGGGCTGCGCCGCCGACGCCCTCGAGGCGCACCAGCCCAAGGGCCTCCAGCTTGCCGATCGCCTCGCGCACCAACGCCCGCTCGGCCCCCGGTTCGCGGGCGCCGACCCGCCAGTAGGTGGCGAACTCCTTGGCCCAGTTCGCCACCATCGCCTCGAGCTCGCTGACAGCCACGCTCGGGGCGGTCGCCAGCTGCTCCGCGATCAGCAGCGCGACGTGGCCGTCGGTGCCGATCTCAGGCATCGTCACGTCGGTCAGGCGTTCCTCCGGATCGGTCATGGCCACCCCTTCCGCCCGGATCTCCGGCTCCAGCCCGGTCAGTTCCGCGATCCGCCCGGTCAGCGCGACCCGCTGCCTGGTCAGGTACGCCGCCTCGGCCTCGGCCAGCTCGTCGCTGTAGCAGACCGGGTCCTCGAGCAGTTGGATGGTCAGAGCCCGCCTGATAGCGGTGTTCCTCTCGGTCTCGGTGTAGGCCGTCGGGGCGGGGTGCAAGTCGCGCTCCAGTTGGTCGATGCCGCCTGCCCGGCCGCTGGCGACACGAGCGGGAGACTGGCCGGCCGACAACAGGCGGGCCAAGACCCGACGCTCCACGTCGTACAGCGCGGCATCGCCCCCTGATCGCACGTAGGCGTCCTCGTCGCCGGACACCCGGACTATCGCGCCCAGCCGGAGGAGCAGCTTGATCGCCTCGGCCAGGTCGAGCCGTTCGTCGTGCGCCTCGAAAGTGAAGGCCAGCGCGCCCAGGTCGCGCTCGCGGGCCAGGTTCACGACCGCTTGGGCCAGGTCCCCGAGCGTGGTCTGCGCGTCGGCCCGCTCGAGGGCGGCGGCCGCGAGGCAGAACAAGACGTAGCGGCGGCCGTTGAAGGGGCGGTCGCGCCGCCCGGCCAGGGCGGGGTGGTGGGCTGCGATCACGCGAGCGGTGGCCGTGGCGGGCACGATCTGTTTACCCAGCCGGATCACGGCCGAATCGTCGGTCAACCGCCAACCGGTGTTGGCGGCGAACCACTCGCGCAGCTTCGGCAGGTGGCGGCGCACCAGGCGGAACCCTTCCGGGTCGGCGTCCGCGGCGAGCAGCGGGGTCATGAGCAGCTTGCGGGCGGCGCGCTGGGCCTCGGCGCGGGCGGCCTCCTCGGCGGCATCGGCCAAGAAACCCCTGGCCACAGGCGACTCGGTCATGCGGGCCTCCCGGCGGGGAGCAACTCGATCAAGTGGTCGGGGCCGTGGAGGGTCCCGGCGCTGGTCTCAATCGCGGCCCGGCTGCCGTCGCGAGCCCGCTCGATGCGGATGTTCACGCCGCCGTCGGATGAGGCGACAACGGCTTCGGCCCGGTTCCCCAGCGCCGCGATGGCGTCTCCGACCAGGGATAACAGCAGGGCGAACTCGTCGGCTCCGAGCTCGCCCAGGTCGGAGAGCCGTGCCGGGGTGCGTGCCGCCAGGGCCTCCAGCGCCCGGTCGGCCTGCCTCGACAACTCGCTGGCGCTGTCCGCCAGGAACTGCCGGGCCGCGTCGCGGTCCTTCACCTTGGCGGGGAAGCCGCGCCGCTCGTACCGCCCGGTGGCCCGCAGGCTCGCGGAGATGGCGACAGGCGGGGCCTCGGCCCACGGCGTGCCGGGGCGCGCGTCCCTGAACTCCTCGTTGTCCAGGGTGTCATCGGTGACCGCGAGGTGCCGGGCCGGGGTCAGCCCGAAGGCGCACCGCCACAGACGATGCCGCGAGGCCTCGTCCGGCAACTGCGCGAACAGTTCGGCGAGGGCGAGGAAATCGGTCGACCGGTCGGTCCGGCCCGATTGGCGTTCCGCCAGCGCCGCCACCACCTGCAACAACGCTGGGACGGCCGATCTCGCTTTGGCCCGCAGCAGGGCCGCCTCCGATTGCCGAGTCGGAGTGGAGACGAACCAGCCGACCAGCCCGTGCCAGCGTTGGCGCCAGCGCTCGGCCAGCCGCTGGCGCTGCTCGAGCGGGTCGGCGCCGCCTTCGGGCGGCCGGTTCTCCAGTTCCCTGGCGGCCACCAGGAGGCACATGCGGTCGACTTCCTCCGCTCCGAAGGAGTCCAGCGCGGCGGCGATCTGCTGGCCGCGGACCACCAGGTCTTGGACGAACCGGTCGATGTAGCGGATCAACTGGTCCTTGTAGGCGACAAAGGCGTCGAGGTCGGCATCGTGCAAGTCGATCGACCGTTGCACCGAGCCCATGAAGGCCGCCGCGTTGTCCGCCAGGTCCTTGAAGATCGTGGTGAGCGAGATGAGGCCGGAGTGGATGCGCGGCCCGTCCAGCGGGTCCTCCGCCATCGCCCTCGCGAGCGCCCGCAACTGGGCGGCGATGTTCTCCAGCGCGACGGCCTGCAACTCGCCGCGTTCGCCGAGGGCCTGGTCGTATGCGGTGAGGGCCGCCTCCGCCGCCTCGCCGGGCTGGGACAGCTGGTAGATCATGCGTCTGCGGCGGAAGTCCTCCAGGGTCGCCACGCGAGAAGTGTCCGCGAAGGCGAGCAGGTTCCCCCATTCCGGCCTGGCTAGGGCGTCGATGGCGCAGGTCAGCTCCTCCAGGTCCGGGGCGTCGCCTTCGACCGCGAGTATCCGCGCCACCTCCTCCGGGCGCAGGTGCACCGCGAAGCGCTCCTTCTCCGCCACGAACGCGCGCATGATCCGCCGGTACAGCCACGCCTTCGGGGCCGTCGCGTAGGCGAACGGCGCGTACCGGGAGGCATCTCGATCTGACACGCCGAATAGTCTCGCACGCCCCTCTGACACTGTGTTGCGCTGCCCTTGGAATCCGGCCCCCACCAGGGGACGTCTTCTTGTCCATTCGGCGCGGCGTGTTTGGTTTGGCTAGGGCCTGGCGGGGTTAGACGATGCCGCCTGGACGGCCTGGCGATCCTCTTTCCGTGCAGCGGCCGCCAAAGTTCGCATGCGCCGCACCGGCTCGACCGGGACGTGACCGCCGTCCCAAACTGACAGTGATTTGGTTCCCGAATGAAATGTCTTGTCGCATGCCATCGTGGACACTTCTCGTCGTCCTCGTCCGTGCCGATTGTCGCCGCCCGGTGGGCGGCCTGGCGGCGATAGTCGCTTCCTTGGAGAGCGGTGCGCGGCCGCCGGCCCAGCCCAACCTGGAGGAGCCCCTCAAAGCCTCTAGCGTCACAGTAGCCAAGGCGGCCAGGCCGAGACCGCGACAATCCAGCGGGCCCGGCCCGGGCCCGCATCGTCCGGTCGACATGTATCGTCTCCGCCTGCCCGCGAAGTGGTGGTGGAACGAGCACCGGTTGAGCGAACTCGCACTCTTCGGGTTTCATCGCATACCATTCAAGTACGCATACACAAAAGGGCCTAAGGTCCCGCGTCAATCAGAGGGAGAACATCATGCGAAGAGCCATCCGCCGTACGACGGCAATATTGGCGGCAGCCGGTTTAGCTCTACTGGGCCTGGCGGTGCCCCAGCCCGCACAGGCCGCAGGGAAATGCACGATCATAATGGGCTGCATGTGGGTCGACGCAAACTTTACCGGCCGTACAGGCACCTGGGAACTGTGCATAAACGACTTCGCGCGCTACACCCTCGACAACCAGGCCAGTTCTCTCCGCAACCGTGGGAGCGCCGAGGATCTGTTCTTCTACAAGGACAGGAACGCCGGCGGCACTTCGGTGCTGATCGTGGACAAAGGCAAGAAGGTCGATAGTCTGGGCAACGGATGGAACGACGTCATCTCGTCCGCCTACTTCATGGGCTCCCTGAAGAACGTCGGGAACCAGGTCTGCGATTGACCGTGTCAAGGTGCCGCGGAGCAGGCCGCTCGGGTATCGTGGCCGGCGCTTTGATCGGGCTGCTGTGCGCCTGCTCGACCGGCGGCGCGGGCACTGGCTCGGTCGGCGCCGACCCAACCGACAACCTGGGCGGTCAAGCTGGCGATCAGGTGACGAGCCAGGCGCAGAGCGCGACGGACCTGGTCGCCTGCCTGGCCGACATCGGCGTCGAGGCCGAGACCCTCAGCGGAGGGGTAGAGGGCCTAGAGGGGAGCTACCTCTACGTGATGATCGGCGGCCCCGATGATCCCATCGAATGGAACGTTCCCGGCGGCCTGGGCAGCTACGATCCATTGAAATATGGCGCGGGCTTCGACGACGTGCTGCTCGTAGTCAACGGCGTGGACCGCAGCGGCGAGCTGTCTGAGTGCGTCGACTCGACCGGTTTCTACTTGCCGGACCCCGAGTTCGACGCGCGAGAAGAAACCATAGTCAAACAAGCCATGGCCGACGCGTCCAACGACTGGGCGGCCTGCGCCCGCGAAGCCGGACTGCCCATGCTGGTCGACGCGACAGTCGAAACCGACAACTGGGAGACCCAGCCATCGATCACTGTGCCCGCCACCACGAGCGTCGAACTGTTCAAAGACGTTCTGGGCGATTGCCCGCCGCTCCATCCCGACCGCGACCTGACTAAAGGGAACCTGATCGAGGACGGCGCGGAGCGGTTGTTCAATCCCAAAATCACCTTCGACGCACCCGAAGACAGCGCCGAGTACCTGCGACTGGACAAGGCGCTAACGGACCACATCGAAGCGATGTACAAGGCCGCGCGCGGCTGAGCGCCACCCGCTGTTCAACCTCAAAAGGATGAACACCTAGCTTGCGAGCAAACCGGGGCTGGGGTGGTGAGGTCGCGCATCTGATCGATGATTGCGTGTGGGCACCGGTCGGCGTCGATCCATGGCCGGCGGCCGGCGTGGTCCTCGGACAGGCGTCAGCGCCGGCCGCGAGCGGGAAGAAGTTGGAGTTCACGGGCCCGACCGCCTGCGGCCCCGCTGCTGGCGCCGCTCGACGCGGCGGTGATCGGAGCCGCCCGCCGCTGGCGCGGCCCTTTTCGATGCCCGGCCGAGCCGATGGCCGGGGCCGGCCGGGCGGCATCGGACGCTGAGGGACGAAGCCTGCACTACGTGAAGAGGGCAGCCGAAGTCTGGCCGACCTTGAACGCGATTGGTCAACAAGGCGTTGACCAATTGCCGGGAGGTCATGTGACCGTGCTGCTGGGACGGCTCTCCACCCGCGTGGGCCGGGGCTACGGGTCCTGGCCGGTGGGCTGGGACGACACGAATCGGCCGAAGCCTGGGACAGTGAACCTCAACTCGCCGTACCGGGGCGCTTCGACCACGCCCTTCGCGATCAATGACCGGCGCGCCGCGCTCAGACGGGTCGTGTCCACGCCGAGTCTCCGCGCGACATCGGCCCTGGTGACCGTCTCCCCCTGGTGCGCCGCCATGGCGCGCAGGAACCGCCTCTCCGCTGCGGATGCCGCCTGCCAGCGAGGCTGGAACATCGACTCCAACTCGCCCCAGACCGCTTGTTCCGCGATCCTGACATGCTCCAACGCGATCCGGTCGCCGCCCACGGGCCTGGCCGCGCCCTACGTCGCCTCGCCGATGACCTGCAACGACTGGGGGTACCCGTCGCCTCGTGCGACGGCCCAATCCAGGGCGTCACCGCGCCCATGAACGGCCTGCGTTTGGGCCCGGCCGTCCAGACCACCACGAAACCCTCGCGGGCGGCATGGTCTGCCACGTCGCGCAACAGAGAGGTCTTGCCCATGCCGCGTGGACCGGTCACAACTGTCAGCGGACCCATCATCTCGCCGTAGGCTACGACCTTCGCCAGCCGGTCACGCAGTTTGGTCCGCTCGGGCCGCCGTCCGACGAAGACTTGGGGCCTTCCTCCAGGGCCGTAAGGATTGGGAAGCGCAGCAACCAACTGTAGGGGGTTGTTATAACTCGGGCAACCTATTACAAGCTATACAGGCAAGGCCGCGATTTGGCGCCGGGATGGAATCTCGGTCCGTTTGGGACGCTGACGGGATTGGCACCCGACGCCTTCAGCGTCCTAATCCGGGGGAACGCTCGCTGCCGACCGTGCGGCATGGGACACCGAGGGACGAAGCCCACACAGGCGCGCGCAGATACCGATCCCGGCGCGTTTTCCCAGGTCATCACGGTGTCAGAGGCACCTCGTAAAGTGATGGCATGTGGGGATCGGGCCCACAACGAAATGTCGTCAACGACGCTGGAGAGGAAGACCCCATGACCGGCCTTGACCCCACAACTGATCGTGACCTCGAATACGCTCCCACTGGCTACGCCGAGTGGATCGCCGACGTCAAAGCCCGCGTGCGGGCCACCCAATACCGCGCGGCCCGCGCCGTCAACACCGAGGTCCTGCGACTGTACTGGTCCATCGGGCGAGACATCCTCGAGCGCCGACGAAACTCCAACTGGGGGGCGAAAGTCCTGGACCGCGCCGCAGCGGACCTACGAGCGGAGTTCCCCGGGATGAGCGGATTCTCGCGCACAAACCTGCACTACATGAGCAAGGTCGCTGAAGCCTGGCCGACCGAGGATGAATTTGTTCAACGCGACGTTGAACAATTGCCCTGGGGCCATATCACCGTCCTGATCGACCGGCTCTCGACCCGCGAAGACCGGGATTGGTACGCGGCCCAGGCGGTCGCCAACGGTTGGAAACGCGGCCTGTTGGAGCACTTCATCAAGGCCGGCCTGAAAGGCGCCACCGGCAGCGCGCCCACCAACTTCGCCACCGCCTTGGAGCCCCCGGACTCGGAACTGGCCCAGGAACTCGTCAAGGACCCCTACGTGTTCGAGCACCTCGACGTGGTGCGGCGGGCGACCGAGCGCGACGTCGAACAGGCCCTCATGGACCGGCTGCAAGACACCCTGACCGAGTTCGGCCGGGGCATCGCGTTCGTCGGCCGCCAGGTCCGCTTCGAGGTCACCGACCACAGGGGCCGCACCGATGAACTGACCCTGGACCTGCTTCTATTCTCCATCCCGCAACTGCGCTACATCGTGGTCGAGTTGAAGGTCACCGATTTTCAACCGGCCTTCCTGGGACAGCTCTCGGCTTACGTCGGCCTCGTGGACGACAAGGTGCGCGACAAGTCCGCCCACGCCCCAACCATCGGCATCCTGCTGTGCACGGGCAAGAACGAAGCCATCGTCCGTTACACCCTGGCCAACATGACCTCAGCCTTGGGCGTGGCCGATTTCGATGGGCTACCCGCCGAGGCCAAGGCCGCGCTGCCTTCGGCACGCGAACTCGGCGCCGCCATGCAGGAGGAATTGGCCCGCCTGAAGGCGCTGGCGCCAGGCGGCGAGGAGGGCGCCTGACACTGTCAACAGCCTGACTTGGGCGGACGCGGGCGGGCGACCCAACGGCATCGGACATCTGGTGATGGTGACATCTTTCCCGGCGCCCCGACGTGTTGGGCGGCGAATCCCTGTGAGATTCGTCACACCTGCAGGCGCGGCCGGGCTGACAGCAGGCCCGGTTGCGCGCTCGCTTGATCGCCGCTCCGGCTCGGTGGCCTGCCGGAACACCCGCAGTCGCGGCTCGCTGGCTCCAGGTTCGGCCCGGCCGGAACCGCGCGTCGCTAGCTAAACCAAGCACGGAGCCCCCGCATTCCGTTGATAGCATGAACTTTGGATCCATTGGAATCCTGGCAACAGCCCGCACGAACTCGAACTAAGGCAGGACGTCCGTGACAAGAACAAGAACAACCCCTCCCCTCCGTCGCAAAGCGACACTGGCTGGCATCGCGGTCCTGGCCGTGGGCCTGGCCGTCCCCGCCGTCGTCTCGGCCAAGGACGCTTGGGCCGCGCCCGCCACCTGCACCGACCCTGCCAGCGGATGCACCCTCGAGGCCTGGTTCGGGTCGCCAGGCATAGCCCAAGGAGTCCAGCAGTCATTGGCAGATAAAGGTGTCGCTGTGGACACCGATAGCGACCAGGTCACCCAAGCCCAACTCGACCTGGTGACCAGCCTCAACCTGGACGGCTTGGTCGACCAACCAGCGGCGCTGGAGAACCTGACCCATCTCACCAACCTGGGCTCCCTGAACCTGGAAGACAACCAGTTGACGACCCTGCCCGAGGCCGTCACCGACCTCAGCAACCTCCTCTCCCTGAACCTGGGCTCCAATCCCCTGGCGACCCTGCCGGACACTCTCACCAAGCTCAGCGAGCTGGAGACCTTGGACCTGTGGAACAGCCAGCTGACCGCCCTGCCCGGCGTTGTCACCGAGCTGACCAGCCTCACACACCTGCAACTCGGCCAAAACGAACTGGCGACCCTGCCCGACGCGATCGGCGACCTCACCAACCTGAGGGTCCTGGACCTGTGGAGCAACCGATTGACCACCCTGCCGGAGAGCTTCGCGAACCTCACGGACCTGGTGGGGCTGGACCTGTGGAGCAACCAGTTCACGACCGTGCCCCAGGCCATCACCCAGCTCACCGGACTGGGTTACCTGTATCTGGATGACAACCAATTGACGACCGTGCCGGACACCATTGCCAACCTCACCAACCTGCAGTACCTGGACCTGGGTTACAACCAATTGACAGCCGTGCCCGGCGTGGTCGCCGACCTGACCAGCCTCACCTACCTGGGCCTGGCCGGTCACGGGTTCGTCACCCTGCCCGGCACCATCGGGAACCTCACTAACCTGACGTCCCTGGACTTGTCGAGCAACGCTTTCACGGCTGTGCCCGCAGGCATCGGCAACCTCGCCCACCTGGGAATCTTGAACCTGAGCGACAACCAGTTGACGAGCCTGCCTGAGACCGTCACCGACCTCACCAGCCTCACGAGCCTGAACCTCTACGGCAACCAGCTCACGACCGTGCCCGCAGCCATCGGCAACCTAACCAACCTGGCAGCGCTGGACCTGCGCGACAACCAGTTGACGGCTTTGCCGGACACCATCGGCAACCTCGCCAGCCTGGAATACCTGAGCCTGGGCGGCAACCAGTTGGCGACCTTACCGGGCGCGATCAGCAATCTCACTGATCTGCAGCGCCTGGACCTGAGCGACAACCAGTTGACCTGCTTGCCTGAGGGGGTTCTACCGTCCGGTCCCGAAGTCGATTTGGCGGGGAACCCCGGCTATTCCCAGGTCACCGGCACCGTTCCGGTTTGCAGCACGGATCCCGGCCCCTCGCCGTCCCCTTCGGTGCCGACCCAACCATCTCAGTCGCCCACACCGTCCACGCCGGTCGACCCTTCGGCTCCGGCCACCCTGCCCGCATCTCCGTCGGCATCTCCCTCGGCGTCGGTTGATCCTTCGCCGCTCGACCTGGTCGATCCTGACGAGTCCGACCTGGTTGATTCAGCCAAGGGGAAGATCGAATTGCCGCCCACCGTTCATGCGGGCGCGACGATCACGGTGGCCGTGGGAACGGAACACGCTGGCGAGACGGTCGCCGCGTTCGTGTTCTCCGACCCGATCAGCTTGGGCACCCATACCGTAGGCGCGAACGGGAGCATCCAGGTGACGTTGCCCGCGAATCTGAACGCCGGCAGCCACCGGGTAGCTGTGTACAGCTCGGACGGGGCGCTGATCGGCTGGCAGGCCACGACGGTGCGGACGCGCGCGGGCCAGGCTTCGGCCTCGCCCTCGCCTTCGCCGACCTCGCAATTGGAGTTCACCGGCGCCGACTCGGGCGCGCTGGCGCCAGCCGCTGCCTTGCTCGTCCTGGCTGGCGGGATCGCGGTCGCCGCAGCCCGCCGTTGGCGCCACCGAACCAGCCGCGTGTGAACCGGCTCTGATCGACACTGACAGGGGCCGCGTCGGCCGCGTCCTCGGACGAGGACTGCGCCGACGCGGCCCCTTCTCACTGCCCGGACGAGGGTACGGGGCGAGCCGGGCGGACGGCATCGGACACCAAGTGGCGAA
>JAISCU010000072.1 GCA_031265345.1 Bifidobacteriaceae bacterium
CCGAACCAGCCGATCCCGGCGCGAATTGCGCCTCAAACGCGTTCGTGGTCGCGCCCGGCCGACCGCGAACCGCGAATAGGTGCATTTCAGCTCCGGTCCGGCCCCCGAACCAGTCGGCCCCGGCGCGAATTGCGCCTCAAACGCGTTCGTGGTCGCGCCCGGCCGACCGCGAACCGCGAATAGGCGCATTTCAGCCCAGGACCGCACCCGCGCCGACCGCCGCCGCCAACGCGAGCACGTCAACCACCCGCCCCCACGACTCCGCCGAGGCCTTCCCACAACGCCGGCCCACACGCCGACCAACGCGTCAAACGGCCCGCGAGCCCGAGTATCGTTGTCGGGCGGCTTCGCCGCTGGTGCCGATGGCGTCGCCGACTTTGCGCCACGACAGATCGCGCTCGCGCGCTTCGGCGACTGCGCGGGCAAGGTCACATTCGGCCACGTCCCGCCGCCAGGCGGCCAGTCTGAGAGCCATGATTGGCGGCAACGGCCTATTGAGATCCTCTGGCCTGGGCTCATAGTTCTCGAACCTGGCCGCCAATTCGTCGGCCCGAGCCTCCAGTTCCTCCAAATTGGGACGCATCACAACCACCATACCGACCATTTGCAGATGGGTTACCCGTCTTCTCCCGAGGTCGGGAGAACATGGACAACCCATATTTGCAGAGCGGTCGTTTGCGCCCGGCCACCGCGGCCTCCCCCGAAGCCCAGAAACGAGGACACTGCGACGCGAATGCCCAGAACCGCGGACCGAAAACCTGCATACCGTGGCACTCGGCACCGAGTGTCACGGATCGCAGGTTTTCCGACACGCTAGTTTCACCGACTGTCACGGTTTGCAGGTTTTCGTCTCGGTGTCCTTCCCGGGCGTATCCCGTTGACCTGCTGTTCCTCTCAGAGCGGGATTCGGGCACAGTCCAAGAAACCTGCACAGCGTGACACTCGACCACGGGACACCCCCAAGAAACCTGCATACCGTAGCGCTCGGCACCGAGTGTCACGGATCGCGGGTTTTCCGAGCGGCGGCGTCCAGACCCCGTCGGGAACGAAGACTTGAGAGTCGCACCTCACCTTGCCGGGCCCCACCCACACGCTCGGCCTTCGACGCTTCCTGTCCAACGCCTCAGCGCGCCGCCGTCCAGAACCGCTCCACCAGCGGCCCGGCGGTCTTCGCGCCCGATTCGCCGTGCTCCACGAACACCGCCACCGCCAGGTCGCCGTCCATCGCGATCATCCAGGCGTGGGTGGGCGGCGGCGTGCCCTCCCCGTATTCGGCGGTCCCGGTCTTCGCCCTGACGTCGCCGCCCAGCCAGGCCAGCACGCTCCCGCTGCCTTCCGTCACCACACCGCGCATCATCTGCCCGATGCCGTCCGCTTCGCCCGCACTCACCCCGTCATCTCCCGACGGCTCGGCCTCGGCGACCGGTGGGTCCACCACCAGGACCGGGCTCACCCGCTGGCCGGCCTGGATCGAGGCCGCCGCGACCGCCATCGCCAAGGGCGTCACCTGGACCTTGCCCTGCCCGATCAGCGCCGCCGCCTGCTCGGTCTTGCTTCCTTCGGTCGGCACGGTCCCGCCCGGTGCCTCCACACCCAACGCGAATGGGCCGGTGACGCCCAGCGCACGCGCGGCATCGTCCAACTGTTCGAGGCCCACGAGACCGGACTGGCCGATGAAAGCCGTGTTGCAGGACTGCTCCAAAGCCGTCCGCAAGGTGATCTGGCCGGTCATGGCGGCGGGGTAGTCGGAGTAGTTGGTGAACGTCCGGCCGTCCACGTCGATGGTGGGCGGGCAGGCCACCGACGAATCCGGGGTCAACCCGGCGCGGAGCAGGGCCAGGGTGCTGACCACTTTGAACGTCGATCCGGGCGGATACAAACCCAGGGCGGCGGTCGAATACCCCTCCCCGCCAGGGCCGGACGCCAAAGCCACCACCGAACCGGTCGAAGGCCTGATCGCGACCAGAGCGGCAGCGCCCTCGACACCGGCCAACACGTCATCGGCGGCCTGTTGCAAAGCCGGGTCCAAGGTCAACGCCACATCCAGGCCGTCCACGGGCGGGACACTCGCCAACTGCAGCGGTTCCACGTCGGGGGCGGTGTCCTCGACGGCGGCGACCAGCGAAATCTCAACGCCGTGCCGACCGCGCAACCGCTGGTCGTAGGCCTGTTGCAGGCCGCTGAGCCCGGCAAGGTCGCCCGCCATGATCTGGCCGCCGCTGTCCTCGATCAGTTCCGCCGTCGCCTCGCCGACCGTGCCCAGCAACTGGCGGGCGAACTCGCGGGTCGGGGCCAGTGGCAGCGTCGCGGCCTGCTCAAACAGCTCGGGGCCGAACCCGGTCAGGTCGTAATCGCCCAGGGCCTCCTCGCGGATGGTCAGGGCGGACACGAACGCCTCCGGGCCGGAGGCCTCCACCTTGGCCGCGTAGGCGTCCGGATCGACCCCCAACCGTGCGGCGAGCTCACGGGACTGGGCGGCCACGTCGCCGGTCGCGGTCGGCTTGTTGATGCCGACGTTGACCACGGGTCGCTCGGTCATCAGCGGCGCGCCCTCGGCGGTGACTATGTCGCCGCGCTCCGGCCTGGAGAAACTGGCCACCAACTGGTCGCCTGAGCCAACATGCTCCTCGATCACGCTCGGGTCCCACCGGACCTGCCAGGCGTCCTCGACCAGTTCTAGGGCTGCCGTCGTGGTGTAGGACCAGACCGGGTCCTCATCGCCGGGGTCGCGCCATTCGACTTCGAGTTGGGCCGTGGCTCGGGACTCCTCCGCCTTGGAGTCCTCGCCCTCCTCGATCCGGGCGGACTGGAGTTCGTAGGTTGGCTCGAGCGGGCTCAGACCGGAGGTGGCGGTCTCCCAGGCCTCTCCGGCTTCGGCCCCGCTGGCGCCCTGCAACGGCACTGTGTTGAAGTCGCCGCTGGTCAGCGCCTGGGCGAGGGCCTCCGCCGCCTGGTCCGGTGAGGGCGGCCCCTGCTCCGTGCACGCGCCGACACTCGCCGCCAGCACCAAACCAATCAGCACGATGCCGCGCCGCGGCTTCCCCTTGCCCACCGTCTTCCCCCTTGCTCATGTTCTGGCCCCACAAACCGGCGACAGCCCAGCTCGGCAAGCCGACATCCGACCTGGTCTATTGTCCCAGACGAATCGCCTGCCTCCCGCGTCAGAGGGCTGTTCCCGCTAAGCTGCATGCGGCTTAATCCTGAGAACCATTGCTGACACAAGTGAAAGCGGACGTATCAGACAAGACCCAAGGGACATCTCAGACGAATCGACGAGTGGGTTCACCTTCATGAGCCGACACCGTTGAGGGATCGCGACGGAAGACAACGCGGTCCCGTTTATCGAAAAGCTTCGTGACCCGTGCTGTGGACACCCCGGCGGAAGCCAGCACGCAGCGGTCATGCGGTCCCGGAGTCGTGGACGGACCGCTGGTCTCCAAAGTGGGAATAGCTCATCGCCTGTTCTCACTTGCTACGATAAGTGAGAACAAGAGGCACTTTATTCTCACTTGGGAGCGGCACGGTGATTAGGATCGACCCATTCGGCGCCGAGACTCTGCCGTGGCGGTCAAGTGGACGGCAGGATCGTGACGTGCTCGAATACGAGGCGTCTGTGCCCGGTCCGATCGCCGGTCTCAGCGCCGCGCGGCTGCGGCCCGAAGCCGATCTGGCCATCGCGTCGCGCGAGGCCGAAGTCGCGGTCAGGCTCCTCGACCAATCGGTTGGGTCGTCCCTGGCGAGCGTCGAGCCGTTTCTGGCGCGCAGCGAGGCCATCGCGTCCTCCAAGATCGAACGCCAGATGACGACGGTCGACCAACTCGCCCGCGCGCAACTGGGCATCAAGGCGCCGCGCTCGGCCCGGTCGGTGCTCGCGGCCATGACTGGGCTCACGACGCTGGTGAAGGGTTCCATGTCAGGTGGCATCACACTGCCGGCGATCATTGAGGCCCACCGTCACCTGATGGCGGAGGACAGTTACGAGGCCAGCTACGCCGGCCGGCTGAGAGACATGCAGAACTGGATCGGAGGGTCCGACTACTCCCCCAGGAACGCCGCCTACGTTCCTCCCGCGCCGGAGCGGGTCGCCGCGCTCATGGCCGATCTGGTGGCGTTCGCCAATCGGGAGGACCTGGACCCAGTCACGCAAGCGGCTCTCGCCCACGCCCAATTCGAGTCGATCCATCCGTTCACCGACGGCAACGGCCGAGTTGGACGGTCCCTCATCAACGCCGTGTGGCGGCGGCGGGGCCTGACAACGCAGGTGACGGTGCCGGTGGCGGCCGCCCTGGCAGGGCGTCGGGAGACGTATTTCGCCGCTTTGACTCGCTTCCGCGAGGGAGAGGCACAACCATTCGTCCGGCTCTTGGGCGAAGCCGTCGTCGCGGCTGCCACTCAGGCTCAGGAGTCCGCCGCCACACTGTCACGCCTGCCCGGCCAGTGGCGGGAGTCCGCGTCGCCGCGAGCGGGCTCGGCGGCGCACAAGTTGATCGACCTGCTGGTGGCCAATCCCGTCCTCGACGCTGGCCGGGCCGCGCGGCTGACCGGAGCGAGCGAGGCGGCCGCCTATCGAGCGATCGGCGCCCTGGTCGAAGCCGGGGTGCTCAGGCCGATAACCGAGTCGAGACGAAACCAAGCCTGGGCAGCCGGGGCGGTTCTCGACGAGGCCGACGCCCTAATCCGACGCCTCGCCCTCTGAGCGGCGCGTGGTTCCCCGTGGCCCACGGACGGCCCCGACAGCCTTGGCCCCGGTTGCGCCCGGTAGCAGAACCAAGGGGCGGCAAACTTGGACGATGCCGCTCGCCCGGCCACACGGCATCGCCCATGGTCAGCGTCTGGACGGCTCCGAAACCGGCCCCTTGGACGCCGTTCGGGAGCCGCGTCGGAGGGATGATTGGCGCGTGACGAGCCCGGCCGACCTCCTGGCGGCCCTGTTGGAGGGGAGGCTCCCGGTCTGCTGCCACGTCCGCGGGAGAGGCGTCCGGGCGCCGCATCGCCGCCAGTAGACTCTGGCGGGTGCCTGGTCCCAATGTGATACGCGTCGCCGCCGTCGTTCTCCGCGACGCGGCCGGTCGCATCGCCACCGTTCGCAAGCGCCGCACCAAACGGTTCATGCTGCCCGGGGGCAAACCGGAGCCGGGGGAGACGTACGCACAAACTGCCGTCCGCGAGTGCTTCGAGGAACTCGGCGTGTCGCTCGACCCGGAATTCCTGCGCTTGCTGGGGGTGTTCCGGGCGGCTGCGGCCAACGAACCGGGCCACGAGTGCGAGGAGACCCTTTTCGCATACGACCCGGTCGTCTCGCTCATCGCCCCGCGCGCAGAGATCGCCCAGGTGCGCTGGCTTGACCCGACCGCGCCCCTGCCTGGCGACTTGGCCCCGTTGTTGGTCAAGGTGGTTGATGACCTCCCTGGCCGACATGGCATCGGGGCGGTGGCCTGCTACACGGGGTCCGTGATCGGCATCGACCCCTCGTACGCGGCGGCGGTGGCCGACCTGGCCGCGACGCTCGCCCAGCGCGGTGTGCGGATCGTGTACGGCGGCGGCAAGGTCGGCCTCATGGGAGTATTGGCCAGTGCCGCGCTGGCGGCGGGCGGTCCGGTGACGGGCGTGATGCCGCAAAGCCTGGTCGCCGGGGAGATTGCTCACACCGGCCTCACAACCCTGGAAATAGTCGCTGACATGCCCGAACGCAAGGCCCGGATGGGCGCGTTGGGGGACGCGATGGTCGCCCTACCCGGAGGGGCGGGCACCTTGGAAGAGTTCTTCGAGGCGTGGACCTGGCAGCAGTTGGGCGTCCACGCCAAGCCTGTCGCCCTCTATAACCCCGGCGGCTTCTGGGACCCCCTGCTGGGTGTCATCCGCTCGCTGGTGGAGGCCGGGTTCCTCAGCCGAATCTACGCCGACGCGCTCATTGTCGCTGACACGCCTGCGGGCCTCATCGAAGCACTCACGACCTGGCAACCCCCGGCTGCCAAGTGGCAGGACTGACCCTCTGCCAAACCCAGGGTCCGCGGAACTTTTCGGGGTGGCGCAGGCGGTTCTGCGAGCGGAGCCGTCGCCTTCTATTGACGGCCCCGCGCCGCCCTGAACAGTTACTCGACGAGCTCCCAAGTCACCGTCAGCCGATGCCCGCCGGGTCCGCTGTTCCACACCCGGCCATTTCGCACCCTCTCCAGCTGGCGCGTGGCGACTGTTCTCGACGAGTGCAGGGCATTGGACTCACCCCGAACCGTCGAGCCGGGCCGCGACAAGGCCGGACCGACGGGTTTGGCACTCGACCGTGGATCGGGGCAGAGCGCAAGTGATCGGACTCGGGAGCGGGGAAAACGGCGGACTCGACGCCAAAGCTCTCCCATGGTGCATTGCCTCGCGGCTAGAGGGCGTGCCTTCGGTGGCCTCGGCGGCGAGACCACCGGTTCGCACGGTTCCGGCGGGCCAGACCATCGGTTTGCGGGCCCACAGCTGCCGAGACAGCCGATTCGCACGCCATCCCAGCTGACGACAGGCCGCTGGCGCCGATCCGTCACCCAGGTTCAAACGAAATGCTGTAGTTCGTGCTCTATCGCCCGCCGGATCCACGACGAGACCGAGCGGCCGTCGGCCTCGGCGCGCTGCCGGACCTCGTTCAACGCGTCAGGCGACAGCCTTACAGGCACAATCGCTGAGAGCCCCGGTTTGCGGGGCCGGGCCGGGCCCTGCGGTGCCTGGTTATCCGGGCGGGTATAGAAGGAATGCTCCTGTTCGGGATCGAATCGCTCATCAGCCACGACCACAAGTCGTATCACGAACGAATACGCGCTGTCCTCATGGCGACCACGAAGTGTACACTTGGGGAAGACTTAGGAGGCCCAGATGACGAGCGTTGGAGTGAAAGACCTTCGAGCGAACCTTGCGGACTACATCAAAGCGGGCGAGCCGGTGCAGATCACCCGCCGCGGCAAGGTTGTCGGGGTGCTCACCCCCGCCAAGCCCGCGGCGGCCGACCGGGCGGCGCTCGCCGCCTCTCACGCCAGGGTTGAGGCCCAGTTGGCGAGCGCCAGCGTCGACCCTGAGGACCTGATCGAGGACTTCGAACGAAGGAGACCGCCGAACTGAGGAAGGCAGCGACCCGACGCCACCGCACGAACGGACTTAGAAGGCGCTGATCGCACCGATCCAAGAGTTCCCGGCAGCGCGGCTGCAGCGCGTGCTGATCGCCGCCGATGACGGCCACACGGGCGACCGTCGAGCCGATCATTGCCGCCCAGAGAAGCACGTCGGCTCCGGTCGCGTGCCCGGAGCCTACGGCGGCCCGTAAGGCCTTGCGGCGTTACGTGCCCCCAGCTTCCCGCGCTCAAGACCCGCCAAGCAAGTCCAAAGACCGCCTGGTCACCCGACGATCCGCCGGGAGGCAGGTGAAACAGTCATCTGCATCCTTCGCTGGCATGAGGCGCATGCGGGCGAACCACGGCCGCGCGAGGGCTCCAGTCAGTGATGCGGAACTGATCTGCTCGACGGAGCCGACTTCCGCGCCGCGAGGTACCGGCAGAGCCGCATACCGGGCAGACGCTGTCCGCCAGGTCTGTTGCGGGGGCCAAATCACCTAGGACCGCCCAGTCTGGCGCACAGGCCGCTCCGAATACCCGCTGCCGAATCGTGTCGCCAGATCAGCCCGAAGGACCCACACCAAGACCTCGCCGTCCGACCTGCCGCCACCAGCGAACCAGCAGACGTCGAAGCCTATTCACGGGCAGTGGTCGCCGGTTTGAACATCACCGATCTGGTCGGCCGAACGGGTTGCAGGCGCGCCCTTTGAACTAAACGGATGCGCTACGAATCCGTTGTTTTGCGCCGCTTCGTCCGGATTTCGATTCCGGAAAGTACCGCGAGGACCACTCCAGCGGCCGCGAAGGAAACGTATACCGCAATCACGGCTCCTGGTGTTGATATCAGTCCGACCCAGCGCAGGAGTTTCGAGACGATCAACGCGGCGGCAAGTGCCCCCCCGATGCTCGAGAGGGCGGCGATCACCGCCCTGTTGCCTGGGTCGCGCCTCGTCATAAGAAGCACCCCGCCACCGTGTCGCCCACCCTGACCCAGCCCTTGTCGCTAAGCTCGAAGTGCGTGGGGACCTCTTGTCCGAGGGCGTCCACAGCCCACGGCGCTTCCGCGAAGGCCACGGGTTCGCCGTCGGGCGAGACAACGACGACGTTCCCGTCCGGGTTGAGCACGGCGGCACCGTCTTCGGAGAGCGTGATGGGATAGTCGAAGCGAGTCGGCCCGTCATAGCTTTCGATGACAACCAGGACGCGCACGCCCGAATCGTGTACCTGCACCGCGATTTGCGCGTCGGTGTCGGTGGTGTAGACAACGGTTCCGTCGCTCGCGATCCCGGCCCCCAGCACATCTGTGCCTTCCGGCAGCCCTATTCCAAAGGCCTCTGCTCCGTCGTTGCCTTCGACTCTGATCGCCTCGCCATCGCCGACCGGAAGGCTCACCGAGGAAGAGTCAGTGGAGGCGACAAGGCTTCCATCGTTGGTGTCGGCGGCCTTGACCACTTGGAGTTCTGGTGCGGCTGATCCCACTGCCTTCGCGATCTCTTGGTAGTCGTCTTCGTGTGTCGGCGGGGTGACCGCCCCGGCGGCGCCGGCGCCCGAGACCACCAAGGCACAGGCCGCTACTGTGCCGGTGAAGGCAGCCCAAACGGAGCACCTCCTTATCCGGCTGACGGGGTTGTGGTTTGTCTGACTCACGAACATCCTCTCGGTTCATCCAGTCATCTCCGCGCAGTGGCTCTGGACGAAGATAGGGCATCGCGATCTCCGATTGCCGCGGGCCCCTCCCTATAGGAGTCTGAGACGCTAGCACGACTGGGGACGACTTCGCCGAGAGATCTGACCTTGACGAGGAGCGACCTAATGCGAAACCTCCCACATATGCCAATGTCGAAAGTAACGCCCCCAGGCCAAAGGCGCGATGGACGCGTTTTTCGCACCGATAACCCGTGGTCGGGGTTCCGAAGGGCCACCACCTCTATTTTGCTTGAACAGCATCGTCGTTTCACCAGGCATATGTCTCTCTTTGCGTTGGCTATAGAAATCCTTGGCGGACCGGCCCGGAACAACTTGAGCGCTACCCATCTGCCTTCGGGCATCTTTGTGGGAGGCCTCATGAATTCGTGGACAATCTTGTGACTCTGGGTCTTGCGGAGAGCATGCCCTCAGCGTCGCGGGGATTTGGCGTGGCCGAGCCAGGAGGACGGTCCGGTTGAGAGGAGCGGGCCGACGTTTCTTCACGACCCGGGTCGCCCTGATCCGGCCGACTCGAACCCCGGGGCCGTGTGACCGCAAGCCCGAGATACCCCTTGAGGTGTCTGAGGCGGTTGCCTTGGCGAAGTGGGAGCGGGTCGAGTTGGTCCACGGATTTGGCGGGGCGGTGCGGCTACTATCTGCCGCGGAGGTGCCACGCTCGCGTGGCGATTTCGGTGTTCCCTTTCCGAGGAGGTGGAGATCGTCATCGTGCGCCGGGGCACAGGAGGCGGTCCTGCCCGACCGGTGCCGGCCTGTTCCGCTATGACCGGGCAGTGTCGTGTTCTTGATGCCGAACGCGCCGTTCGGGATCCATCCGGACGGGACGGTCGAGGTGACGCGAGTGTTCGTTGCCGCGGAGTACCTGGCCGTTCTGCGGCGTGTGCGGGTCGCGGACGCTCGTGGCGAACGCGAAGTCCCGCAACGGGTCGGTCTACCCGCATCTTATGTGCGCTGGACGGCACGCCAAACCCACCGACTGCGGACTCCCATGCGCGCCCATAGACGTGGTCGAGTCGTCGGTCAAGGACCATTACAAGCAGATCACGATCCCCGGCCATGTCGTGACGGCGCTCCGGGAGTTGACCGGCGCCCAGATCGACGCGATCTACAAGCAGCACACCAAAGACCGCAAACAGGCCGAGAAGGAACGCGCCCAGGTCCTCGAACAGCGCCGCGCCCTGATGAAAGCCCACTACGCCGGCGCGGTCCCAATCGACGTGCTGAAAGAAGAACAAGACGCCCTCACACGCCGCCTCGCGTTCCTCGACGTCCAGATCGAGTCCCACCGGGAGACCTACGAGAACGCCAAAGCCCACCTCGAAGACTTGCTCTACCTCGCCGGCGGCGCCCACGCCCTGTACATGTCGATCCCAGACGAGGACCGCCAGATCTGCAACATGGCGTTCTTCGACCGGATCGTCGCCACCGCAGAAGAGCAAGTCGAACCCGACCCCCACTGGGCTATGCAACCTGATTTCCCGACCGGGTTGTGACATGGCCGGCCGGCCGTGCCGGCGGCGGCCTGGCGTCAGGCGGGGGGCTTGGCGTCGAGCGCCTCGTAGAGGTCGCGTTGCTTCTTGGTCACGT
>JAISCU010000079.1 GCA_031265345.1 Bifidobacteriaceae bacterium
GTCAGGCGCGCCAGGAACTCGATTCCTTCGCCGCCACCCAGGCCGCGACCTGCGTGCGACGCTGCAGACCCATCTTGGCCAGCAATGACGTGATGTGGTTCTTGACCGTCTTCTCCGCCACGCCCAGGCGCTCGGCGATCTCCCGGTTCGACAGGCCTTCACCGATCAACGCTAGGACCTTATGCTCAGACGGAGTCAAATCAGCCGTCGGGTCCTCGTGGTCGGCCCGTCTGCGAGTCAAGGTGCGCTCGTCGAGCAGGGTCCGTCCTTGCGCGACCGCCCGGATCACATCCGCGATTTCGGCTCCACGAACCGACTTCAGGAGGAATGCGGCGGCGCCGACTTCGAGTGCGGCGGCCAGCGCGTCGTCGTCGTCGAAAGATGTCAGGACGACCGGCCGGGCCGTCGGAGCGGCGGTCTGCAACTGTTTCATCAGATCGATGCCGGTCCCGTCGGGAAGGCGCAGGTCAACCAGGATAACGTGAGGGTTGACCAGCACGGCGCGGCGCAGGGCTTCGGCAACTGAGCCGGCCTCCGCGACCACCCGCATTCCGTCCGATCGTTCGACTACTTCGGCGATACCGCGGCGGACGACTTCGTGGTCGTCCACGATCATGACATTGATTTGGCTGAGGGGTCTGGGTTCGAGGTCACTTCCTTGCACGCCGCTAACCCTAGCGTGACCAGCCGAGCCTCACCAAGTGGCAACGCCGATTTGAGTGCGTCAAACCGATCCGGAATGCTCGCCCCGCCGCGCCGAGTCGGCCCGCAAGCGTCCGTAGGCGTCCTCGGCCGCCCGCTGTTCGGCCATCTTCTTCGACGTTCCGGCGCCGCGGCCCCATTCGCGGCCATCTGCCGAGACGGTCGCCTCGAAGACTCTGGCATGGTCTGGGCCGGTGCCGTCAGCCTGGTACTCGACCGGGCTCATCGCCAATGACGAGACCAGTTCCTGAAGGGAGGTCTTCCAATCGAGCCCCGCCCCCAAGCTGGCGGCCCGCTCCAAGGTCGCTTCCAGCAGCGACAGAATCGCCTCCCTGGTGATGTCGAGGCCGTGACAGAGATAGACGGCGCCCAACAACGCCTCGAGGGTGTCGGACAGAATGGAGTCTTTGTCCGCCCCACCGGTGGTGGTCTCCCCGCGCCCAAGCAAGATATGGGGGCCGATCCCGATCCCCCGAGCCACGCTGGCCAAAGCCCGCTGCGACACTGAAGCGGCCCGCATCTTGGCCAACTCGCCTTCCGGCAGGTCCGGATGGGACCGGTACAGATGCTCGGTCACCACCAGGCCGAGCACCGAATCGCCCAGGAACTCCAACCGCTCATTGGTCGGGATGCCACCCGCCTCATGGGCGAACGAGCGGTGGGTCAGCGCCAGGACCAGCAACTCCGCGTCGATTGTGACACCGAGTCCGTTCAGCAACCGCTCAGCCGCCTGCGGGCCGATAGTCACTGCACTGGTCATGGCCAGACCGCCTCAGGCTCAGTCCTGGAACTCGCTGCGCTGGGCCGCGGCGTACATCCGGCCCTTGTAGGTCCCGCAGGTGGGGCAGGCATGGTGGGGCCGGGTCGGCGCGCCGCAATGCGCGCAGTCGGTCAGCGGGGTCGCGGAGGTCTTCCACTGGGAACGGCGGGTTCGCGTATTGGCTCGGGAGAGCCTTCGCTTCGGAACAGCCACGGCTAAATCTCGTTTCTTTCGTCTTCCAATATGTCTTCCAGGACGGCCCAGCGCGGATCGACCGCACCGTGGTCGTGCCCCGGCTCGTCTGCCAGCCGGACTCCGCACTCGGAGCAAAGCCCCTCGCAGTCCTCCCGGCAGAGCGCCTTGAACGGCAACGACAACGCCACCGCGTCTCTGACCGGACCGGTCAGGTCGATGGTGTCGTCAACGACCGTCAGCTGGTCCGGGTCCTCGCCCAGGTCCGGCGCGGCCCGATCCGAACGCCGGGACCGTTCCACCCGCTCAGGGTACGCGAACAGCTCCTGGAAGGTGACCTCCACCGGGAGGCTGACCCGATCCAGGCAACGCCCGCATTCGCCCAGCGCCGTCGAACGCACGGTCCCGGTGGCGAGCACTCCCTCCAGCACCGATTCGAGCAACAGCTCCAACTCGACCGGTTGGCCTTCGGCAATGCCGATCACCTCGGTGCCGATCACCTCTGACGCCTCGAACTTGATCGTCGCCTGCTCCGATGCGCCGGGCCGACGCTCCAAGTCCATGACCGGCACGGTCAACTCGGGCGCTGGTGCGGTGCTTGATTCAGGCATGTGTCTAGATAAGTTCGAATTCGCGAGTGGTTTCGGCTCCGCCGGACCGGCTGAACCGACCTGCCAGTCTACTGCACGGTTCCGCTGGGCCCAAACACGTCCGCCAGGGCGTCCCGCACCGCGGGCGTCACATAGGCCGACACGTCGCCGCCGTGACGGGCCACGTCTTTGACCAACGAACTGGAGATGTGGCCCCAACTGGGCGCCGCCGCCAAGAAGACTGTCTCTATGCCCGTCAGGTCCTTGTTGACCAGCGCCATCGGTTCCTCATGGCCCAGGTCCTGGCCGTCGCGCAGGCCTTTGACGATCGCCACCGCGCCGATCTTGCGGCAGAACTCCGCCAACAGGCCGGGCACTTGGGCCACCTGCACGCCAGGCAGTTCCCGCACGCAGTCCTCGATCAGGGCCACGCGGACGTCGACAGGCAGGAGCGCCCGTTTGGCCGCGTTCACCGCCACGCCCACCACGACCCTGTCGAACAGCCCCGCGGCACGCCTGATCACGTCGCGGTGGCCGAGGGTGATGGGGTCGAACGAGCCCGGCACCACCGCCAATCGCTTCTTCATCCGCTCTCCTTCCTCGTTTGCCTCCCAGGTTCGCTTCCCGACCCCGCTCCAGGCGCACGATGCCGTCCGCCCGTCTTCCCGCCCACCGCCGCGTTTCCGCCCAGGTCGGCCCCGGCGTCCGGCGGCAGGCCCCGGTTCTGGCCGTCGGCCCGAGCCAGGTGAAGGGCGGTCTCGCCGTACTTTCGCACACCGATATCCTCCCAGCCGGACGGCCAGGCCACGGCCGGGGATCGCGTCGACCGCTCGACAACGACCACGGCGCCGGCGGCGAGCCAGGCCGGCCCAGCGGCATCGTCCAAAGAGCCAGGCCAGGCAGACGAGTCGTACGGGTCACGCGACGGAGTTGAGCCAGACGCCTGGGCGGACTGACCTGGCGGCGCCCGGCCGGGGGGAACGGCCATCTTTCCGAGCACGGCCTCGACCCGCGCCGTGGGAAGGTCATAGGGCGGGTCCGCGAAGACCAGGTCGAACGGACGCCCTCCCGGCGGCGGCCGGGCCACCAAGGCCTCGACGGGAGCCGTGACGACCCGCAACTGGTCGCCGAGGCCCAAGACGGCGGCGTTCGCCCTGATCACGCGCGTGGCGGCGGAAGCGGAATCGACCGCTACGGCGCTCGCCGCGCCTCGCGAGAGGGCCTCCAGCGCCAACGCCCCGGAGCCGGCGTAAAGGTCCAGGACGGCCTTGCCGCGCCAGCCGAGCGGGCCGCCGAACAGCGCCTCGAGCACCGAGAACAAGGCTTCGCGGACGCGGTCGGAGGTCGGCCTGGTGGCTGACGGCGGGACCTTGATGGTGCGGCCGCCCGCCTCCCCCGCGATGATCCTCGTCATGGCCGCCTCATCCCCTCTCCAAATAGTCTTCGCGCCCGGCCAGCAACGCGTCCACGGCTCCGAGCAGGGCGGGGTGTCGGTCCAGCGACGGGTCCTCGGCGATCACGGCCTCGGCGGCCTGGCGGGCCTCTGCGATCAATTCATGGTCGGTGGTGAGCCGCACCAGTTTGAGCGACGAACGGCCCGATTGGCTGTCCCCCAGTATCTCGCCCTCGCGCCGGGTCTCCAGGTCCACCTCCGCCAGGGCGAAGCCGTCGCGGCTCTCCTCCATGGCCGCCAGGCGCCTGGCCGCCACCGACTCGGCTTCGGCCTCCGACACCAGCAGGCAGATCCCCGAATCGCGCCCGCGCCCGATCCGGCCCCGCAATTGGTGCAGTTGGGACAGGCCGAAGCGATCGGCGTCGAGCACCACCAAGGCTGTCGCCTCGGGCACGTCGATGCCGACCTCGATGACGGTGGTGGCGACCAACACGTCGATGTCGCCGCGCTGGAACGCCGCCATGGTCTGGTCCTTCTCCTGGCTCGTCATGCGCCCGTGGAGGGCGGCCAGCCTGACACCGGCCAGAGCCGGTTCGGCCCGCAGCTGGTCCAGTGTCTGCGAAACCGTCGCCAATGGACGCTTCGCGGCTTGGCCGGTCCTCGCCGGCCCGTGTGGCTCGGCGATGGGGAAGGCCAACTGGCCGCGTGCCTGAGCGCCGCTCTCAGCGTCAAGGCCAGAGCTCCCGTCCGAGCAGCCGTCCGACTCGGCGGGGAACAGCTCCGATCCGGCCTCCGGCTCGCCAGGTTCGATGGCGGGGCAGACCACGAAACCGCGGTGACCGGCTTTGACCTCCTCAGCCAAGCGTTCCCAGACCCTGGGCAGCCAGCGCGGGTGCTCGGCGGGATTCACCCAGGTGGTGACGACCTCCGGACGGCCCGGCGGAGCCTCGCCCAGAACAGTCATGCCGAGATCCCCGAACACCGTCATCGCCACCGTCCGGGGGATCGGCGTGGCCGTCATGACCAGCAGGTGCGGGCGGTCGCCGCCCCTGGCGCGCAGGGCGTCGCGTTGCTCGACCCCGAACCGGTGCTGCTCGTCCACCACCACCAGCCCCAAGTCCTGGAACTTGACCGATTCCTCTAGTAGGGCGTGGGTGCCGACCACGATCTGGGCCTCCGCGTGCTCGATCTCATTCAGCAACGAGACTCTGGCTTTGCCGGGCATGGCCCCGGTCAAGAGCCGCACCGTGACGCCTGCAGGCTCATCATCTGTCCCGCCGTCGAGGCCGCCCAATAGCTGCTCGATGGTCCGGAAATGCTGTGCCGCCAGGACCTCGGTCGGGGCTAGCAGCGCAGCCTGACCGGCGGCATCGGCCACCTGGAGCATCGCCCTGAGGGCCACGACGGTCTTGCCGGATCCGACGTCGCCTTGGAGTAGTTGGTTCATGGGACGGTCCGAGGCCAGCAGCTGGGCCAGCTTGTCACCGGCCTCGCGCTGGCCGCCGGTCAGCGCGAACGGCAGGGCAGCGTCCAGGCGGGCCACCAGGCTGTCCGCGCGGGCGGCCAGCGGCCTCGGCCTGGCGGCGGACCCGGTCTCGAGGCGATGGCGGCGCCGAGCCAGGCCGGTCTGCAGGACGAAGGCCTCCTCGAAGCGGAAACGACGCCTGGCGGCCTGCCACTGGCTCGGGCCGCGCGGATTGTGGATCTCCCAGAACGCCTGGCCCAGCGGCGGCAATTGACGGGCTCTCAGGACTCGCGCGGGCAGGGGATCGAGGACGGCGTCATCGCCCAACGCCAACAACGCGGTGCGGATCGCCTTCTGCAGCTGCGGCGACTGGATGCCCGCCACGGCCGGGTAGATGGGGATCAGGCGGTCCGCAAAGCGGGGGTCCTCCGCCGCCATCGCGTCCTCCCAGACCACTTCGGGGTGGACGAGCTGTTGGCGGCCCCGGTAGAGGCTGACCTTGCCGGTGAACAGGCCCATCCGCCCGACCCGGTACTGGGACGTGTAGAAGTCCACCAGATGCCACTTCTTGAGGAAGAAAGTGAGCGCCAGTTGGTGGTCGCCGTCCGTGATCTCGACGCCCACCAGCCATTGCGTGCGCTGCTTGATGTCCCTGACCGAGACGCTGGCCACACGCGCGTTGATCGACACGACCTCGTCCAAGCGCAGGCCGCCCATGTCGGTCGGGATCCTCGGGTCGTCGTAGCGTTTCGGATAATGGCGCAGCAGGTCGGCCACGGTCCTGAGGCCGGAATCGGCCAGTTTCTTGCCACCGCGACCGACAACCTTTTCGATCTTGGACGCCAAGTAGGCGTCGGCCTGACCGGTGGCCGCGCTGCCGCGCTCGCCGCCCCGCCCGGAACCACCGCCCTTAGTAACATCCACGCCTGCCAGGCTATAACGCCGGTCTGACACCGTCATGTCGCGCCCGCCGCCCCATCGGCCGCCTCAGTGCCTCGACCCACAATCCAAGTGCCCCCGACTGCCCTTGGCCATGCACCGACGATCGGAGGAGGCGGATATGGCCATGCCCGCGACTGCATCGTCCAAGACGATCTATGACGCGCTCAACCTTGACTGGGTGCCATCCGAGTTGAACGACTTCGACTGGGAGGTCGAGCGCGACCAATCGCCGGGCCGCGAGGTGGACTTGACGATCATGCGCTAAGCTATCCAGGTTGCCTCCGCGCCGTGAGGCCGGACCAATCCATCGTCTTCAGGAGTTTCATCGTGGCTGCCAAGTGCGAAATCTGCGGCAAGAAGCCTGGCTTCGGCTACAACGTGTCCCACTCGCATCGCCGCACCAAGCGGCGCTGGAACCCGAACATCCAGAAGGTACGCGCCAAGGTCGACGGCACCCCCATGCGCCTGAAGGTCTGCACGCGGTGCATCAAATCGGGCAAGGTCACCCGCTAGCTTCCCACCGGCACTCACGGCTGGAAATGGTCCCAGCCTCCCGTCGGGGCGTCTCCGCCCAGGAACGTCACGCCCGGCCCGTCTTGCCCCGCCGCCACCACTTGTCCGATGCCGTGCCACCGGTCCGGCAGTTCGCCGTCGGGTCCGAACGTGGCCAGCAGGGCGTGGTCCTCTCCCCCGGCCAGGACCCACTGACGCGGGTCGCGGCCAAGTAGTTCCGCCAGAGGGCGCCAGCGCGAGATAGCCCCGGCCAGGGCTGGGCTGGCCGGATCGATCACCAACCGCACGCCGCTGGCCCGCGCCAGCCGCGCCGCGTCTTTGCCCAGGCCGTCCGAGATGTCCATCATCGCGGTCGCGCCACCGAGGGCGGCACTCCTACCCAAGTCGAGCGGCGGGTCGGGGCGCAGATATGCTGCGACGGCGGCATCAGCCAGCGAAGCTGGATCGTCCACGGGAGTGTTCAACCAAGAAGTCGTCTGGAGACTTTCTGGTTGAGAAGTCGTCTGGAGACTTCCTCGGCCCTCCGGTGGGTTCGACCGGAAAGTCGTCTGGAGACTTTCTGGTTGAGCTTGGCAGCCGGAGTCCTCGAGCCACGCCAATCCGGCTGCTGAGCCGCCCAAAGCCCAACCATCGCCAGGGCTGGAGGCCGAGGCGACGGCATCGGACACAGCGACGACCTGACCCGCCCGGGCGCCGGAACGGAGCACTGGCGGACGGCCCTCCAGGTCGCCCAGAGCCGTGCCGCACGCCACCAGCGAAGGGCCGGCCGAGACGTCGCCACCCACCACTCCGACGTGCCAGCGGCGGCAATAGGCGGCCAGCCCGCGCGCGAACTCCTCGCCCCAGCGACCGCTCAAGCGGTCGGGCGGACCGGCCAGGGCGACCACCAGCGACTTGGGGACGGCACCCATGGCGGCGGCATCGGCCAGGTTCTGGGCGGCCAGGCGCCAGCCCACGTCGAAACCGCTCGACCAGGCGTCGCGGAAGTGGACACCCTCGACCAGGATGTCCGTGGTGATCGCGACGCGACCGTCCTCGAAACCCACCACGGCGGCATCGTCACCCGGACCGACCTGCGTGCCCGGGCCCGTGGGCAGGCGAGCGACCAGGGCTTGGATCAGCGAATCCTCGTCCACAGGCGGGCTAGCGCAATCCGGTGGGGCGGTCCAGGGCCAACTCGATCAACTCGCTGATCAGGTCCGCGTAGCTCAGCCCGGAGGCCAGCCACATGCGCGGGTACTGCGAGATCGGCGTGAAGCCCGGCAGGGTGTTGATCTCGTTGATGACGAGCGGCTCGCGGCCGGACTCGTCGTAGAAGAAGTCGACCCGCGACAGCCCCTCCGCGCCGATGGTGTCGAAAGCGGCGACGGCCATGGCTTGGATCGCTCCGATGGCAGACGGCGGCAGCTCGGCCGGGCAACGCAACTCGGCTCCGGCGGCGTCGAGGTATTTGGCGTCGAAATCGTAGAACTCGTGGCCGCCCTGGACCACTATCTCGGACGGCAGCGAGGCGCGCGGCGGCCGCCCCCCGCGCGACCCCAGCACGGCGCATTCGATCTCCCGGCCCTCAGCGGCCTTCTCCACCAGCACGCGCGGATCATGCAGCCGCGCCGCCTCGATGGCCGGTTCCAAGTCCTGGGCCGCGCCGACTCTGGAGATGCCGAGCGACGAGCCCGCTCGGCAAGGTTTGACGAACAATGGCAGGCCCAGGGCCAGACCCCTGTCCAGGGCCGCGCGGCGGTCGCTGGCCCACTGACGGGGCGTGATGACGGCGTAGGGCTGGACGGGCAGGCCGTGGGACTCGAACACGCACTTCATGTAACCCTTGTCCTGGCCCACGGCGCTGGCCAGGACTCCCGCGCCGACATAGCGCTGGTCCGTCAACTCGAGCAGCCCCTGAATGGTCCCGTCCTCTCCGAAGGGGCCGTGGAGCAGCGGGAACGCCACGTCGATCACGCCCAACGAGCGGACCTGGCCGCCGTGGTCAAGAAGGCGCCATTCGCTCGACCCGGCCTGGGCCGGCGCCAGGACCTCCGGCCCCTCCGCCGTGACCTCCGGCAGACGGCCGTCAATCATCGTCAGATCGGAAGCGCAGTCCGGCGCCAGCGTCCAGCGCCCCTCGCGGGTGATGCCCACCGGCACGGGCTCGAACCGGCGCCGGTCGATCGCCTCCAGGATGGACCCAGCGGTCAAGCAACTGATCGAGTGCTCGCCGGATCGTCCGCCGAACAGCAGCGCCACCCGCGTTCGCGGGGCATCCGTCTTGTTCATCGCCTCCAAGGCTACCCGGCGCAGCTTCTGGCAGCTCTCGACACGCGGCTCAGGCGGTGGCGGCACAGCCCAGCCCATGTCGCGCCGATACAATGGCGCACCATGAGGGACGCAACCAGGGATTGGCTCGCCAAGCGACCGGAAGTCCGTCAAGACATCAGCAAGGAAGAGCGGATCGGTCGTCTGGTGGGCGGTACCATCGCCTGCGTGGCGGCCGTGTTGCTGGGCGCCGGGGCCAGCGCCGCGGCCTGGTTCGTGTGGCCCGGAGCGTCGGGGCTGTTCGGTGACATCAACGACTTCAGCGGCACCTGGCTCGCCTCAATGCTGTTGTTGGCGGCATGCGCGGAGACGCTGGTGGTGGTCGCCTACCAGCGGTTCAAGTGGACTCGCGGCGGCGCGCTCTGGTCCGGGCTGGCGGTGGCGGTGCTGATCGGCCTCGTGGTGCTCGGCACCGTGATTAGGCTCTAGGCCGGGCTCCCAACTCGGCCACCAAACGGACCCGAGGGGCGCGCGAAGACGCCGCAGCGGCATCGTGCACCGCGAAACCATGCGCCGACGCGGGCCGGACCCGCGAACCCGGCTAGGACTTCTCGACCGTCTTGCGCGACTTGAGGACCTGGTCGATCATGCCGTACTCCAAGGCCTGGTCGGCGGTCAGGATCTTGTCCCGCTCGATGTCCTCGCGGACCTGCTCCGGGGTGCGATTGGAGTGCTTGGAGATGGTGTCCTCGAGCCACTGGCGGATGCGCAGGATCTCGTTCGCCTGGATCTCGATGTCGCTGGCCTGGGCGTAAGCCCCGCCCTCGAAAGCGGGCTGGTGGATCAGCACGCGGGCGTTCGGCAGCGCCAGGCGCAACCCCGGGGTCCCAGCGGCCAACACCACGGCAGCGGCCGAGGCGGCCTGGCCCAGGCAGACCGTCTGGATGCGCGGCGTGATGTACTGCATGGTGTCGTAGATCGCGGTCAGCGCGGTGATCGAGCCGCCCGGCGAGTTGATGTACATGGTGATGTCGCGGTTCGGGTCCTGCGACTCCAGCACCAGCAGCTGCGCCATGATGTCGTCCGCCGAGGCGTCGTCGATCTGGACGCCCAGGAAGACGATCCGATCCTCGAACAGCTTGGCGTACGGGTCCTGGCGTTTGAAACCGTACGGCGTGCGCTCCTCGAAGGACGGCAGCACGTAACGCGACTGCGGCATCATGACCGCCGGCGCCAGGGCCATCGGCGCCAAAGCTCCATAGGTCGAACGCGGATCAATCGTGGTCATGGTCACTCCCCATCCTTCGGCGCGGACTTCCGCTTGGCGGCGGTGCGCACCACCGACTCGTGGGCCACCACTTTGTCGATGAAGCCGTACTCCAGCGCCTCCGGGGCCGTGAACCAGCGATCCCGGTCCGAATCCTTGTTGATCTGCTCCACCGTCTTGCCGGTCTGCTCAGCGATCAATGCCGCCAACTGCCGTTTCATGTGCAGGATCAGTTCGGCGTTGATCCTGATGTCGGTCGCGGTGCCGCCGATCCCCCCGGACGGCTGGTGCATCATGACCCGCGCGTGCGGCGTGGCGTAACGCTTGCCCTTCTGGCCCGAGGACAGCAGGAACTGCCCCATCGACGCCGCCATGCCGACCGCCACCGTCGCCACATCGGGCTTGATGTACTGCATGGTGTCGTAGATCGCCATGCCGGCCGTGATGGAGCCTCCGGGCGAGTTGATGTACAGGTAGATGTCGCGCTCCGGGTCCTCCGCCGCCAGCAGCATCATCTGGGCGCAGATGGCATTTGCGTTCTCATCGCGGACCTCGCTGCCGAGCCAGATGATGCGCTCCCTGAGCAGGCGGTTGAAGATCGAATCGTTCAGGCCCATGCCGGGACCGTCCCCGGCGGCCAGGGCGGGAGATTCCAAGCTCATGACTTCCTCTCGATGGTCTTTTGCTCCCACGACCCTAACGCCCCGACCGCCCGCTTGGGCGTGGCGGAAGCCCGGTTTCGCTACAGGCGTGGAAACTCGCCCGGTTAAGGCCTTGGACGATGCCGCCGGGCCGGGGCGGCGGCATCGGGCAAGTTGGTTTCGCGGACGGGTCAGGCGCCTTTGTCGGCCTGGGCCAGGGACTCGAGGTCGATCCCGACCTCCTCGATCAGCGCCTGGTCCACCATGTCGGAGTCGATGGTGGCGTCGCCGTCGCGTCCCGCCAAGTCCGCGCCGAGCTCCGCCGCTGGTGCTTCCGGCGCCGTCAAGCGCGACTTGACATCCACCGGCTCGCCGTTGGTGTCCTCGACCTCGACTTGCCTCAGCGCCTCCACCGAAGCCTTGTTGCGCAGCAGTTCGGCCTGGAAGTGCGGCAGCTCGCCGCTGGTGGCCGCCGTGTTCAGGAACATCTCCGGGTCCATGCCGTAGGTCTGGGCGGTCCGGGCGATGAAGGCGATCAGCTCGCGCGGCTCGGCGGTGATCTTGAAGTGCTCCACCAGCGCGTCCATCAGCAACTGCGTGCGGATGGCCTTGATCGAGTCGGCCTTGTACTCGGCCACCGTCGCTTCGTCCTCGGCGTCCTTCTGGTCCGCTTCGAGGCGGGCTTTGGCGTCCGCCTCGACCACTCCGGGCGGGGCTTGGAAGTCCAGCGTCTCCAGCAGATGGTCGATCAGCTTGTCCTGCGCCTCGATGACCTGGCCCCGCTCGGCCGCCTCGGCGGCGGTCTTCCGCAGGCCCTCGCGGAGCTCCTCGATGGTGTCGAACTCGCTGGCCATCTCGGCGAACTCGTCGTCCGCGGGCGGCAACTCGCGCTCCTTGACGGCGGTCAGGGTCACCGTCACAAGGGACACTTCCCCGGCCCGGTCGCCGCCGGCCAGCGGCGAGTCGAAGGTGGTCACCTCGTCCGCCGACAGGCCGTCGAGCGCCTCGTCCAGCCCATCGAGCATCCCGCCGGAGCCCAGCTGATAGGAGATGCCGGACACGGAGTCGATCTCCTCGCCGTCGATCTCCGCTTTGAGGTCGATGGTGACGAAGTCGCCGTCCTGGGCCGGGCGGTCCACGGTCTTCAGCGAGGCGAACCGTTCCCGCAGCTCGTCCAGCAATTCATCGACTCTCTCGTCAGAGACTTCCGGCGTCGCCACCTGGACCTTGACCTTGGAGAGGTCGGGGACGGCGACCTCCGGGCGGACCTCGACGGTGGCGGTGAACTCGAAGTCCGGCTCGGCCTGGGTCGCGTCCGGCTCCCGGCTCATGTCCACCTCGGGGCTCGCCATTGGGCGGACGTCGTGCTCCTTGAGCGCCTCGCGGTACCAGTCGTTCAGGGAATCGTTGACTGCCTGCTCGATCACCACGCCCCGGCCGACCCGCCGGTCGATGATCTGGGCGGGCACCTTGCCGGGCCTGAACCCTGGGACCGAGATCTGACCGGAGATCTCCTTGT
>JAISCU010000084.1 GCA_031265345.1 Bifidobacteriaceae bacterium
CAGAATTTGTAGTTGTGGATGACGGCAGGGGCGAACGTGCCCCGGCGCCTGGTTTCACGCTATGGTGAACAGGCGCGAGTTCATGGGACCTAGGTCCCAAAACCTTCACAGTTTCTGCCAACTTCTTCACGATTAGGCCCCGCCAAGGGGCCGACTTTGGTAAGAGTACCCATCGCAGGACGAATCACTTGACAAGGAGCCGCATGACCGACTATGGGGACCCCGGCCGAGAACCGGAGCCGGCCTCCGCCTGGCCCCGCGTCGAAGCATTGCTGGCGCGCGTCCAAAACCCGGTACAGTACATCGGCGGAGAGACGAATTCGCAAGTCAAAGCGTGGAACCAAGGCGACGGAACAACCACACGTTGGGTCCTGGCGTTCCCTGACGCCTACGAAGTCGCGGTCCCCAACCAGGGCCTCCAGATGCTCTACGAGATCATCAACGAGCGCCCCGACGCCCTGGCCGAAAGGGCCTATGCCCCCTGGCCGGACATGGAACGAGCGATGGTCGAAACCGGACTCCAATGGTTCACAGTCGACTCCCACCGACCAGTCGGCAGCTTTGACATCATCGGCGTGTCGCTCTCGACCGAGCTCGGCTACACCAACCTGCTGACCTGCCTCCAGTTGGCCGGGCTGCCGCTCCACGCCGAGGACCGCCGCGAGACCGACCCCCTGGTGATAGTCGGCGGCCACTGCGCCTTCAACCCAGAGCCGTTGGCGGATTTCATCGACGGGGCCGTGCTGGGCGACGGCGAGGAGGTGGTCGGAGCCATCACGGGCGGCATCGGGCAATGGAAGGCCCAAGGCAGGCCGGGCGGACGGCGGGGCCTGCTCCAGCGCCTGGCCGAACAAGATCTGGTCTACGTCCCGGCCTTCTACGACGTCACCTACGACCCGGACACCAAACAGATCGCCCAGGTGGAGCCGAACAGGCACCAAGCGCCCGCCCGGCCGGCCAAGAAGACGGTGCTCGACCTGGACCAATGGCAGTACCCCAAGGCGCCGCTGGTGCCCTTCGCGGAGACCGTCCACGAGCGCGCCTCGGTCGAGATCTTCCGGGGCTGCCTGCGCGGCTGCCGCTTCTGCCAGGCCGGCATGATCACCCGCCCGGTGCGCGAACGGAGCGCCGCCGTGGTCCAACGCATGGCCCGCCAAGCGCTGGACGCCACCGGCTTCGACGAGGTCGGACTGCTGTCGCTGTCCTCCGCCGACCACTCGCAGATCGCGCCGATGGCCAGATCGATGGCCGACGAGTACCAAGGCTCGCAGACCGGCCTGTCCCTGCCCTCGACCAGGGTGGACGCCTTCAACATCGAACTGGCCCAGGAGCTCACCCGCGGCGGACGGCGGCCAGGGCTGACTTTCGCGCCCGAGGGCGGCTCCGAGCGCATCCGCCGCGTCATCAACAAACAGGTCACCGAGGACGATTTGATCGGGACGGTCACCACTGCTTTCAACCAAGGCTGGCGTTCGGTCAAGCTCTATTTCATGTGCGGGCTGCCGACGGAGGAGGTCGAGGACGTCACCCAGATCGCGGAGCTCGCCCGCCGCGTCATCGAGGCCGGTCGGCGCGCCACCGGCTCGAAGGACATCTCCTGCACCGTCTCGATCGGGCCGTTCGTGCCCAAACCGCACACTCCGTTCCAATGGGCCGGGCAGTGCCCGCCCGCCGAGGTCGACGCCCGCTTGTCCGCGTTGCGCCAGGCAGTCGCCGCGCAAGGCCGCCCCGGTCGGTCCATCACGATCCGCTCGGCACCGGGCAGGCCGGCCATGTTGGAGGGGCTGCTGTCACGCGGGGACCGACGGGTCGGGGCCGTGATCGAACGCGCCTGGCGGTCCGGCGCGCGGTTCGACGGGTGGCGCGAGTTTCTCGACATGGACTTGTGGGAGGCCTCGGCCGCCGCCGAACTGGAGCCGCTCGGCCTGTCGCTCGACTGGTACACCACCCGCCAGCGCGATTTCGACGAAGTCCTGCCGTGGGACCACCTCGACGCCGGGCTGGACCGCGAGTGGCTGTGGGACGACTGGGTCGCCTCGATCAGCGGCGAAGGGGTCGAGGATTGCCGCTGGTCGAGTTGCTACGACTGTGGCGTCTGCACCCAGTTGGGCTCCGAGATCCAGTTGGCGGCGGGCCTGTGAGCGGGAATATCTTGCCGGAGCAGAATTTGCACGATGCCGCTGGGGCGTCTCCCTACACCGCCCCGTCCGGCCCCGCCCCGTCAGGCACCCCGCGGTGTGGCGCCGCCTTGTCCGGCCCCGGTTCGCCCGGCGCCTCATCTGCGACCGCTGCCCCCTCCGCTCCGGCGCCAGCCCGGCGGCGCACTCCGATGCCGTCCAGTCCACCGCCTCCACCGGCGGTCCAGACCCTGGCCTTGCGTTACGCCAAGCGCGGACCCCTGCGGTTCGCCTCGCACCGGGTCATTCAGCGCGCCTTCGAGCGAGCCGTGCGACGGGCCGCCCTGCCGATAGCCCACTCGGCTGGGTTCACCCCCCATCCCCGCCTGTCCTATCTGGGAGCCGCGCCGACCGGCGCCGCCTCCGAGGCCGAATACTTGCTGATCCGCCTGACCGAGGAATTGGCACCGGACGCGGTCTTGACCCGGTTGAACCGCGCCATGCCACGCGACCTGCCCATCCTCGAGGTTCGGCCCTGGGACAAGAGCGCCCAAGGCGACCTGGCCGCCCTGCTCTCGGCCTCCGTGTGGCTGATCGAGTTCGGCCAGCTGCCGGTGGAAATACTGGCGCCGATGGCGGCCCGGTTCTTGGCCCTGGAGAGCTATGAGGCCGAGCAGGTCCGACCTGGGCCGCCCGGTCAGTCCGACCGTTCCCGTGGACGGCGCGGCGCGAGACCCGCCCGCCTGATCGATGTCCGCAGCAATGTTCTGGCCATGAGCGCCTCGGCGACGGCTGATCCCCGTCCGAGAGAATCGGCATCTGGAGGATGGGGAACACGGGTTTGCGTCAGACGCCAACCCGTGTTCCAGGCACCGCTCGAGTCGAGCGGGGACGTGGGTCCGGGTGACCGCGCAGGCACCCGCGATCAGTCCGGCGACGGTCCCGAGGAGCCGGGTTCGACCAGTTCAGCCGAGCCGTGTGCCATACTGGAGGTGGTCTTGCGGCACGCCACGCCTGCCGTCAGGCCAGACGATGTCATCGCCGCCCTTGTGGCAAATGGTCTTGAGATCGGGTCGCCACCACGCGCGACCCGCCTGGCCCAAGGTGAGTATTCGGTCGAGGCAGGAGTCATCCAGGCTCCCTTCTCCCGGATCGGGACGTAGGCATCGGACCAGAAGAGGCTTACACGGCTCATTCGCCCGGATGCGGGCGGGGGCGGTGAACGACACCGGTGGCCGCCGGACAGGGCGTGGCGTCTTGGCGGCGCCATGGAGCAATTCAGTGACAAACGAACAACCACAATTCGATATCGACTTGCCCGCGCCCCGTAAGCGTGCGCCCAGGCGAGCGACCATGGCGCAGTCGGCGCCGGACATCAAGGCTCTCGACGAATTGGTCGACCTGTCCGATGCCGTGGCCCGGCACTCCGAGCGGCTCGCGGGCGAATCGTCTGGCTCGCAGGACGGTGACGCCGGGGCCAAGAAGCCGGCTCGCGCCCGGACCGGCGCCAAGTCCAGCGCTCGCGGCAGCACCAGAGGCGGCAAGACCGCCAAGGCGGCGACCGCCGGCGCCGCCAGCGGAGCCGGCCCGGACGATTCCGGCCCATCGGCCAGGAATGAATCTGGCCCGGCTTCGGCTGACGCCGCGGACCAGTCGGACCGAACCGCGGCCACGGCGACGACCGCCAAAGCGGCCAGAGGCACCAGGAGCCGGGCCAAGGCTGGAGCAAGCATGACGGCAACTGATCGCGCGCCTGCGGCGAAGGCCGCGTCCGGGGCATCTGAATCCGGTCGCACGGAACCCGGCCAGGCCGAACCAGGCAAGTCCGAGCCCGGCCAGGCCGAACCAGGCAAGTCCAGGTCCAGGCAGGCCGAACGAGGCACGCCTGAGACCAGCAAGTCTGAACCTGGCCAGCCCGAGACCGGCCAGGCTGGGCGCGGCACGGCCCGGCGCGGCACGCCCGAGCGCGGCAGGTCCGAATCCAGCCAAGCCGACTCCGGCGCGCCGGAGTCCAAGACGGCGAAGTTGGCCGCGACCAGAAGCGGCTCGCGCCAGCGAGCCGCGTCCAAGACCACGGCCGGACAACCCCCCGAGCCAGTCGGCGGCGAAGGGCGCCTGCCCATGACCGCTCTGCTGTTCCAAGCGCCGGTGCTGGCCTCGGCGCCGGGCAGACGGAGGGCGGCGGAAGCGGTCGAGGGCGCATTCGACACGACCGCCCCGGACGGCTCGAGCGCGGATCGCGACGCGAGTGACGGCGCCAGGAGCGGTTCAAGGACCAAGTCCGGCCAGGGCCGGACGGCCGATTCGAGGTCCGGCCCAGCCAGGGGCGGCGAAGGCAGAGCCAACGAGTCCAGGGCCAACGGGTCGAAGGCTGGTGAGGCCAAGACCGACGAGTCCGGTTCCCGTTCGGCCCGCAAGCGGGGCGGCGCCAAAGCGGGCTCGGACCAAGCCAAGGCTGCGAGCGGGACCCAGGGCGCGGCATCGGGCAAATCAGCCGAACAAGGCAAAGCCGACGCGCCAGACGAACTCGTGTCCCACGACCTGGTGGCCGAACCCGAAGACGGCGACGACGGCGGCTCGCGGCGCAGGCGGCGGCGGACCCGCCCGGCGCGCAAAGGCGAGGCGGCCGCGGCCGAAGCCTCAGGCGTCACCGCCGTGTCCGGCTCGACCCGGTTGGAAGCCAAGCGGCAACGGCGCAAGGAGGGCCGCGAGACCGGGCGGCGGCGGACCCAGATCACCGAGGCCGAATTCCTGGCCCGGCGCGAAGCGGTCGAGCGGCGGATGGTGGTCCGCGAACGCGACGGCCGCACCCAGATCGCGGTGCTGGAGGACGGCGTGCTGGTCGAACACTATGTCGCGCGGCGGACCCAGCACACCATGGTCGGCAACGTCTACCTGGGCCGGGTCCAGAACGTGCTGCCGTCGATGGAGGCGGCCTTCGTGGACATCGGGCGGGGACGCAACGCCGTCCTCTACGCCGGCGAGGTCAACTGGGACGCTGTCGGGCTGGAGGGCCAGCCGCGCCGGATCGAGCAGGCCTTGAACTCGGGCGATTCGGTGATGGTGCAGGTCACCAAGGACCCGATCGGCCACAAGGGCTCTCGCCTGACCTCGCAGATCACGCTGGCCGGGCGGTACCTGGTGTTCGTGCCGGACGGCTCCATGACGGGCATCTCGCGCAAGCTGCCGGAAGGCGAGCGCCAGCGCTTGAAGAAACTGCTCAAGGAGATCGTGCCGGAGGGATCGGGCGTGATTGTCCGCACCGCCGCCGAGGGCGCCTCGGACGCCGAGCTCAAGGCCGACGTGGAACGCCTCGCCGCCAGTTGGCAGAAGATTCAGAAGAAAGCCGCCACCGCCCACGCGCCGGCGCTGCTCAAGGGCGAACCCGATCTGGCGATCCGGGTGGTGCGGGACATCTTCAACGCCGATTTCACATCTCTCACGGTGTCCGGCGAGCAGGCTTGGAGCGACATCAGCGGCTACTTGGACGAGGTGGCGCCCGAACTGCGCGACCGCGCCCAACGCTGGACCTCGGACCAGGACGTCTTCGCGGCCGACCGGATCGACGAGCAACTGGCCAAGGGCATGGACCGCAAGGTCTGGCTGCCGTCCGGCGGCTCGCTGGTCATAGACCGGACCGAGGCGATGAGCGTGATCGACGTCAACACCGGCAAGTTCACCGGGGCTGGCGGCACGCTCGAGGAGACCGTCACGCGCAACAACCTGGAGGCCGCCGAGGAGATAGTGCGGCAGTTGCGGCTGCGGGACATCGGCGGGATCATCGTGATCGACTTCATCGACATGGTCCTGGAGTCGAACCGCGACCTGGTGCTGCGCCGCCTGGTCGAGGCCCTGGCCCGCGACCGCACCCGGCACCAGGTGGCCGAGGTGACCTCGCTCGGCCTGGTCCAGATGACCCGCAAACGGGTCGGCCAGGGGTTGGTCGAGGCCTTCTCCGAGACCTGCGAGGCCTGCGGCGGGCGCGGGTTCATAGTCCACGCCGATCCGGTGGAGCGGGGCGGGTCCGGCGGCTCTGGCGGCAAGAGCGGGTCCGGCGGTGGCAAGGGCGCGGGCGGCGACTCGGGCAACGGGGGCGACGGCGGAGGCGGCAAGCGCAAGAAGCGGGGCGGCAAGAAGCATCGCAAGAACCGTTCCGATGCCGTGGGCGCAGAGCCCGCGAACGGCGGCTCCAATTCGGGCGGCGGCAGGGCGGTGCTGGCGGCGACCTCGCCCGAAGCCAAGGCCACCCTGGCGTCCATCGCGGCGGCGGCAGTCGCGGCGGCCCGCGACGACGAATGAATCCCTTGTACGAATAGTACGAAAGATCATGCGCGAGCGGATTCTGGGATAGGATCAGCCGATAATGAAGCCCCTTGATCCTCGACTAATCAAACATGCCCGGGCCGCCCGCGGCTACATCGTCCTGACTGCCGTCCTCGGCCTGGTCATGTCGGTGGCCGTGGTCTCGCAGGCGATGGTGGTGGCCCGGCTGGTCGGCACCTTGGCCTCCGGCGGCGAGTTCGGCGCCCATGGCTTGCGTGACGGCCTGATCGCGGTGGTGGTGATAGTCGCCGTGCGGGTGGGCGTCGCTTGGACCCAGGAGCGCTTCGCGCACCGGGCGGCCATCAACACCATCGCCGAGCTGCGCGGTTCCGTCCTGGAGCATGTGGTGGCGCTCGGCCCTCGCTTCGAGGCGGAGGGCGGGGCCGCTAAGGCGGCGCAGTTGGTGACACGGGGTTTGGACGCCCTCGACGCCTACTTCGCGCGGTACCTGCCGCAATTGCTGATGGTCGCGACCGTGACGCCGATCCTCCTGGTCGTGGCCGGGTTCGTGGACTGGGTCGCGGCTGTCATCATGTTGGTCACGATCCCCCTGATCCCCATCTTCATGGTGCTGATAGGTCGGCTGACCGAAGCCTATTCGGCGCGCCGCCTGAAGACCATGACCCAGTTGGGCGCTCAGGTGATGGACCTGATCACCGGCCTGCCGACGCTCAAGGCCTTGGGTCGCGAACGCGGGCCCGCCGGGCGCGTGCGGGAGCTCTCGCGAGCCCACCAGAAGGCCACCTTCGGAACGGTCAGGATCGCTTTCCTGTCCGGGGCGGCACTGGAGCTGATCGCCACCCTCTCGGTCGCGCTGGTCGCGGTCTCGGTCGGGCTGCGCCTGTGCTACGGGCAGATGTCGCTGGTTGACGGGCTGGCCATCATCATGATCGCGCCCGAAGTCTTCCTGCCGCTCCGCAACGTCGGCTCCCACTTCCACGCCTCCGCCAACGGCGTGGCCGCCTCGAACCGGGCCTTCGACCTGCTGGCCCTCCCTGTGCCCGCGGCCGGGACGCTGCCCGCTCCCGATCTGCGCCGCGCGACCATCGTCTTCGACAACGTCTCGGTCCAGGCCCCCGGCCGCGACTACCAGGCCCCCTCCCGGCTCAGCTTCTCGCTGCCACCCGCCTCGCTGACCGCTCTGACCGGCCCCAACGGCGCTGGCAAGTCCACCGCCGTGGAGGTCCTGCTGGGCCTGACCCGCCCGACCGAGGGCCGGGTGCTGATAGTGCCGGAACACAGGTTGGCGTCTGACGCAAACCCGTGTTCCCATCCTGACGCCGCCCAAGACGGGGCCTCGGGGGAGGGCGCGGACGGGGAAAGCCGAGGCGGCGGCATCGGCGGCGGTGGGAGCGTAGACGAAATCGACCTGAGCGAGGTCGACCTGGGGAGTTGGTGGGCTCAGATCGCGTGGGCGCCCCAGCGACCGGCGCTACTGCCGGGGACCGTGCTGCAGAACCTGCTCGAGGTCTACGATTCCGACCCGGCGGTGACCCCGGAGGTCGAGGCGGCGGCGCGGGCCGCCAACTTCGACGCCGTCGTGGCCGAGCTGCCCTCCGGCTGGCGGACGCGGATCGGGCAGGGCGGCCTTGGGCTCTCGGTGGGGCAGCGGCAACGGCTGGCTCTGGCGCGTGCGTTCCTCGGCGATCAGCCCCTGGTGGTGCTGGACGAGCCGACCGCTCACCTGGACGCCGCCACCGAGGCGCTGATCCTGGAGTCGATCACCGCGCTGAACCGGCAGGGCCGCACCGTTCTGCTGGTGGCCCACCGCGCGGCCCTGCTCAGCACCGCCCACCGGTCCGTGGCCGTGGAGTCGTCGGCTTTCAGCGAGGTGACGGCATGAGCGGGCGGCGCGATGTGCGCGGCGTGACCCGCCCAATCGGCCGGGACGCGGCCAGCGCGAGGGGCGGCCAACCGAAACGGCCCCTGCGGCGGGCGATCCGGCTGACTGGGCTGAGACTCGGCCCCCTGATGGCGGCGGTGTTCTTCGGGGCTCTGACCCAGGCCGCGTCAGTGGCGCTGGCCGGGGCCTCGGCCTGGTTGATCGTGCGGGCGTCGCAGATGCCGCCGGTGCTGTCGCTGCAGGTGGCGGTCGTGGGGGTGCGGGCTTTCGGCATCACGCGGGGCGTCTCGCGCTACGTCGAACGGTTGACGGCGCACCGGGTGGCGCTCTCCGGCATGACCAATCTGCGGGTGCGCCTCTACGAGCGGATGGCCTCCGGGTCCGGCGCGGGCGCGGCCGCCTTCAAGCGCGGCGATGTGCTGGCTCGCGTCGGCGCGGACATCGACGACGTGGGCGATCTGGTGGTGCGCGGCATCATCCCCACTCTGGTCGCGGCGGTGTTGATGGTCGGCTCGTCGGCGGCCGTGGCGTGCTTCCTGCCGGAGGCCGGCCTCGCCGTGTTCGTCTGCCTGGCGGTGGTCGCGGTGGGCGGCCCGGCCCTGACCTTCCGGGCGGCGCGGCTGTCAGAACTGATGGCGTCCGGCGCCCGGTCCGAGGTCTCCGCCTCCTCGCTGGGGATCATCGAGAACGCCTCCGAACTGCGCGTCTCCGGGCAGTTGGGCCACGCCATGACCGCTCTCAAAGCCCAGGAGAAGCGGCTCGCCACCGCCACGGACGCGGTCGCGCGGCCCTCCGCCCTGGCGTCCGCAGTGACCGAGGTCGGCTCCGGCCTGGCGCTGATCTCGACTCTGATCCTGTCGGCTCTGGCCTGGCGCTCCGGGGCCATCTCTGCCACCGAGGTCGGCGTCATAGTGCTGACTCCCCTCGCCGCCTTCGAGTCGGTGGCCGGGCTCTCGACCGCCGCCGCCCAGGTCTACAAGTCCCGCGCGGCCGCCGCCCGGATCGTCTCGTTGGCCGATGCCGGGCACTCGTCTTCGCTCGCCCTGCCGGGTTCACCCCCGCCTGTCGATCAGGCGCCGGACGGCGCGCTGGAGGCCGTTGGCCTGACCGCGGGCTGGGAGCCTGATCGGCCGGTCGTGTCCGATGTCTTCTTGACGTTGTCTCCGGGCGAGGCGATTGGGCTGGTCGGACGGTCCGGCGCCGGGAAGACGACCCTGCTGATGACCTTGTCCGGGCTGATCCCGCCTGAGGCCGGGTCGGTCTCGGTGGGCGGTGTGGGGTTGTTCGATCTGACATCCGAAGCTCGCGCGCAGACCGTCGTCTTCATCTCCGAGGACGCGCACATCTTCGCCACCAGCGTGCTGGAGAACCTGCGCGTGGCGCGCGGGTCGCTGACCGAATCGGAGGCCGTCGCGGTGCTGGGCCGGGTCGGGCTCGACGGTTGGCTGGCGGGCCTCCCCCACGGCATCGGCACCCTGCTGGGCTCCGGCGCGGCCGACGTGTCCGGCGGGGAACGGCGACGGCTGCTGCTGGCGCGCGCGCTGGTCAGCCCGGCGCGGTACATCCTGCTGGACGAGCCCGCCGAGCACTTGGACCCGGCGGCCGGACGGCGGCTGACCGCCGAACTGATAGCGGCGGCACGGGCCGAGGGGCGCGGGCTGATGGTGGTCTCGCACCAGGAGGACACCCTGTTCGGGACCGACCGGGTCTACCGCGTGGCCGACGGCTCCGTGCGGCCGGCCTGACCAGCCCTCAGAACGCGATCACACTGGGCGGCACAGCGGTTGATTCGCCTCGCCTGGTTCCTTATACTGAAGTAAGGCATATCGTAGAGGAGAGTCACATGCCTACTGCGACCATCACCAGTAAAGGGCAAGTCACCATTCCAGCCGAGGTGCGGAGGAAACTGCGTCTGCACGAGGGCATGAAGATCGACTTCGTGGAGGAAGAAGACGGACATTTCGCCATAAGACCGAGAGCCAGGAAGCTAATGGACCTGTACGGGATCGCCTACAACGGCGTCCACGCCACCCTCGAAGAAATAGAGGAAGGCATCATCCAAGGAGCCATCGAGTCGGCTGGGCTCGACCGGTGATCGGGCTCGACACCAATGTGCTGGTCCGATTCGTCACCGGGGATGATCCGGTGCAGTCGCGATTAGCAGAGCGAGCCATTGCCGACCTGAGTACGGACCATCCGGGCTATGTGACGTTGATCACGACAGCCGAACTGACATGGGCGCTGAGGGCGACCTACAAAATGAGCCGCAGCCAAGTGTCCCAGGTGATACGCGGGCTCTTGGAGACGCAGGAACTGGTCTTCGAGGACTCGGACATGGTCGCGCGGGCGCTCCAGGTCGCGGGCCAGGCGGGGTGCGACCTCGCAGACGCACTCATCGCCCTCCGCGCCGCCCGCGCCGGCTGCTCGTCGACCATCACCTTCGACCGCCGCGCGTCCCGGATTCTCGGTATGGAACTCTTGGACGAATGAGAAGGTCCAAACCCGCAGCGATTTGACGCCGGGTTCAAATCCCGGCGGGTTCGGCCCGCGGCCGGAAAGGGCGGCCGATGCTGCCGAGGCGCCCACCTGCGCAAACGCTGGGAGCCGACCGAGCGGCATCGGGCAACAGGAGGCGAAACTTGCACAGATTCGACCGGGGACTCAAATTCCGGCGAGTTTCGCCTCACCGCGCGACGCCGGACGTCACCGCCACAGTGGACAGTCGCCTTCGCAGTTCGGGCGCGGCTTCGGCCTGCGCAACCTGTACCTGATGAGGCGATACTTCCTCATGTGGCCTCCAGAGCGGATTCTGCAGACGGTTTCTGCAGAAACATCGCGAGCGCCGATATTGCACGGGCCATCTGCAGAATCGCCGGTTCGGAGATCGATCGCATCCGTGCCCACGCTGCCGCTGGACTATCGAGCAGTTGAAACGCCAGATCAACAGCCAGTTCTACGAGCGCACCGCCCTGTCTAAGAACAAAGCGGCAATGTTGCGGCGCGGCGAGACGGAAGCGGTCGGAGCCGACGAGGCCCACTACGCCCTCGACGGACTGCCCAACGCGGTCCTGGCGGCCGAATACAAGCTCGCCCTGCCGGACGAGGCCACATTGGTCCGAGAACTGGCCCGCACGCGCCGCGAACTGGAGGCCCGCGAAAGCTAGCGGCCTGACACCGGCGATCAGCCGAGGATGCTCGCCATCGTCGCCCGACGCGTGCCGGGCAAATGAACCGCGGCCGAAACTTGCCGAGCCGGTTCGCGGGTGTTCGGGGCGGCGTGCGAACCTGGCCGGGCGGCATCGTCCACGTCTTCGCCTTCCAGGGGAGGGGTGGCGACGCGAGGCCGGGCCGACCAGCTCCAGCGGAGTGGTCAGGGCCATAATGGAGCCTATGCAAGCCACGGACCCGAACAAGTCGAACGAGCCAATGGAGCCCGCCCCGCACGAGCCCGGGATTGCTGAGCCTCTGGCGGACAAGATTGCGGCGACCGCCGAGCCAGCGGCAGCCAAGACCGAAGCGGACCTGCTGGACGCCGTGGTCTCGCTGTCCAGGCGGCTCGACCTGGCAGAGGTGCTGGCGGAACTGGTGCAGACCGCGCCGGAACTGACCGGGGCCGGGGCTGCGGCGGTCAACATCCTCGACGGACGCGGGATCGACGAACGCTTCTACACCCACGGCGCGGACGAGGAGCTGGCCGCCCAACTCGGCCAGTTCCGGCGCGCGATGGCGCTGATGGCGCGCATCCCCACCCATGAGCCGCTGATCCTGGACCAGCTGCCGCCGTCGCTGGCGGGACTGCCCCCGGACGCGGACATGCTGGTGGACAACCTCCTGGCCGTGCCGGTGCGGGTGCGGCACACCGTGTTCGCCCACGTCTACCTGGTGAACAAGCCAGGCGGGTTCACCGCCGAGGACGCGCGGGCGGTCGCGACATTAGCGACAGCGGCCGGGGTCATGATCGAGAACGCCCAGCTCTACCAGGCCTCGCAGCGGCGCGAGAGCTGGCTGGCGGCAGGCCAAGGCATCACCACCATGCTGCTGTCCGGAGTCGAGGAGGAGGAAGCCCTGACCGTGATCGCCTCGCAGGCCAAGGACGTGGCGGGGGCGGCCACCGCGGCGCTGATCCTGCCGTCCGTGCGCGGCCAGTTGATCATCGAGATCGCCGAGGGCGTGGGCGCCGAATCCCTGGTGGGAAGCCGGATGCCGACCGACGGCCGTTCCCACACGGTGCTGACCGAGGGCATCGGCATGATCGTGGACTCATTGTCCGGGGCCTACACGCTCAGGGTCTCGCAGCTACGCGAGTACGGCCCGGCGTTGTACGCGCCCATGCGGACGTCGGGCCGGTCGGTCGGGGTCATGCTGCTGCTGCGGGAGAACGGTTCGGCCTCGTTCGACCAGGCCGACCTGACCACGGCGGAGTCCTTCGCGTCGCAAGCCGCGCTGGCGTTGGTGCTGGCCGAGGCCCGGCACACCGCCGACCTCTCGGCCCTCGTCTCGGAGCGCGAGCGGATCGCCCGGGACCTGCACGACCTGGCCATCCAACAGCTCTTCGCCACCGGCATGAGGCTGGAGTCGGCCCGGCAGGCGGCCGCTGCCGGAGTCGAGCCGGAGGGGCTGGTGAAGACACTGACTACGGCGCTGGACTCGATCGACTCGACGGTTCGGGAGATCAGGGCGATAGTCTCGCACCTGCGCAACCCCGGCACCGACGAGCCCATCGCGGAACGGCTTCGCCACGAGGCTTCGGCCGCCCGCGCCCTGCTCGGTTTCGCGCCGTCATTAGTGCTATTGATCGACGGCCGGGCGCTCGGTTCCACGCCCGATGACGAAGACTCGGCCGCCGCCGACGCCCTGGTCTCGCCGTCATTGGCTGACGACCTGGTGGCGGTGGTTCGGGAGGGCCTGTCCAACGCCGGACGCCACGCCAAGGCCGCCTCGGTCGCGATCACGGTCGGCTTGGTGTCTCCCGACTCGCCCGGCGTTCCGGACGGACGGCCCGGCCAAGTCACGGTGGTGGTGGAGGACGACGGCGTGGGCCTGCCCACCGGTCCGGCCCGCCAGTCCGGCCTGTCCAACCTGTCCGACCGCGCCGTCGCACGCGGCGGGGTCTTCTCCGCCGCGACGGGCCTCAGCGGTCGCGGCACGCGGCTGGAGTGGGTCGCGCCGCTCGGGTGAGGAGCCGGATCGAACGATCGGCCTGAACCAGCGGTCATGCCGCCGCCTCGGCCACGCGTGTTTGCGCAGGTAGCCCTGTCCCCGGCATCGGCGTCCTTGCCCATCTGCGTCCCGAGGCCGCTGGGCTCGCGACCGGGCGGCGCCGGGCGTCGGT
>JAISCU010000102.1 GCA_031265345.1 Bifidobacteriaceae bacterium
GACGGTTCGCCGAGTCCGCTGTTTCGGCTCGGGCCTTTTCGCGTTTCGCCTGGTCAGCGCGTCGCGTGTTGGGCGGGACGCGCGCGAAACAGCGGACTCGACGCCAAGGACCATGGAGACCAGCGGACTCGATGAAGCCGGCCGCGCGAAACAGCGGACCCGACGAGGAACGGCGCGCGAATCGACTGTCTCGATGGACCATGGGGCGCGGGTCGGCGGGCTCGGCACGGGCGCGCCTCTCATGGCGGCCGCCCTGACACCAGCACGGCAGTGACATGGACAGGCCTCACGGCCGGGCCGACGGGTTCCCGACCAGCCAGCTCACCCCTTCTGGATCGAGATGGCCCATTCGGCGCTGGCGGTTTGCTCGTAGCTGGTCACCCGGTGGCCGGATTCGACAGCCCAGCGGGGCAACGATTCGGTCCCCTGGGTGCAGTCGAAGGCCACCGTGAGCGTGTCGCCCGGTTCGATGCCCGCGATGGCTTGTTTCGCCTCCACCAGCGGGAACGGGCAGACCTTGCCGCGCGTGTCAAGCACAGTCTCCATGACTTGGTTCTCCTCTCAACTGTCAATTGGTCCCAAGGCGCGACAGCTTCGCGCCGGATGGTTCGGCGGACCCGACAGCCGCGCCGGCTGCCCCGCCGACGGAACCGCGCACGGCACCGCGAGCGGCCTGGCGAGCGGGACGGACGAACACGAAGTGCGCCGCCGTCCAAGTCCCCAGAATCGTGAACACCAGCGCCGTCCAGCCCTGCCAGGTCATCAACGCCGTCTGGACCAGGGAGTTGCCGATGGTGCAGCCTCCCGCCAGGGCGGCCCCGAACCCCATCAGGACGCCACCGGCGAAGCTCACCACGGAAGTCTTGGCGTCCGGGACCCGGAACCGGAACTCGTGGGACGCCTTGGCGGCGATGAACGATCCCAGCCCAATGCCGAGCACCAGGAACACGCCCCAGTCCAGCAGTTCGCCCTGGCCGGTCACCAGGTATTGCAGGATGTTCGCCGAGGGAGTGGTGATGCCCAGGCCCGCCAGCCGTCCGGTGGCGGCGCTGAGCGGCCACGCGAGCACGGCGATCACGCCCACTATGGCGGCGGTGGCGAACGGATGCCAACGTCGCTCGAACAGGACATGTGCCAGCCCCCTCCGACGCGCGGGCAGAGAAGGAATGGCCGCCTTGGGCCTGCGGACCTCGCGATACACGATCCAGCCGACCAGCGCGGCGAACAGGCCGATCAACGCCCACACGGGCACATGCAAGGTCGCCGCGATCGAATTGTTGGGTGCCTCGACGGATCGGATCGCCGTGCTGAGCGGCGCCAAAGGCCCCGCCTTCATCACGGCGCTCAGCAGCATGTATCCCGCCAGCGCTATCCAACTGCCGACCAGGCCCTCGCCCGCCCGGTACCAGGTGCCGGTGGCGCACCCGCCGCCCAGCAGGATGCCGATCCCGAACACGAAGGACCCGACGATCGTGGCCAACCAGGCGAAGCCTTTGGCCGGAACCGTCAGCGCCCCGGTCTCGACCAACGTGTACACCCCGACCGACTGGATGGCGATGGCCACCAGCAAGGCGTAGAAGATCCGGTTGTCCCTGGCGATGTACATGTCCCGGAATCCGCCGGTCAAGCAGAATCGGCCCCGTTGCAGCACGAAGCCCAGCGCGGCGCCGCAGGCCAGGCCTGTCAGCACGGTTTGAAGCATTTCCCTCACCCCTCTTGCATAGCGAAAATGTGATGCCTTGCCCACGGGGGTCGGGAAGGTGTTGCGACCATGCTTCGACAGTCCCGGATCGCGCGTCAAACCGCCCTGGGCTGCCCGGCCGCATGCTGGGCGACTGTTAAGGCGCGCGCCGCCCGCCGCCGCCGCCCCTCGCCGCCGCGCCTTGAGCTCCCTTCCGGACGCCGACCGCGCCTGTGCGAGAATCTTGGGCGTGAGACCCAAGGTAATGAGCGTGGTGGGAGCCCGCCCGCAGTTCGTGAAACTGGCGCCCGTGGCGGAGGCGATGGCCCAGGCCGGGATCGAGCACCGCATAGTCCATTCCGGCCAGCACTACGACGCCGCCATGTCCGATTCGTTCTTCGCGGACCTGGCGATCCCCGCCCCGGATGTCAACCTGGGGGTCGGCTCCGGCTCGCACGGCCACCAGACCGGCGCCATGCTGGCCGCCCTCGAGGATGTCTTCGCCGCCGAGCGGCCCGATTGGGTGTTGGTCTACGGCGACACCAACACCACCCTGGCGGCGACTTTGGCGGCGGTCACGATTCCCCTGCCGGTGGCGCACCTGGAGGCGGGGCTGCGCTCCTTCACCCGGCGCATGCCGGAGGAGCACAACCGCGTCCTCGCCGACCACGCCGCAGACCTGCTGCTGGCGCCCACCGAGGTCGCCATGGGGCATCTTCGCGACGAGGGCCTGGAAGCCCGCTCGCGCCTGGTCGGAGACGTCATGACGGACGTCTGTCACCGGGTGGCCGATGCCGTGCGCCCAGGTTGGCGCGATTCCGCAGGTCCCGACGTGGCGGCCGGGGCGGCCAGTTATCTGCTTGCCACCATCCACCGGCCGGACAACACGGACGCGCCGGAGCGGCTCGGCGGCATCGTGCGAGCTTTGGCGGAACTGCCGTTGCCGGTGCGCTTGGCGGCCCATCCCCGGCTGCGGGCGCGCGCCGCCGAGGCGGGTGTGGACTTGGAGCGTGACGGGATCGAACTGATCGAGCCCCTGCCGTACCCGGCGATGATCGCGGCGGTGCTGGACTCGGCGGGGGTGGTGACCGACTCAGGCGGGCTGCAGAAGGAGGCCTACCTGCTGGGGCGGCCATGCACCACGGTGCGGCCGGAGACCGAATGGGTCGAGACCCTGGCGGATCGCTGGAACGTGCTGGCCAACGACCCCGCTCTGATCGGCGCGGCCGCGACCCGACCTGAGCCTTCAGCGCCGCGATCTCAGCCCTACGGCGACGGCCACGCGGCGGCCAAGGTGGTCGAGGCGCTGGTCGACGGCTGAACCCGCTTGGCCGTGGCGGCTATCTGATTCCTCTGATATTTTGGCTGTGTGAAGACGATCACAGCCACCAAAGCGGCGCGGGGGTTCTCCGAGATGCTTGACGCCGTCGAACGTCAGGAGTCGTTCACGATCACCCGCGAGGGCAAGCCGATCGCGGAGGTCAGGCCGGCGAAACAGTACACTCTGGCCGGATTGTTCGAAGTGCTCGAGAGACTCCCGCGAGACCCGGAATGGGGAGACGACATCGAAGCCGCGTTGGATGAGGCGCTGCTCCCGTGGGACAAGTGATCCTCGACACATCGATCATCATCGATTTCGAGCGCGGGATCCTTGACTGGCACGCTATCGGCGAGCCGAACGATGATTACGCGGTCGCGACCGTGTCGATCGCCGAATTCCTGGTCGGCCAA
>JAISCU010000192.1 GCA_031265345.1 Bifidobacteriaceae bacterium
CATCTTCGCCATCATCGGGGAGGAGCTCGGGCTGGTGGGAGCTTTGACGGTCCTGGCCCTGTTCGGCGTGCTCGGCTTCGGGCTGTTCCAGGTGGTCCGGCTGCATCCGAGCCGTCCGGTGCAGGTGGCGGTCGGCACGATCGGCTGCTGGATCGAGGGCCAGGCCCTGATCAACATCGGCATGGTCGTCAAGATCCTGCCCGTCATCGGCGTGCCGCTGCCGTTCGTCTCGGCCGGGGGATCGGCGCTGATCAGCTGCCTGGCCGCGATCGGCGTGGTGTTCGGACTGATGCGCACAGACCCGGAGGTCAAGGCCGTGCTGCGGGTGCGCTCGCGGCGCGCCAGCCGGGTCGGCACGGTTGTCCACGGCGCCTTCCCCGCGCCCGCCCGGAGCGGCGGGGGCCGGCCCGGGGACGAGCCGTGAGGCTGGTCCTGGCGGGCGGGGGCACGTTCGGACATGTCGGCCCCCTTCTGGCCACCGCCGAGGAGTTGCGTCGCCGCCGGGCCGGGGTCGAACTGAGGGCTGTGGGCACCACGGAGGGCCTGGAGGCGGAGCTGGTACCGGCGGCGGGGATCGAGTTGGTGACCATCCCGAGGGCGCCCATGCCGCGCCGTCCAGGCGGCTACGCCCTGCGTTTCCCAGGGCTGTGGCTGCGGGCGGTCAAGTCGTTGCGGCAATTGTTCTCAGACTTCGAGCCCGATGCCGTGGTCGGCTTCGGCGGGTACGTCGCCACGCCGGTCTACCGGGTCGCGGACAAGGCCGGTCTGCCCATCGTGGTCCACGAGGCCAACGCCCGTCCGGGGCTGGCCAACCGGTGGGGGGCGCCCAGGGCGGCGGCCGTCGCGGTCGCCTTCCCGGACACGCCGCTGCCGGGGGCGCAGCTGGTGGGCATGCCCTTGCGGGCCGAGCTGGCCCGCCTCGACCGCGCGGCGGCCAGGCCCGAAGCCCGCGAGCTGTTGGGTCTGGACCTGGACCGACCCACTTTGCTGGTGGCGGGCGGTTCGCTGGGCGCGGTCAACCTCAACCAGGCGGTGGTCTCAGTGGCCGGAGCGTTGTTGGCGGCCGGCGTCCAGGTGCTGCACTTGACCGGCCGCGGCAAGGCTGAGGCGGTGGCGGCGGCCGTGGCCGGGATCGAGGGCGCCGAGCGTTACCACGTCTTGGACTACCTGGGGCAGATGGAACTGGCTCTGGCGGCCGCCGACCTGGCCGTCCAACGGGCGGGGGCCGGAACGGTGAGCGAATTGGCCTGCGCCGCCCTGCCCTCGGTGCTGGTGCCGCTGCCGGTCGGGAACGGCGAGCAGCGCCTCAACGCGGCCGGCCTGGTGGCGGCCGGTGGCGCGGTGCTGGTGGAGGACGCCGATTTCGCCGACTGGGCGCGGTCCAACCTGGTCGACCTGCTGTCCGACAAGACGCGCCTGGACGCGATGGCGGCCGGGGCGGCATCGGTCGCGATCAATGACGGTGCCGAACGCTTGGCCGATTTGATCGAGGCGGCGGTGTCCAGGTGACCGAAGCCGTTCATTTGATGGGCGTGGGCGGGGTGGGCATGTCCGCCCTGGCCGAGTTGGAGGCCGGCCTGGGGGCGCGAGTCTCCGGTTGCGACGGGCGCGACTCGGCCACTCTGGCGAGGCTGCGGGCTCTGGGCGTCCAGGCGACCGTGGGCCACGACCCGGCCCATCTGGACGGCATCGACCGTCTGGTTCTGACGAGCGCGATCAAACCCGACAACCCCGAATCAGCGGCGGCGCGGGCGCGGCCCGGACTGGTGGTGGAGCACCGGTCCGAGGCGCTGGCGCGGATCGCGGCTGACCGGCGGGTGGTGGCAGTGGCGGGCACGCACGGAAAGACCACCACCTCGGCTATGGCGGTGGCGGCCCTGGAGGCGGCCGGTCTCGACCCGTCCTACGCGGTCGGCTCGGAGTTGATCGGACGCGGTTCGGGCGCGCGGATCGGCGGCGGCGACATCATGGTGATCGAGGCGGACGAGTCGGACGAGTCCTTCCTCAACTACTCGCCGCTGGTGGCGGTGGTGACCAACGTCGGGGTGGACCACCTGGACCACTACGGCACGGCCCAGGCCTACCGCGAGGCGTTCCGGCGTTTCGTCGGGAGGATCCAGCCGGGCGGCGCGCTGGTCGCCTGCCTCGCGGAGGCGGGCGCGGCGGCGCTGGCTGACTGGGCGGCCTCGCTGGCGGACGCGCCCCAGATCGTGGGCTTCGACCGTGGCTGGACGGACCTCGGCCTGGTGGGGAAGCACCTGGCGCTCGATGCCGCCGCGGCCGGTCTGGCGGCGGAATGGCTGGGGGCCGAGCACGAACGGGTGCGGGCTGGGCTGGCCGCGTTCGCGGGCACCGCCCGGCGCTTCGAGCTCCGTGGCCGCCGCAATGGCGTGCGTGTCTTCGACGATTACGCGCACCACCCGGAAGAGGTCGCCCCCACGCTGGAGGCGGCGCGCGAGCGGGCCGGGCGGGGCCGGGTGCTGGTGGTCTTCCAGCCGCATCTGTATTCGCGGACACGGGAGTTCGCCGCTGATTTCGCGCGGGCGCTTGAGGGCGCGGATCGCGTGTGGCTGCTGGACGTCTACGGCGCGCGCGAGCAGCCCATGCCGGGAGTCGACTCCGGGCTGATCGCCTCGGCGATGGCGGACGTTCCGGTGACCTGGGCGCGGCGACGGGCCGAGGTACCCGGGTCGGTGGCGGCTCAGGCCGTGCCCGGCGACATCGTGCTCACCATGGGCGCGGGCGACGTCACCGAACTGGGCGAGCCGATCCTGGCGGCGTTGGCGGACCGTGAGCCAAAGGCCGCTGACTGATGGGGCTCGCGACCTGGCTGGGCTTCGGCCGGCCGCCTGGGACCGGCGACGGGCCGGATGGCCGGTCCGCGCCGTCGGCCAACCGAGCCGGGGACAGGCCCCAGTTCGGTCGGTCAGTTCCCGCGGCCCGGCCTGGTCCGGCGGGCCAGCGCCCCGGTCAGGCGACCAAGCGGCCCGGCCGAGGCGCGATGGCGCCGCTCAGCCCAGCCGAGGCGCCGGACCGGCGCGGCCAGAAGGCCGAGCGGCCCGACCGGGCGGCCAAGCAGCCGGGCCAGAAGGCCAAGCGGCCCGGTCAGGCGGGCTGGCGCCGCGACCGGGGAGCGACGGCGCCTCTCAGTCCTGCCGAGGAGGCGGACCGGCGCAGCCAGGAGGCCTTCAAGGCGCGGCGCAAGGCGGCCCGTCTGGCGACGGTGGCGCGAGTCGCCAAGTGGGTCGTGCCAGCGGCGCTGGTGATAGCGGTGGCCGCAGTGTTGTGGTTCTCGCCGGTCTTCGCCGTGAGGGCGGGCGATATCGAGGTGAGCGGTCTGGGCGGCTGGATCGACCGGGCCGAGGTCTCGAAGGTGCTGGCCAAGGACGTCGGCGTGCCGTTGGTGCGAATCAGCCCAGAGCGGATCGAACAGCGGTTGATGGCCCTGCCAGCGGTCAAGCAGGCGACCGTGACGCGGGCCTGGCCCACCGGCCTCGACGTGCGTCTGGAGCCCCGAGTGGCGGCCGCGGCGGTCAAGGACGGCGAGGCTTTCGTCCTGCTCGATTCCGAGGCCGCCCCGGTGGCCAGCGTCGACGCGGCGCCCGAGGGCCTGCCCATCATCGCCGTGCCGCTGACCGAGGGCAACCAGCGGACCGTCGAGTCGGTCCTGCGGGTGGCCGCCTCGCTGCCGGAATGGCTGTCCACGCAAGTCGTCTCGATCGGCGCCGAGACCGAGGACACCGTGGCGTTCACCCTGGCCAGCGGCGTGAAGGTGTACTGGGGCGACTCCTCCGAGGCGGCGGTCAAGGCGGCCGCCATCGAGGTCCTGATGAAGCAACCAGCCGTCGAGTCGATCGACGTCACCGCCCCCGAGTTCCCCTTCGTCCGCTAAATTGCCCCACGAAATCTCCGCCCTCGCTTCGCTGCGGTCGGATCTTTCGCGGGGACCCCGGAGCCGGGGACGGTTCTTCCGGCTAGTCGGGGGACGGTTCCGCGACTAGTCGCTGGGGACACACCTCAAACCGGGCACACCCGTTGTATCAATAGGCGTTCCGACGCGCTAGACGAAAGGAACAGGCATCGCGGAAGTGGCGCGGGCAGCCGAGCGAGCGGCATCGTGCGACTGGTGGTCATGACGACCGTGCGGCGGCCCCAGGCGCGCACCCAGGTCGGTTTGACCGCCCACCGGTGGACGATGCCGTCCGCGCGACCGTCAGCGGCCGCCCGGCTCTGCCCCCTCCCGGTTGGCGCCGGCCGGTCGTGGGGAATAGCCGGAGGCATGGCCACGTTGACTCGCTTGGAGCATGGCGACCGGGTCGCCGCCGAGTGTTCCGAGGCGCCCCCACGTTCCGGACCACACCGGCGGCCCGCCGTGCCGGGGAATGAGCCCTCGGCGGATCGGGACGTGCTGGCGAACAGATAGACTGAGCGGGCTTATGCGCGCCGGGAGGATTTTCCGGCCCCGCCAATCAATCAATCAATCAGT
>JAISCU010000241.1 GCA_031265345.1 Bifidobacteriaceae bacterium
GATGCCGTCTGGCCCGCTCGCCGCGCTCAAGGCGTCTCCGTTCGCGGTCAGGCTGATAGCCCAGTCGCCCGCGGTCGTGCCGGAGAACTGTGCCGTGTACACGCCCACAGCGTCCACCGGCACGAACGCTCCCACTGTGACTCCGCTGCCGACCGGGCCAGAGCCTGCTAGCGTCACCGCTTCGGCCCACGGCTGGCCATCGGTCCCGACCAGGGTCGCGGTCACCGTCCCCGAGTCCGAACCGCCCACGACCACGGGCGTCTGCGACACCGTGAACTGCGAAGCTGCCAGATCCAGGGTCGGCAGTGACGGGGTCCAGACCAGAGTCCGGCCCGAACCGCGCACGTCATCGACGGTGGTCACCGCGACCGTCAACACGCAAGCACCGGGTGTGGCGGACGTGACCTCGGCCAGCGCCGTGCCAGCGTCCGGACCGACCTCCGCGGTCACCGTCGCTAGTGCCTTGCCGTCGCCGTCGGCGCCGACGAACGTGCCCGTGCAATCCGGCCCGCTCAGCGAGAACTCGACCGGCAGGTTGCCGATCCGCACGTTCTCACTGCCGTCGAAAGGAGTCACCCCGACCTGGTACGACTCGCCCGGTGCGACCGGCGTTGGAACACCCTCAGTGCTGTCAGCCGGATCAGAGGGCGAGACGATCACGTCCGCCCACAGCCGGGCCGGTCCATCGAAGTTCGTGAACTCGATCACCGTGCTGCCTGGGACCTGGTCCGCGCCCACGAACGCCACGACCTCGGTGCTGAAGTATTCCCTCGCCGACGATTTCACCGTCAGCCGCGCCACTCCATCCGCGCCCGTCCGGGACTCGAAAGTGCCGGGGCCCGTGCTCAGGCCGACCCGCACCCTTTCGTCCAGCACGTCGAACTCCACCGTCTCACCAGCCATCGGACGGCCCCGTGCGTCCGTCACCGCGACTTCCAACAGCGCCTCGGCCACACCGTCCGCCTCGATTGACCGCCATTCCGGCGACGTCCACCGCGTCAGGTCTGGGCCGAACGCCGCCGGACCCGCCACGAAAGCGGCCGAACCGTTGCCGGAAGCCGTCAACACGGCATCGTTCACCGAGACAGTGACCGGATAGGTGCCGACCTCCGTGCCCGTGACGGGGGCGGTGAACTCCCCGGGCGAACTGGTGTGAGTGAACCAGGACACTGCCAGGCCGCTGTCCGTTGGACCGAAGCCCATTATGCTCGACGAGCCGTTCCAGGGCTGGCCATCCGTGCCCATCAACTGGAGAGTCACCGTGCCGGCATCCTCGCCGTCAGCGTAGATGGCGTCGGATGACACCGTGTAGTAGGACCGGGCCGGGCTGAACACCGGCGCCGAATGGTCCACCCATTCCAGGGTCTGGGGCGAATTTGGAAGCTCGTCATAGCCAAATTCCGTCTCGAGCTGCGCCCGCAGCACGCATTTGGTGACATCCGCACTCTTGATAGTGACTTGGGCCTTGCCCGTCAAAGAGGTTCTGAGCACGCGGCCCTCTCTCCCATTGGGGAAGGCGGCCAGGCACTCCTCGCCATCTCCACTGTCTTCCTGCTCTAGCCACAGGTAGACATAGGCGTCATGAATCGGGTTGTAGCCGCCAGCGTCCATGACGGTCACGGCTGCGGTGTAGGACTCGCCCCTCCCGACGGTCAGGACCTCACCGGCCAGGTTGGCCGGGGAGACCTGCAGGCGCGAATCGGCGGCGCTCGGCTCGGTCGGCGGCACGAACGGCAAGCTCAGCACACTGGTCGCCCGGTTCTCGCCGTTGGCCAGCACGAACTCGTATCCGGGCTGGCCGCCGGGCTCGTCCCAGGAGCCGGACACTGTGACCGCGACCTTCCGATCCCCGGCCCAAGACGAATAGACGTCGACGGTGTAGACGCCGGTCGGGCAGTAATCCCACAACGCGCCGTACGCGAGGTCGGTGACGCCGACACACTCGAACTCCCCCCAATCCAGGCCCTCGCCCCCGAACGGATCGGCGCCGTCCCCGTATTCGGCTCCGGTCGCGGCGAGTTCAATCTTCACACCCCAATCGAACCAATCCGCGCCGAAGGCCGTGAACCCTTGAGCGTCCCGCAACCGCACGGTCACGGTCTGCTTGCCCGCCGCGCCCGCTGGTCGGCTGGCGAGGTTGGCCTGCTGGCCCGGAGTCCGGCTCGCGACCGCGGAGGAGCTGCCGGGGTCGGGCTCGGAGAAACCGAAGAACACCGGCCTGTCAGCGGTCAGGGTGGCCTCTTCGGCTGTGTCCGGGTTGATGACGACCCTCGGCACGAAGTGGCCCGGCGAACTCGAGTAGACGAAGACGCGGCAATAGCTCTGGTTCGCGCAGTAGGCGTCCGTTGCCCTGGCGTAATGGAGCGCCGAAGGATTGTTCTCAGACCAGCGCCACAGTTCGTCCGCGTCCCCGCTGTGGCCATCGAGCAATGACCAATTGGCGTCCCTCAACTCCACCCGGAGCCATTCGGCGTCTCCGGGGTTGCCTTCATCGACCCAACCGGCGATCGGCACCTCACCTCTCTGCTCGACTCGCACGGAGGACTTCGACGGATCGGCCACCGTCAGCGGAAGCCAGGTCAATGTCTGGCTCGTTGCCCCCGTAGCGCTGTCCGTGAACATGACCCCGCCCGCCGCGAGCAGACACAGCGCCTCAGCGGCGCTGTTGGAGTAGATCCTGGCCTCGTAGTGGCCCGGCTGGCCATCCACCGGTGTCACCGCCACGGCGCTGCCGCACCCGTTGGCGATGACCCCGCCGGGGCCCTCGAGCCCCATGACGCCCTGGCCTTGGTTGTCCCACGCCACGAGTTGGGCGGTGTAGTAGTCCCACGTCCCGTCGAACCCCACCGCGCCAGGCAACAGGCCGTAATCCGCGTACTTGGGAGTGCTGGTGTCGATTGTGAACTCCCCGCCCGCCACGTCGTCAGCGCTGGTGTGGCCCGCGAAATAGACGTCCTGGCTGGAGAACACCGGGCCGTCGCTCCCGGCCAGATAGGCCGTCACCCGGTAGGTGCCGGCGTCCCAGGCCCGGAGCCACAGCTCCGCTTGGCCGTCCTGGTCAAGGTAGACCTCGTGACTGGTGGCGCAGTCCTGCCAGTAAGAATCCCTGGCCAAACAAAGCAGATAGTCGCTGGCGTTCCCGCCCACAGGCTCGACGACCACGGTGAGTTCGGCGCCAACCGCCGGTGCCTCGACCGTGCCCCCGCCAATGTCCGGAACCGTTCCTCGGCCACGGATCTTGATGGAGTACGAGCCCCGAGTGGCGTCCTGCACCGGAAGGGCCTGGTCCGGCGCCGGCGAGATGGTCATGTTCGAAAGCGCCGGGTCCAGGGGGGCGCCGTAGTACGCGTCGCACACAACCGTGGGGGAATAGCCTCCGAAGGTGATGGAATCGCCGTCGACCAAGGCGCCGCCCCCGTCGCCGCCGTGGTGCCAGCAGTAGAGCGCGCCGTAATCGTGGTACCCGGCGCCGGAGACATGCCAGCCGTTAGTGGAATCGGCTCCGGGTGCCCCCACCCCAACAACCGTCGCTACCGCTGGATCGAGGTTCCCGTATTGGTCTGGCGCGGAGAACACTCCGCCGTCGAAGGGCAGGTAGAAATCGAGATCCTCGCGCATGCCCGTGTACTCGTAAGCTATGGCCGCCCTGATGCCGTTCGGCAAGATGTTCCTCACATACGCCACCGTCTTGGCCAGGTGGGCGCGGTAGTCCTCGATCTCGCCGGGCATGACCCAAGGCTCAGTGTAGGGATCATTCGGCTCGCCCGGCGAATAGGCGGTGAACCCGGAGTCGATCCCGATTCTCGCGCGCAGATACAGGTCCGTGAACCCGCCGTCCGGATCAACGTCCTGCCAGCCGTCGATATGGGACAAATTGAGGTCGCCATAGACCACGCGTTCGACCGACTGACGAGTCGCCTTCTCGCTGGCGCTGCAGTGGAACGCCGGGGCGGCCTGCCAGATCGGTCGGGCGGTCAACCGGCCCGAGGCCTCGCCGGTGTTGCGGTCTATGGTCGAGGCCCACAGCTTGACCGTCGCCTTGGGAAGGAAGTCACAATGCGCGTTGATCGTGGCCCGCACCCGGTAATCGGTGTTGTTGGTGAACACGGCGTCCTGGGCCGGGTACCACGTCAACTCGTTGTCCGGGACCTCCACAGTGTCTGTGGACCCGTCCGCGCGTGATTCGTGGCGCCACTCCTTCAGCGCGAACTCGATGCCGTCATCGGCGTACCGGTGGGACTTGGCGTCCGCCCGGGGGATCCCGTCCCCGCTCAAGACGGACAACCAGCCCAACTGCAGCGCGGCATCGTGATAGGGGTTGTAGTACCACCGCAACGCGCCCTGAGCGTACGGGCCGCCCGCCGCCTGGGTGGTCCCGTATTCGTCAGGCAGATCGCCCCAGGAGGCTGAGGCTGTCAGGGAGAAATTGAGTTCGACCAGATCAGACGATTCGGCTTCGATTCGGGCGAGCGTGTTCGCGTTGCCGGTCTGGGACTGGTCGCCCCACTCATCCTCCACGATGGGGCCGAGCGGCGTGGTCACCTCCGGCGGGTCTATCCCGTCGCGGCGCGCCCCGGCGCACTCGAACTCGGCTTCAGACCACTGGAAGTAATCACCAAAATAGCGGTTCCAGCAGAACCCGGAGACCTCGCTGTCGCCCTCGGTCAGGCTCCAGAAACTGGTCTGCATGGCGTTCACGCCGTCGATCTGGGTTGGGCGGACGCGCACCAGATAGCTGGCCGGGTATTCAGGCAAGGTGAACCGGTAACGACCGTCAGCGTCGGTGATCACCGTGTCCAGCAGGGTGGCCTCGCCATCATCCTGCCCCGACTCCTGCCACAGTTCCACCCCGGTGTTCGGCACACCTGGCGCTTGGGGGTCGAGCACATTCGGGCCGCCCTCGCTGGTCACGTCTAGACCGCCCGCGTAGAGGTCGTTGAAGACCCTTCCGATGACGGGGACGTTCTGGCCCTCCGCCGCGCGGGCTCGTTCGCCGGATTGCCAGGCTTGCACCACCACCAACCCGGCCAGCGCCACGGCGCCAACGGAGAGCATGGCCACGGGCCGGAGCCAGTGTTGGGACTTGGAGCGCCGAACTAGGGGATGAATGGGGGGACGGACGGCAGGGCTCATGGCGGGTCCTCAGTGTTCGTGCCCTGTGCAGGCGTTGCTACAGGGCGGGGGTCGGGTGGATGACTCCTAACGCGGCCACATTAGCGAAATCTTCAAGCGCGATAGGACCAGGGTCCCCACGGCTGGCACCGTTTTCAAGCTTCCGGGGGGCCTTTTGCACGCTGCGGGTCGTCCTCTTGGAAAGCGTTGACGCACGTCAACCTACGAAACAGTATTTTCCGTCCGCTGTTGCGATTTTGGCTGGGTCGTCAGGCCGAAACCTAGGTGGTTCTACGCACCTGCACGGCCGCCCGACTTGACACGGCGCCATCGCCCACCCCAAAACCCGCCCGAAACGGGGACGGTACCATTACGTGCCCAAACCGGCGTTTTCCACAGCCATCTGCGCAGGTCAAACCCTGTGGATAACGGGTCCGTCCCCATTCCACGCTCAAGAGCCAGGAATCTGGCTGTAGCGGCGGCACGTCTGCCCCCTGGCTAGTCGAGGAACCGTCGCCGGGACCGCGGCGCCGCGCCGTAGGCTGGACGCCGTGTCTTGGGAGCGAGTCATCGACCTGGCCGGGGGCCGTGGGGGCGCCTACTCGCTGCTGGCCCTGAGCGACGGCGAAGTTGTGGCCCAGAGCCACCGGGGATGCGGACCCGATTCACTGTTCTATTGCTTCTCAGCCACTAAGCCGGTCACGGCGATGGCCGTCCACTTGTTGGCGCAACGTGGGCTGTTGGACCTCGATGAGCCGGTGGCGACGCACTGGCCCGAATACGCCTCCCACGGCAAAGGCACCATCACTCCCCGCCAGGTGCTGACCCACCGCGCGGGCGTCCCGGCGTCGTTCGGGCACCTTGGGCTCGACCTGGCGATGATGGCGGACTGGGACCGGTCCGTGCGCGCCGCCGAGGGCGCCCGCCCCCGCTGGGCCGCCGGTCAAGTGGTGGCGTATCACACGCTCTCCTTCGGCTTCATCCTGGGCGAATTGGTCCGACGCGTGTCCGGTCGACCGATCACGCAATTCGTGGCCGAAGAACTGTTCGAGCCGCTCGGCATGGACGCCTTCCTGGCCCTTGCCCCGTCCCAGCGGCACCGCGCCATCCCCGTCCGTCCGCATCGGGGCAACGTCATCAGCCCCGCGTTCGTCAATAGCGAGCGCGTGCGCGGCGCCGTGGTCCCGGCCGCGTCGATGCGCACGACGGCACGCTCGCTGGCCGCCTTCTACCGCATGATGCTGGCCGACGGAGTGACGCAGACAGGCCGACCCCTTTTCACGCCCGCCTCGGTCCGCGCGGCACTGGCCGTCAGCGCGGACGGAGTCAAGGACCGGACGCTGCGCCAGCGTCAGCGTTACGGCCAGGGCTTTCAACTGGGCGGTCTGCCCGGCGTGCTACGCGGGCTCGGGCGGCGCTCCCCGCCGGGCGCGTTCGGCCGGGGCGGCTCCGGCGCCTGCCTCGCCTGGGCCGAACCCGAGCGCCGCCTGGTCTTCATATACCTCTCCAACACGATCGACCCGATCACCTCGGCTTTGCGTTTCGCGGCCGCCTTGTCCGATGCCGCCTGGTCCGCTTTCACCGCCCGCTCCGACCCGCCCGCCCCAGCTCCGGCACCATCCGAACTGTGAGCAACCTCCGGGCCGCCCCGCGCGCGGCGCGGACTCGGGCTAGCGTGCTCTGAGACCGCGACCGAACCGGGGGTGATGCCAGTGACCGCGGCCGGGGCGGCGCTGAGCTCTGTCGCGCCTATCCTGTTTGTCTTGGCGCTGGGATTCGGCGCGGGAAGAGCGAAGGCGTTCGACGCAGGCGCGATCAGCGCCTTGAACACCTTTGTGCTGACCTTCGCGCTGCCGTGCTCGCTGTTCGTCGGAACCGTGAAGGTCAAGCGAGCCGTGGTCATGGGCGAGATGGTCCTGTTCGGGACGCTCGCGGTGGTCATGCTGGGCATGTTCGCGGCGGTGTATCTGGTGGCTCGTCACCTGGCCCATCGCCCTGGACCGGATGCGGCGATCCAGGCCATCGCGGTCGGGTTCGCGGCGGGGCCGTTCTATGGTCCGGCGCTGCTGGGCGAGTTGTACGGAACAAGTTCGGAAGTCGCGGTGTCCCTGGTGACGGTGGTGCTCAACGTCACCATGGTCCCGATCACCACCATCTTGATCAAAGTCGGTCTGGCGCACGAGTCCGGGCAAGCCAAAGGCCTGGCTGCGACCGTCCGTCATGTGTTGGTCAAAGCCGTCTTCGGAACGCCTTTCGTGTGGGCGCCTCTGCTGGCGTTCGCATTGGTGCTGGTGGGGGTGTCGCTTCCGAAAGTCGTCCTGGAGTGCCTCTCCCTGATCGGCGTCGCAACCTCCGGCGCAGCTGTCTTCGTGGCCGGGCTGACCGTCGCGGCCCAACCCTTCCGGCTCAGCTGGGAGGTGGGGCTCAACGTCACCCTCAAGAACCTCGTCATGCCCGCCTTGTTCGCCGCCGTGGCACTCGCCTTCGGGCTGCGCGGCGGCACGCTCTTCGGCGAAGGCTTCCTGCTGTCCTCCCTGCCGACCGGGCCGATGGCAGTGCTGCTCGCCACCCGCTATGGCCGCTACCGCGCCCAAGCTTCTTCGACGCTGGCCGTCTCCACCGTGGCCATGGCGGTCACGGTGACCTTGGCGGTCGGCATCGTCCATCCCTGAGGAAAGGAACCAACATGACCGCAACCGCCACCACACCACGGACCCCGGCGTCGCAGCCTGTCCACCGCACCCAGATCCAACGCCTGGCGGACTACGCCCTGCGCGCCACCTACGCCGACCTCTCCGAAGCCTCGCTGGAGCAGATCCCGATCCACATCCTCGATTCGGTCGGCTGCGCGCTCGGAGCCCTCGGCGCGAAGCCGGTCGACGCCTGCCGGGCGCACGTCCAGCAGATGGGCGGCGAGGGCGTCCCGCTGATCGGCGGCGGCACGGCCAACCCGGTGATGGGCGCGTTTTGGCACACTGCGCTGGTGCGTTACGTGGACGCGATGGACAACTTCCTGGCGCCGACCGAGACCTGTCACACGGCCGACAATTTCGGGTCGATCCTGACGGCCGGGCACATGGCCGATTCGTCTGGCGAGGAATTGATGCTGGGGGTCGCCATCGGCTGGACGGCCCAGTCGCGGCTGGTCGATCACGCGGACTTCATGGAGCGGGGCCTGGACCACACCGCCGAGTTGGCTTTCTCGATCGGCGCGGCGGCCGGGCGATTGCTGGGGTTGGACAGCGCCACCATCGCGAACGCCATCGCCATGGCAGGCGCGTCCGATGCCGCCTTCGCAGCCATCCGCTCCAAGCCGCTCTCGCAGTGGAAGGGTTTCGCGTCGGCCCAATCGGCGTTGGGCGCGTTCAACACGCTGCTGCTGGCCAAGCGCGGCCTGAAGGGGCCGATCGACCTGATCGAGGAGCCGTTCGGGGTGGACGCGCTGCTCGGGATGAAGATCAACGTCGACTGGGAGCATGAGGGTTACGAAGGCGTCGCGACGGCCACGATCAAGAAGTTCGTGGCGATGATCCACACCCAGTCCGCCATCGAATGCATGGTCGAACTGACCGCAGCCCACCCGATCAAGGCGACGGACGTGGCGTCCATCGTGGTCGACGTCCCCCAGATCACCTACGATTTCGCGGGCGGCGGGAAGTACGGCAACGCCTCGGTGGGCATCGACTCGAAGGCTCAGGCCGACCATTCCCTGCCCTACCTGATGGCTGTCGCGCTGATCGACGGGACCGTCATGAAGGCGCAGTTCACGCGCCAGCGGATCAACGCGCCGGATGTCCAGGGGTTGCTCGCCAAAGTCCAGGTGCGTCCCAATGCGGACTTCACCCGCCGTTATCCGGCCGAGTTCCCCGCCCGGGTCGTGGTCAAGTTGACGGACGGGCGCACCTTGAGCCACCAGGTCTCCTCTTATCCGGGCATGCCTTCGCACCCCTTCACCTGGGACGATGCCGTGGCGAAGTTCGACGCCCTGACCGCCGGCACCGTCTCCGCCGAGCAGGGCGCCCGCATCAAAGGCGCGATCCAGCGGTTGCCCGCCACCTCGGCCCGCGAGCTCCTGGCCGAATTGGCCCAGGTGCCCTATCCCTCAAGCTAATCGCCCCCGGCCGCAGGTGCGTCCGCTTTTCATGCCCACACTGGCCAGGCACGACTACCGTTGGCCCAGTTCAGGGTCGGCATGGCCAGGAACCAGCTCCTTTCACCCGGCCCCTGGTCGGGGGTTACGGGCGTCCGCCGACTGTCAGGGATCGTGTCTTTTCTCCCGGGCCCGTTTCCGCGACTGTTAGGGATCGTGTCTTTTGTCAATCGTGCCCTTTTGGGAGCGGCCCGCTGACCTGCGGTTCCACAGCCGACAGAGTGGGGGGCCGGACAAGAAAAGACACAATCCCTAACACTCGATGAAATCCCGCCCCGAAGAAAGACACAATCCCTAACAGTCAGTCGAGGGGAGTCAGCTGCAGCGAATCGACGTTGATCCAACGGTCGGCGGTCTCGCGCCAACCGGAGACGGTTTGGGCGTTCGCCTCGTCCACTCCGGCGACGAACCGGCGCGCGTCGCCGTCCGATTTGCCGAAGCGGGTGTGCCGCGCCACCAACCGATCAACCCGCGCCGACGGCTCCAGGTCGCAGTACCAGACCTGGTCCAGCGCCGCGCGCACCTGAGGCCACGGGTCGGCTGGCGCCAGGAGGTAGTTGCCCTCGGTGACCACCAGATCGGCCTCAGGCTGGACCGCGATCCCGGCGGCGATCGGCTGCTCCAGATCGCGCTCGAAATCCGGCGCGTAGACGGTGTGGTCCCGCTCGTGCCGCAGCCGCTGCAACAGCGCCAGAAAGCCGTGGGCGTCGAAGGTGTCGATGGCCCCCTTGCGCCCGCGTGCACCCAGAGCGTCCAAACAGGCGTCCGAGAGGTGGAAACCGTCCATCGGCACCTGCACGACCCGCACCCCACGCGCCCGCAACGCCGCCACCAGGTGTCCCGCCAGAGTCGATTTGCCCGCGCCCGGCGGCCCGGTCACGCCCAGGATCGCCCGCTCGCCGTCGGTCTGCGGCAACCCGGCAGCGAGCGCCGCCAGTTGGGCTATGGTCGTCATCGCGCGCCCCGCAGGCCCAGTCCGCCCAGTGTCCAACGTTGCCCGATGCCGCCAACTCGGCCAGGTAGGTAACCCACAGTCACAACCTTAACTGTGCCGGGCGGCATCGTCGGTATGACTGCCGACCCGGGGGGCCGCCCTAGACTAGTTAGCCATGCACGAACTACCTCTCGAACCACCCCGCGGGATTGACGGGGCTATCGACGCGTTGGGCGCGCTGCGGGACAACCTGGCGCGGTTCATGGCCCAGTACCAGTTCGGCATTGACGAGGTGATGACCAAGCTGCGAATCCTGTCCGAGGAATGCCGCCTCGACGGCCCGGACGGCCCGATCGAGCACATCAGTTCGCGGGTCAAATCGCCCCAGAGCATTGTCGAGAAGGTGCTCCGGCGCGGAATAGAGCCCAGCTTCGAGGCCATCGCCACGGAGATCACCGACGTTGCGGGTATCCGGGTGGTCTGCAGCTTCGTCCAAGATGTCTACCGAGTCAGCGAGTTGTTGGCGCAGCAGTCGGACGTGCGCGTGCTGCGGGTCAAGGATTACATAGCGGAGCCGAAGCCGAACGGCTATCGCAGCCTCCACTTCATCCTCGAGATTCCGGTCTTCCTGGCCCAAGGCGCGGTGCCCGTCACCGTGGAGGTCCAATTCCGCACTATCGCGATGGATTTCTGGGCTTCGCTGGAGCACAAGATCCATTACAAGTACCGGGGCGAGGTCCCGGCCGAGCTGGTCGCCAGCTTGAAGCAGGCCGCCGACACCGCCGCCGAACTCGACCAACGAATGGAGTCCCTGCACGCCGAGGTGCAAGGATTGCGCGCCGAGGACGGGGCGGCGGGCATGGGGATCGACGTGGACACTCTGCGCCAGTTGGCCGAACTCGGTTTGAGGAGCCTGGAGAAGCACTGAGTCTCGCGGCCGTGCGGGTCGGTCGGCGGGGCCGGGGCGGGCAGTCCGTGTCGCCACCGATCACCCCAGCCCGGCGTAGCGTTCGGCGGCTTGGGCGACGCGGTTGTTGTAGTCCACGTCGGGGTTGTAGGCGGCAACGGCGGCGATCCAATTCGCGGGCACGGTCAGATCGCCGCCCATGTCGCACAGGTAGGCGGCGGCGGTCGAAGCGGCATCGTCCAAGTCGTTGACGTCGGCGACTCCGTCCCCGTCGCCGTCCTGGCCGTGGCCTGCCCAGACCGCCGGTGTGAACTGCATCGGCCCGACGGCGTGGTCCCAAATGCTGTCGCCGTCGAGCACGCCGTGGTCCGTGTCCGGAGTCCGGACGGTGCCGTCGCGGCCGTCGAGGGCCACGCCGATGATCGTCGGGGCGACCAGCCCGTCAGCCCCGAGCCCGGCTCCGCCCACAGTGCCGTGCGCGGATTCCACTTCGCCGATCGCCGCCAGCGTGTTCCAGCCCAGCCCGCAGCCGGGCTCGGCCAGGGCGGCGGCCAGAGCCGCGTCAGCGTAGGCGGTGAGAGCCCGTTCCGGCACCCCACTCGTGGCGGCGATTCGTGCCACCCAGGCTTCGTCGGCCGCCTGGTTCTCTAAAGACTCAGGAGCCGCCGATGCCGCCGAACGGGTCGACGCGGACGCCTGACCCGCCGTTCCAGACTTGGGCGTCGGAACGATCAGCCCAGTCGCGCCCCTGCCCGGAGCCGTGGACGTCCCCATCGATTCGGCGCCCCGACCTCCGTCCCCATTCGGTCGAGCCAACCCAGCGTCCCCAGGCCTTGCTGCGCTCGGCTGGCTGAAGACGGCAGCTGTCAAGACAGCGCCCGTCAGTGCGGCGAGGCCGAGCACAGCCAGGCCCACGGCCGTGGCAATCAGCGGCCACCGCTTCGGCGCTGACGCCTGGGCGGGGTTCCGCGTTCCCGAAACCCCGGCTGGAGTCGGACTCCCCCTGGTCGCCGCGGGAGCTGGAATCGCCGCGGGAGCCCACGTTCCCGAGGCCCTGCCGAGGACCGGCTTCCCCGAGGTGGCCGCAGGCGTCGGGATCGCCGGAGCCGTGGTCGCTGGGCGAGTCGGCCTCGCCGCCGCCGAAGCCGCGCTGCCAGCCGCCGCTCCCCAGGCCGCCGGGCGTGCCATCGTTCCCGAGGCCGCGTCGGAGGCTGGCGCCCGCGCGTGCGCCCGCCATGATCTGGCGACCAGCCCCTGCTGGGGCGCGAACAGCCAAGCCATCAGAAAAGCAGCGGTCAGGACCAGAACCACCACACCGCCGGTGGGCAGGTCCCAGGACCACGAGATATACAGTCCAAGCAAGGCGGACAGGGCTCCGATGGCTGGCCCCAGCAGCATCATCATGCCCAACCGGTCGGTCAGCAGCCGGGCGGTCGCCGCTGGGGTGACGAGCAAGGCCAGGACCAGGATGTTCCCAATTGTCTGCACCGAGATCACAACTGCCAGGGTGACCAGGACGTAGAGAACCAGATCGAACCAGAAGACCCGCAGTCCCAAGGCGAGGGCGGATTCCCGGTCCAGGGCGATCACGACGAATTCCTTATGCAACGCGAACACCACAGTCAACACCGCCAGTCCGGTGATGCCGACCACCCACAGATCGGACGCGGGAATGCCGGTGATCGACCCGAACAGGAACTGCTGCAACGATCCGGCGTAGCCGGGCGCTCCCGAGATCACCACAATCCCCAAGGCGAAGGCGGCCACGAAGAAGATCCCGATGACCGAATCCTCGCGCAAGCGCCGGTTCTGGGAGAACACCGCCACCAGGATCGCTGTCACCACCCCGGCGATAGCTCCGCCCAGCACCAGGTTTCCGGAGACGACAAACGCTATGGCCAGGCCGGGGAAGACGGCGTGGGCCACGGCATCGCCGACGAAAGCCATACCGCGCAGCACCACATGACAGCCGACCACGCCGCAGACAACAGCCGACATGACAGCCACAGCCAAGGCCTTGGGCAAGAACGCCAGGTCCGGATTGAGCAGATCGGCCACGAAGTCGAACGGGCTCACCGCACCATCCCCTCCGCCACTTTGAGCACGCTCGCGCCGGGACCCACCCCGAAGGCCGCCATCCACACTGCTGGATCATCAGCCAGGCGGGCAGGCTCGCCGACAGCCACGACACTGCGATTGAGCAGCGCGATCCGGTCGCAGCCGTACAGGGCCGAAGCGATGTCGTGCGTGGTCATCAGGACCGCCGCGCCTTCAGCCGCGAGCCCTGAGAACAGGGCGGACAAGTGCTCCTGGGCGGGCATGTCCAGCCCCGCGAACGGTTCGTCCGCCAGCAGCAGCGCCGGGCGCAGCGCCAAGGCTCGCGCCACCATGACCCGCTGGCGTTGGCCGCCCGAAAGTTGCCCGATGGGCCGGGAGGCCAGACCGGTCATCCCCACCCGGTCCAAGGCTTCCGCGACCGACTCCCAATCGCCCGCACTGGGCCGCCTCAGCAAGCCGAGTTTCCCGGTCAGCCCGGAGGCGACCGCGTCCGCGACCGAAATCGGGAAGTCGGCGGCGAAGCCGTGCCCTTGGGGGACATAGCCGATCAGCGTCGCGCCCCGCTTGGCCCGCTTGCCTTGGACCAGCACACTGCCCTGGATTGGACTGTGCAGTCCCAGAACGGTTCGCAAGAGCGTGGTCTTGCCCGCTCCATTCGGGCCGAGGAGCCCCACCAGCTGCCCGCGCCGGACCTCGAGCGTGGCGTTGTCCAGCACCGGCCGTCCGCCCAGCCGGACGGACAGGCCCCGCACTCTCAGAACCGCCTGGCCGCTCATCGGTCGCCCCTTTTGCTGTCACCTGGGCGACCGCCGTGGTCGGCGCCTTGGCCACCGCCCTTACCGACACCTTGGCGGTCACTGTGGTCGTCGCTTCCGCCTCCACGGCCTTCTCGGCCCCTGCCGTCGCCGCCGCGCCGACCAGCGAGTTTGCCCACTAGTTCAGTTCCCGCCAGCGCCCGTCGCTTGGCCCGGTTTCCGCGTGCTACCACCGTCGCCACGCCTGCCAGCACGGCCGCGAGGGCTGCGATCACTCCGATCAGCACCGGTTCCAGCGCCCCGCCAGCCCCATCCGCTTCGGCATCCGGGGGGACGATGCCGCCCGCCCGGCCCGCGCTCCCCTGCCCGTCCGCGCCTCCTGCCGCACCTTGGTCCATCACCCCGGCCGAACCTCCCGCAGTCCCAGCCACAGCCTCGCCGTCGCCAGCCTCCGACCCGGCCGAAGCCGGGCCTTCACCGTCAGCGGAAGCTGGCCAGACGGCATCGTGCGCCTGGGCTGGAGGAGTGGCGCTGCCGACGGCGAACCGGACGACCTGGGTGTCGGTGACCTCGGAACCGTCGATCAACCCGGCCTGGGCGGTCAGCCGCATCAGGTAGACGCCGGGCGCGGTGAAGACCCAGTTGGCGTGGGTGTGGGTGTTGACGTCCACCCAAACCGGCTGCGGCCCGTCCACGCGTGAGTCGAACGCCAGTTCCGGTTCTCCGAACGAGCCCGATTGGAGGTAGACGGTCACCACGCCGGGCCCCTCGGTCCCGGTCAGCGACAACGTCATGCCTCGGTCGATCATCGCCAGCACCGAAGGGTCCTGGGTGTTCCAACCCAGCCAGACCACGTCCGGATTCTGCGTCTGCGGCACCACCCAGACCGATTCGCCCGCCGCCGCGCCGAGGAAGTCGTAGGCCGGATCGTCCGGCACGGTCATGATGGCCTGGTCGGTCACATGCAGAACCGTCTCATCGGGCGAGCGCCAGACGCTCGTGGCAGACGCGTCCGCCTTGGCGGCGTCGTCATGGATCAGGAACGTCCATTGGCCGTCGATGAGCTTCGGCCCCATGTCGACATGCCCGGATGCGAGGGTGCGGCGATCGTGGACCAGCTCCTGACCGGCGTCCACGGTCTGGTCGAGATTCGGGTCCTCGGCGTCCGCCTGCAGGGCCGCCGCTGGGCTCCCGACCGTCGGAACCGCCGCCGGAACGCCGCTCGCCGGAGCGGCGCTCAACAGCGCCGGGGCCACCAGGACGCCAGTCGCCAGTGCCCACCGGATCGCTCTTGTCCCAATATCGTTTGGTTTGCGGCTGTGGCTCCCTGGCCCGGTCGGCGCGTGCCGCCGGCCCGCAGGCGGGCGGTCGAAAACGCAGGATCCCTGGCTCTCGGCGCCGACAACCATGGATCCTGCGTTTTCCACGCGCGCCGTTTCCGCGACTTCCATGGATCCTGCGTTTTCAGTTTCGTGCCCTTTGGGGCGCGGCCCGCGGACCTGCGGCTCCGCTCCCGGCCGGGCAGGGGTCCGGAGACGAAAACGCAGGATCCCTGACTCTCGATGAAAACCAGCTCCGGAGAAACGCAGGATCCCTGACACTCGCGCGCGACAACCATGGATCCTGTCTTTTCCCGCCGCATCCAGCCCCACATTCTGCCGCCCCCGCCCAAACTCAACGGCGTAGGGACGGGCGCCCGTTCCGGTACCGCGCGAACCGCCATACCAGAACAGGGGACAGGCCCCCGTTCTGGTGCCGTGTGGACGATGCCCCTCACCCATCCGCCCGCGCCCGACCGCTTTTGTGGCGTCCCGTCTGTCGGCCATCATGAGCCCAGGCATTCGCGCAGCGAATCGGCGTTGAAGCGCATCATCTGGACGTAGGTGCGGACATGGCCGCTGAAGCTGTCGCCGTAGATGGGGCAGACTCGGATGCCCTGCTCGCTGGCCACCTCGGTCAGGGTGGTGGAGCGAGCGGCCAGATTCGGCTCCAGGAAGACCGCGCCCACATCCAGGCCGCGGATGGTCTGGGTCAGTTTGCGCCTGTCCGCAAGGGATGGTTCGGTGGCCGGGTTCGGCGTCACGAACCCGGCGATCTTGATGCCGTACGCGTTCGCCAGGTAGCCGAAGGCGTCATGGGTGGTGACCAGGTGGCGGTCGCCTGATGGGATGGCGGCGATGGCGGCGCGGACATAGTTGTCGGTCGCTTCTAGTTCAGCCAGGTAGCGGGCCGCGCCAGCCCTGTAATCGGCTGCGCCCGGCGGATCGGCGGCGGTCAGCGTGTCGCGGATCAGCTTGACGTAGGCCATGGCGTTCCGCACGTCCTGCCACAGGTGCGGGTCGATCTCGCCGTGGATGTGCTTGCCCAGCACGGCCTGCGGCAATTGGTAGACAGGCGTTCCGGCGTGGCCGAGGAACGCGAACTGGGATCCAGCCGGGACTTCGGCCAGGGCTTTGGGCGGCACTTCGATGATGATTTCATCCGGCCGGTAGACCTGCTGGCTGTGCTCCCCGCCGCCGGCTGGATCGTAGAGGACCTCGAGCACGCCGGTGTCGAGGTTGGCGGTCAGGTCGGCGTGCCCCCGGTCCGCCACCACTGGTCCGGCGCCCACCTCAGCCGGATCGACACCCACCGCGAACGTGAACGTGGCCTGGTCTACCGGACTTGGCCGAGCGGCATCGTCCAACTGGACGTAGGCAGCCAAAGTCAGGCGGTAGACGCCGGGCTGGCTGAAAGCCCACGACAAGTGCGTGTGGGCGTCCACCGGCAGCGTGGCCGTGTCGGTCTTGTAACCCGTGGCCGCGTCGAAGCCGTCCGAGGAGTCGAAATGCACTTCGGTCTGGCCGAACGTGCCAGTCAGATACGCCTGAACGGCACCTGGGCCGGTCACCTCCGTGGCCTTGATCAGAACCTGGGAGGAGCGGGTGGCCCCGTAGAGTTCCTGGCCGTCGCCGTGGGCGCGCAAGCCGAGCCAGACCGTGTCGAGGTTGACGTTCTCGACTAGGGGGATGACCTCGGCGGCGTACTTGACCGCTTCCTCGGCCAGCGACACGCTGACCGCGCCCGCGCGCAGATTGGCGTCGAGGGTCTTGATGATCGAGTGCTCCTCCAGCAGCAGGTAATTCGAGAAGGCGACGTCGGCGTAGACAACGTTGCGGGCGTCGCGCAAGGTCGGCTCGTAGGTGTGCGGGTCCGCGCCGTCCGGGACCATGGCGACCACTTCCACTCGCTCGCCGCCCACGTTCGCGACCAGGTCGCGCAGCAAGCCGGTGGTCGTCACCACTTGCAAGCGCGTTGAGTCGGCGGCCAGGGCCGGCTTGACGGCGCAACTGGCCGTGCCAAGTGCCGCGAGGGCCGCCAACGTGATGGCGGTCGCGGCTGCGAGTCTGGGTCTCGGCTCAATCGTGGGCCTGGCCCTCGACTTGGCCCTCGCCTCGGTCCCTGGCCTGCTCCCTGGTTCGGTTCCCGACGCCGCACCCAGCTTGGTTCTCCGTTTGACTCTCGGCCGCGCGCTGCGTCTGGTGCCCGGCTCGACCTTGGGCTTCACTGCGGCCAATCTTGCCGGACGCGTCGCCGCAGCACCATCGCAATTCCCGCCGCGCCGAGCAGGGCGAGCCCGCCCAGGATGGTCAACAGGCTCGGGACTGAGCTGGCGCTCGCAACCGGAGCGGTCACCGAACCCGCCTCCCCTCGGGCCTGGTCAGACGGCCGCCCCTCATTGCTAATGGAAGCGTCCACCCCGCTGCCTTCCGGGGAGAGCGCGGCCACGCCCGTGTCCGGCGCGGCGGCCTGCCGGGCGGAGAGCCACGCGGCATCGATCACGGCATCTGGCACCACCACCCCGCCACGACGCGCGGCCTGGGTGGCGGCGGCTCCGCAGACGGGGGCGGTCAAGGCCGCCAGGTCGGTGTTGCCCACGGCGATGGTCAGGGTCTCAGTGTCAGCCGAGCGGCTCCCGTCCGCCAACGTCACCGTCTGCGTCGATGTGATCCGGTAGACGCCCTGTGCGGAGAAAGCCCAGTTGGCATGGGCGTGCACGCCGAGCGGGACATCGTAACTGCCCGTGCCCGCGAACACCACTTCCTGGATGCCGCCGAACGCGTTCGAGAGGTAGACCCGCACCGCTCCCGGTCCGCTCACCGACGTGATCTCCCAGGTCACAGCCCCGCGCGCGTTTCCGGCGTTCAGGCCCTCAGTGTTCCAACCGAGCCAGACCAGGTCCGGATTCTGCGTCTGCGGGATCTGCCAGACCTTTGAGCCGACCGCCCCGACTTGCCCATAGCCAGGCGGGATGGTGACCCCGCTGGAGGATTTCAGCCACAGCACCACCGAGCCTGGTTCGCGGTAGACCTTCGCGCCAGCGGTCTCGTCCCCGATCAGCGACTGGAGCCTGCCGCCGACCAGGCGCGACGCGTAGTCCACATGGCCCGAGGACAGGACCGCCTTGGCGGGTGCGCATTTGGCTGCGGAGGTGCTTTGTGCCGTTTGGGCCGCGTTCGTCGTGGCCTTGCCTGCGCCGGTGGTGGTGGTGTTCGCGCTGTCGTGGGGGTCTCCGGCGTTGGCCCCTGCTGCGTCTTCCGCGTCCGGCCCGTCCTGGGCCGGCACCTCGGCGGCGTCTTTGGGGCAAGCGGCAGGGGCCAAGTCCATCACGTCGGTCCAGCCCACCGCGACCGCCAGGTTGAAATTGTCCGATGCCGCCGTCCCATCTCCCAGCACCACCGCGCGCGCGAAGGCCAGGCAGTAGGCGCCTGGTTCGCTGAAGGCCCACGACCCATGAGCGTGCGTGTTCTTCGGGATGGTGAACCGGTCGGCGGCGGTGATCCCGTCCCGCGTGTTGAACAAGACGGTGGGCGTGCCGAAGTCGGCCGTTTGATAGAGCGCGAACTCGCCCGGCCCGGTGACGCCCGTCAGCGCCCAGGCCACGCCGCCAGTGGTGGCCGCGATGGGGATGGCTTCGGTTGACCAGCCGGGCCACAGCAATCCCGGCTGTTGGGTCTGCGCCACTTGATAGACGGTCGCGCCCGCAGCGCCGAGGAACCGAAAGGCAGGGCTCTCCGGAACGGTGGCCTGCGTGCCGGGCAGCAGTTGCAGGATGGTCGTGGCCGGGTCGCGCCAAACCGGTTCCCCTGACCTTGTGGTGTCTTTGATCCGGGTGCCGAGGCTTGCGCCTTCGAGGACCGAGGCGATGTCCACATGGCCATCGTTCAGCACGGTCGCGCCTTTGGCGTTGACGGTGCCATTCGGAACGTCCCAGATCGCTGGCGGCGTCCCGGGCGGGTCGGCGGCGCTTGGGTCGTCAGGGTCTTGATCATCGGAGCCTTGGTCTGGACCGCTGGGCTGGCCTCCGTCGCCAGCCTCATTTGGCTGACCCGTGCCATCGCCGGGCTGGCCGCCGCCTTCGTTACCGGACGGGTCAGCGTTGCCCTGCTCGTCACGACCTGGGTCGTCGTCGGGTTGACCAGGGCTGTCACCGCCGTCGCTAGGCTGATCTGCGTCGCCTTGATCTCCGGGCACGTCGTCGTGGCCCGCAGGCGGGGCGGCGCCTCCCCCGTGGTCGGACTCTTCACCGCCGCCACCGCTGTCGCCAGGCATGCAGCCATCACCTTCGCCGCCGGGCGGGTCGGTGTTGCCCTGCCCGTCGCGACCTGGGACTTCGTCGCCGGGTTGACCAGGGCTGTCCCCGTCGGCGCCGGGCCGATCCGCGTCGCCTTCATCACCGGTCACATCGTTGCGGCTCGCGTGCGGGTCGCTGCCGCCGTCACCCTCGCAGTCGGGAGCGTCAGCGTTGCCTTGACCATCCCTGTCTTCGCCCCCATCGCCGCCGGTCGGGTCGGCGGCATCCTCCCCGCCGTCGGAGTCTTCGTCAGTGGGCGGGTCGTCGGTGCTCGGGTTGTCGGGTTGGTTCCCCGAAGTCACACAGCGGCCCGGATCGACGGCTCGGACGTCGGTGTCGCCGACGGCGAACGCGAGATTGAACGAGTCCGCCGACTCGCTCCCGTCTGCCATGGTGGCCGTGCGGGTGAAGCCCAGGCAGTAGACGCCTTCGGCGCCGAACGCCCAGGCCCCGTGGGCATGGGTGTTCTTCGGGATGGTGAACGCGTCGGCGGCATCGATCCCGTCGCGAGTGTTGAACAGGACCTGCGGCTCGCCGAAGCTCCCCGACCGGTACAGGGCGAACTCACCGGGACCGTCCTTGGCAGTTAGCGCCCACCCGACCCCGCCGACAGTCGCCCCAGCCGGAACCTCCTCGGTGGACCAGCCCGGCCAGATCAACCCGTCCTGCTGGTTCTGGGTGACCTGCCAGACCGGAGCGCCGGGGTCACCGAGGAAGGCGAACTGATCGGACGCGGGCACTTCGGTGGCCGATTCGGGCAGCAGTTGCAGTACAACCTGGTCAGTGCCGTGGTAGACGGACGGACCTGATTCGCTCGTGTCCTTGATCCTGGTGGCCAGCCTGCCCTCCTCTACTTGACTCGCCACATCGACATGACCCGTGTTGACGATCAGCGCACCCGAACCGGTCAAACTGTGATTGGGCACCCGCACGTCAAGACCAAAACCTCCCACACCATCGCTTGGGCTGACACCGCCTGACCCGGTCTCGGCCATTGCGGCCGAGACCGGACCGGCTCCACCAACCGCCACGACGGCGACGAGAGTGGCCACGAAGACCAACGGTGTAGAGAAGTGCCTCATCAGGGTGCCGGGATTCTTGATCTGACGGTCGTATTGAGCAGCGCGGGGACGCAGGCTTCGGCTAGGCGCGGGGCCACGCGCCAGCGCTCCGACGCGCACGCCGAGTAGAGAGCAGCACCGTCAGACCAATGGCGATCAGCATCACGAAGCCCACCAGGCCGATAAGTGGGTTGCCGCCCGTGACAGGCAGGTCGCTGTCTGTTCCGCTGCCGCTTTGGCCGTCGCCATCAGTGTTGCCCGGCACGCGGCTCGTGCCGCTTCCCGTGCTATCAGTTCCGCCGTCGCCACGGCCCGTGCTGTCGCTGGGGCTGTCACCAGAGCCGTCCTGGTCTGTGTCGCCGCTGTCACCGGCGTCGGCACCGTCTCCGGGGTCGGTCGGCGCGGAGGGGGCGTCGCGGATCACGATGCCGTCCCACCCGATCAGGGAACCGTCCAGCGCCTGCACCACGACCCGGTGATCGCCCAGCGGCGTGCCAGCCGGGATGGTCACCACCGCGCGGCCATCCGCATCCAACGTGACCGTGCCTAGCAGGACGGGCGCCGAATGCAGCCACACGCGCACCTGCTGGCTGGCGTTACCGGGCACCGTGACCGCGACCTGGGTTCCGGCCACCGCCGTGTCCGGCACGTCCACCCCGCCACGGGCCGCATCCGTCAACTCGCCATCAGGGACCGGGTTCACCTGCGGATCGGGGTCCGTGGTCGGGTCCGGGTCAGTGGCCGGGTCCGGGTCCGGGTCCGTGCTCGGGTCCGGGTCCGTGCTCGAGTCCGGGTCCGTGGCCGGGTCGGGATCCGTACTCGGGTCGGGATCCGTGGTCGGATCTGGATCCGTGCTCGGGCCGGGGTCCTTGGCCGGATCCGGGTCCGTGGCCGGATCGGGGTCGGTGCTCGGGTCCGGGTCCGCGGTCGGATCGGGGTCTGAACTCGGATTGGCGACTGTTACGGGCGACGACTCGTCGGAGGCAGCCGAGGCTCCGACGGCGTTGACCGCGATCACCCTGGCACGGTAGGCACCCGGCTCAACACTGGCGAACACCACCGAGGTGGCATCCCCGCCCACGTCCCGCACCAGCGGGGCGCCCGAGGCCGGGGCCAACGTCACCGTGTACCCGGTGATCGGCGAACCGCCGTCATCCGGCGCCGCCCAAGACACCGTCACCGAAGACCCGTCAACCACCACGACCGGCGCGGCGGGCGCGGCCGGAACAGTCGGCTCCGGGTCCGCAATGACCGTGACCGCGGCGGAGGTCGGCGACGCCTCCGAGGCGCCAACCGCGTTCGCGGCCGCCACGGTCGCTCGGTAGGTTCCGGGCTCCACCCCGGCGAACACGACCGACGTCGCGTCTGCGGGCGCGGCATCGACCAGCGCGGTGCCCGAATCCGGGGTCAACGTCACCACGTACCCGGTGATCGGCGAACCACCGTCGTCCGGCGCCACCCAAGACACCGTCACCGAGGACCCGTCCACCACCGCCGTCGGCGCGGCGGACGCCGCCGGAACAGTCGGGACTCCGGCCCCGGAGCAGTTGGCCGGGTCGACCCCCATCACGTCCGCCTCGCCCACCGCCACCGCCAACGTGAAGTCATCCGACACGGCTGTCCCGTTCGCCAGCGCCGCCGAACGGGTGAACCCCAAGCAGTACACGCCCGGCTCGGAGAACGCCCACGACCCGTGCGCGTGCGTGTTCTTCGGGATCTCGAACGCGTCCGCGCCCGTGATCCCGTCACGGGTGTTGAAGAAGACTGTCGGCTCACCGAACACGCCGGTCTGGTAGAGCGCGAACTCGCCCGGCCCGTCAACGCCCGTCAACGCCCAGCCGACACCGGCCTGGGTCGAGGCGACGGGGATCGACTCCGTGGACCAGCCCGGCCATAGCAACCCCGCCTGCTGGGTCTGCGACACCTGGTAGACCTTTGACCCGGCATCCCCCAAGAACGCCCACTGGCCGCCTGACGGCACCGCAGTCGCTGACTCGGGCAACAACTGCAGGACCGTCTGGTCGATCTCCCGCCACACCGGGTCGCCCGATGCCGTCGTGTCCTTCACCCGCGTCACCAAGGACCCGTCCTCCAACAGTGAGGCGACATCCACGTGACCATCGTTCAACACCACCGCCCCGGCCCGGTTCACCGTCCCATTCGGCACATGGGGGTCTGGGATCGGGTCCGGATCGGTGGGCTGCTGCCCATTGCCACCTGGATCGCCGGGGTCAGTCGCGGAACCGCCTTGGGCGCAGGGCGTGACCGTGCTGCGGTCGATGTAGCCTTCCTCGCCGGGGATGTTGTTGCCAAAGACGTAGGTCAAGTTGGTCGTGGCCTGGACCGGTTCGCCAGTTGCCGTGGTGGCGCTCCAGGTGATCGGGACGCAGTAGACGCCGCTGTCGGTCGCCTGCGAATAGACCCATCTTTCTTGGTGTCCGGCCAAGAACACGGTTGCGTTCTCGGCTTCGGGGTCTTCGGTGACTGTGCCGTCGGCAAAGGTGAAGACCGGTGCTGACGTGCCAGACCTGAACCGGAACATGGTCAGGTCGCCTGGCCCGGTCACCTGACCGATGGACAATCTGACATCGGCCTCCGATCTGCCGGCGTCAATGAAGCCGGTGGCCTGGTCGATCATTCCGACCAGAGAGTAGCCGCCGCGTCCGAACCGGTTTTCATAGC
>JAISCU010000283.1 GCA_031265345.1 Bifidobacteriaceae bacterium
CTCCAGCAGCTCGCCAAGCATGGTCGCAAGGTCGGCGCGCGCGGCGGCGTCCCCGTGGCTGTGCGCCGCGCCGAGCGCGATCTCGTGCACCGATGGGGCCGTCGTGAACGATGGGACGGTGCGCAGGTCCGGCCGGCCGGCGACGGCCGCAATGCCGCCACCGAAAGCGAGCACAGGCAAGAGCGACGTCGCTGAAACCGGGCTGACCGCATCCACCACCGCGTCGACGCCCCGGCCATCAGTCAGTCGGCGCACTCTCTCGGGGATATCTTGTGACCGGTAGTCCAAGACGGTTTCCGCGCCCAAGTGGCGGACGTGGTCGGCGTTGGCGGCCGACGCCGTCGCGATGACCCTCGCTCCCACGCGCGCCGCGAGTTGGACCGCAAAGCCGCCCACACCCCCGGCGCCGGCGGTGACGAGCACGGTCTGTCCCGCGCGCACATGCAGACGCCGGCTCACAGCTTGGTGGGCGGTCATCGCGGCGCAGGGCAACGCGGCCGCGGTCACGGCATCGACCCCGGACGGCACAAGGGCGACCGTGTCGGCGGTTGTGATGGCGAAGTCAGCGAAGCCTCCCGGCGTGCGCAGGTCTCCGTGGTAGGCGATCCGATCCCCTGGCACGGGTCGGCCAACACCCTCGCCAACGGACTCGACTCGCCCGACCACGTCCGCTCCGAGGATGTGCGGCCAGCTCCATTCCGGCATACCCCCAGCGGCTATCTTGTAGTCGACGGGGTTTAGACCACCCGCTTCGACACGCACAAGCACCTGGCCGGGCCCCGGCGCGGGAACCGGTGCCTGACCGCTGCGCAAGCCGCTCGGCGCACCCGGCCGGTCCAGGAGAAGGGCAGCCATGGTCGCGGTCGAGCGGCGGTTCATTTTGTCCTCCTGGTTCAGATGGCTTGGTTTAGCGGACGATTTCCCCCGCCGCGCCCGCAGTCGCGGCGAGCCAGTTCAATTCGGCCAGGTCGGTCAAGAGTTGGTCGCCGTGGCGGGTCAACGCCAGGGCGGCGGCAGCGATGCCAAGGCGCAAACCGAGGGCGGGGTCGTCGCGCAAAATGCCGTAGAGGAACGCGCCGACCAGCGCGTCCCCGGCGCCGACCCGGTCGATGATGGTCGTGGGCAGTGGAGCCGCGGCCAGGTGGGTCGCTTCGTGGCACACAGCGACGGGATCAGCTCCGTCCGACACGACCACGGTCCGGACCTGGAAGCGCGCGGCGAGCGCCGTTGCGACCCTCGGCGTTGGCCCGGTCACGCCGAACACCGTGGCCGCGTCGCGCCTGGAGCAGAAGACGACATCGGCACCGGTCATGAGCGGTTCGAGGCGCTCGCGGGCGGTGTCGGCGTCCCCCAGCAGGGCGCGGTAGTTGACGTCGACGCTCAGTCGGCGGCCGGGTCGACGCGCGCCCTCGGCCGCTTTGAGCAAGACCTCGTAGACCCCTTTAGTGAGCGATGCCGTGATGCCGGTCAGGTGCACCAGTTCGGCCGCCTCGATGTAGTCCCAATCGACGTCCCCCGTCGACAGTCGACTGAAACAAGAGTCCGCGCGGTCGTAAAGGACTCGGCTTGGTACTGGCGGGGAGCCACGGTCAACGAAGTAGAGGGCCACCCGCCCCTCGTCGCGCCAGACGCAGCGCGACAAGTCGATTCCGGCCTGGCGCCATTCCTCCGCCACCCGGCGTCCCAGCGCGGTGCGGGGCAGGGCTGTTACAAGCCCCGTCGCCACCCCCAGGCGTGACAACAAGCCCAGAACGTTGCCTTCGGTCCCGGCCACTTCAAGGCGTACTTCGTGTGTCTGGGCGAGCGGGACGCCCCGCGGGGACGTGAGGCGCAGTTGCCCCTCGCCGATCGATACGACCGCAGGCGCGTTAGTGATTGCCATGAAGCGATTCTTCTCTCAGCCGGCGTCTTCGTCACCAGCGTGACGCATGCGAGTGCGGAGCCAATCTAATGCTGCGGTCGCGTTCGTCACCGCCGTCGTTGGGTCGTCGTTCCACATCTCGACGGTGAACGGACCATCGTAGGGCAGGCGTGTGAGGCGGGCGAAGACGGCATCGAACGGGACCTCGCCGCGCCCAAAGGGAACGCGGCGCGGCTCGCCAGCGCGAGCGTCTTTCAGGTGCAGGCCAACGGCCAGCGGCGCAACGCGCGTGAGGTTGTCAACCACGTCCAGCCGGTGCACGGCGAAATTGCCGACATCGGGGTAGACCCGAAACCATGGGCTGGCCAGCTCGCGGACCAGCGCGACGGCGTCATCGGCCGTCGCTACGTCGGCGGTGTCAATGTTCTCGACGCCCAGCATGACGCCGTGCTCGGCCGCGAGCCGGAGCCCCCGGCGCAGGCCGTCCGTGTAGCGGCGGCGCGCCTGACCGCCGAGTTGCTCGTAATAGGCGAAGTACCCGGCAATTTGGATCACCCGCACGCCGACAGCCGCCGCCAAAATGATGGTTTGCTCAAGGATGCGGGCGCCCTCTGCGCGGATGGCCGGGTCGGCCGAACCGAGGCCATAACGCCTGTGCGCTGAAAGGCAAATCGAATAGATCGGCATCCCGGTGGCGCTGATCGCTTGGCGCAGCGCCGCGGCGGTGGCGCCTGGACTGAGCAAGCGGGCGAGCCGCTGCTTGGATTCATCAATCGACAGTTCGACGAAATCGAAACCGGCCGTCTGGGCGGTGGACAACAGTTCCGGCCAGCCCAGCGGCGGGAGCGCCTTTTCGTAAATCCCGACCGCTCGTTCGGCCAGGGCGGCGCCGCTCACTGGGCCACCAGCGGGCGCCCCTGGTCGGGCGGTTCACCCAGAGCACTCACCGCGTGGCGGAATCGCGCCGCGGCCTGGCTTGGGTCGGGGGCGTCCACGATCGCGCGACCGGCGATGAAAATCTCCACCGGTCGCGGCGCGAAAGCGGCCAGTTGGTCGGCGCTGAGGCCCCCAGTAACGCTGACGCGACCGCCCAGGGCGTGGATTTGGTCGATCGCCTCTAGATCCCGTTCGGACCAGGCCAGGATTCCGTTCGCCTCGGCATCGCGACTGCGATGGAGTATGAAATGCGCGATGCCGAGTGCTCGGCAGCGCTCGACCAGCGGCCAGGTCCAGCCGTCGGACAGTTCGACCTGGACATCCGCGCCGCGATCAGCGGCTTGGGCCGCGACGGCGGCGAAAGTCGAGGGCGAAGCTCCGCTCACAACCGTCACCCAGTCGGCGCCGGCCTCAAATGCCAGTCGCGAGAGGATGGCGCCGGCTTCCGCAATTCGGATGTCGGCCAAGAGGACCAGCTCCGGGTGGGCGGCGCGGATGGCGCGGACAGCGCTCAGGCCTTCGCTCAAGCAGAGGACCGTGCCCACCTCGACTATGTCCACGGAATCGCTGGTTCGCTGCAGCGCATGCAGGGCGTCCTCAAGCGTCGTCAGGTCCAGCGCCAACTGGAGTTTCCGCCCGGAACGGGTTCTGGTCCTGGTCGACTCCAGCGCGCCGGGGCTGGTTAGCATCACTCTTCACGCTCTCTGTGGGAGCAGGGGTCCCAACGATTAGGTGGTGAACCCATGCTCAGTTAGACTGAACACTTGTAAATAGAGTAGCGGCCAGGGCAACATTGTGTCAATGTCGCTAGCGGCGGATCAGCCGATCCGCTGTCCAGGCGAAGCGAACACATGATGAGGTATTGGGATGAATAAGGCGGCGTCGGTCGAGCAGGTGGACGTCCTGGCCCAGGCCGCCCGCATGTACTACGAGCAGAATCTGTCGCAGTCGCAGATTGCGCAGCGCCTGGGGCGTTCGCGGCCAACTATCTCACGCATGCTGGCGGCGGCTCGCGAGCAGGGGATTGTGCGCATTGAGATCCGCGTGCCGCAGGAGCGCAACGAATCGCTTGAACGGGCATTGGTCCGGCGCTTGGGACTGGTCGACTGCCGTGTCATGGCGGCCTCGGGCGACGCCCAAGAGGCGGTTGAACGCCTGGGCCGAGGCGCGGCCGGGTACCTCAACGCGCTGCTGCAGGATGGCATGACCGTCGGCATATCAAGCGGCCGGAGCCTCGCGGCCACGGCGCGTTTCCTGGAGCCGAACCAGTCGGTCCGCCTTGAGATTGTCCAGGTAATCGGTGCCATTGCAACAGACGATGCGACCACCGACACGCCCGTCATAGCCCGCGCTTTGGCGAAAGCCTACGACGCCCGCTGCCGCTACTTGCATGTGCCGCTGGTAGTGGCGGACGCGCAGGCCCGCGACCTGTTCATGCGGGACCGCAGCGTCGCGGCGACCCTGCAACTGGCCATGCGTGCCGACGTGGTGATTGTGGGAGTCGGCACCTTGAACAAAGATCGCGGCCCGTTGTTCGACGGGCTGCTCAGCCCTAAAGAGCTGGCAGCGATCAGTGCGTCCGGCGGAGTTGGCCACATCTGCGGAGAACACTTCGACTCGACTGGACAGCGCCTCGACATAGACATCAACGACCGCGTCGTTGGGATCGGATTGGGCGCGTTGCGACGAATCCCGCGCGTTGTGGCAGTCGCGGGCGGGGCGCGCAAGGCCACCGCGATCATTGCCGCGGCGCGGAGCAAGTATTTCGACACCCTGATCACCGACGAGCTAGCGGCGGCGGCGATCCTGCGCGTGGTCGACGAGCAGTGGCCGCGCCCAGCGGCCCGAGGGCGACCGAGTCCGGATGCGGCCCCGGCCGCGTAGAGGCTATCGCCAGACCCCGGGCCGGGCTTGGGGAAACGACCACTGAGGCCGAGCGGACGCGCCGGTGGAGGTCCGCCACGGGCAGGGCGGGCGTGGCGCTGGCGCGACGGCCGACGGCTGCGGGTGAGGACAAAGTCCGTGAACGTCGGTTCACAGAGCCTTGACATCTGCTCACACCGCACTATCATTGACCTCACGGCGTCGGGGGCGCTACGGCCTTGAGGGATTGCGGACATGCGGACGGAGCCCCCAAACGATGAGCGAAGGAGCTGGCGATGGCCTCACAGCCTAGAGGGTGCAATTCCGAACCGGTGATCACTGCCGTCAGGGGTAAGGCGGCGCAGCGGTGACCAGACTCCGCCAACTCCGCGACCTGGGCGTGATGCCCGTCCCGACGGAACAGCTGGTCGCCTACGAGGCATTAGCCGATCGGCTCGCCGCGCCGCGCCGCGTCGCGGCCGAATATGTCGCCAGCACCTGCCCCGACGCTCCGTCAGTGGTTGACGTCGGGTCCTTCCAGGGCGAACTGCTTGAAGCCTTCCTTGATGCCCTCCCCCGCGCATCTGGCCAGTGGACCGACGCCGCCGACTCATCGCTCCCAATCGCTCGGCGTCGCTTGGCGCGTTTCGGGGACCGGGTGACTTATCGCATCGGCTGCCCTGGGCGAGATATCAGCGACGGGACCGTCCCCAAGGGCACGGAGATACTGGCGACGTCCTGGATCTCATCCCACCGTCCGGCTGCTCGGCTGCCCGAGGTCTACTCCGCCGCGGCCGAGTTGCTCGCGGCCGGCGGCTGGCTGGTTCACCTGGAGCATGTCGGCTTCGCCAACCGGGCGGTCGAACGGCGCGTCCTGGCGGCCCACGCGCAGCTTCACGTGTCCTGGGAGGGGCCGCCGCCCCATCACGACGAGCCGATCGCGACACTCGACGAGCATCTTGGCGCGTTGCGGGCCGCGGGCCTCGCCCAGATCGACGTCCCCTGGCGCTCGCTCGCGACCTGCTTGCTCGTCGCACGCAGGCCGGGCTGATCCAGATGGGCTGGCCGTCACTCGCCGCTGAGGACAGCCGGCCGCCGCCAAGAACACAGCACAACGCCACCACGCAAGGAATAAGGATAGGAACCCAGCTATGACTCTTCGCACTATTCACGCCACACCCCGGGGACGCCGGATTCGACTGGTCGCCGCACTCGGTGTCGGCAGTCTCGCCCTCGGTCTGGCGTCCTGCTCGTCCGACGATCCAGATGCCAGCTCGAGCGACGAGCCGACCTCGCAAGGCCGGTCAACCCTCACCATCGCGGAACAGAACCCACCTAACAACATGAACCCGGCGTTGACCGACGCGAACGCGGACTTCGTGGTCATCTCCTACGATGCGTTGACCCGGGAGGAGGCCGACGGCTCCCTTTCGCCATCGCTCGCGAAGTCGTGGGAATTGTCTGAGGGCAACACGAAGCTTGACCTGGTGCTGAGGGACGACGTGACCTTCTCAGACGGCACCGCGCTCGACGCGGCGGCGGTGGTGGCCTCGCTCGAATACGCCCGCGACGCGGGCGGCGCTAACGCGAGCGTCCTGGAGGGGGCGCAGATCACCAGTAGCGGCGCGGGCGCTGTGACGATCACCGTGCCTTCGCCGAATCCAATGTTGCCGACGCAGCTCTCCCAGGGCTGGGGGATCGGCAACATCATCAGCCCGGCCGGTCTGGCCGACCCGGACTCCCTGACAACCGACAAGCCAAGCCAAGGCGCCGGCCCCTACGTCTATGACCCCGCGCAGTCCGTGGCGGGCGACCATTACACCTATACGGCCAGGTCGGACTACTACGAGGCATCGCTGCAGTACTTCGAGGAAATCGTCATCCGCGTGATCTCCGATCAGCAGACCGCGCTCAACGCCGCCACGACCGGCCAGGTCGACGTGTTCGTTGGCGACTACTCGGTCGCCGCACAGGCCGAGAAGGCCGGCCTGGCGACTGTCAGCGCGCCGACTCTGACCCTTGGCATGCTCTTCTTCGACCGCGACGGCCAAATCTCTGAGGCGGTCGGCGACCTCAAGGTGCGCCAGGCCATCAACTACGCGATTGACCGCGACTCCGTCGCCACAGCGCTGCTCGGCGAGGGCGGGCTGCCGGCCGTACAGGTCTTCGCGCCCGACTCACCGCCGTATTCGCAGGCCGACGCGAACGCGTACGCCTACGACCAGGCTAAGGCGCGTGCGCTGTTGGCCGAGGCCGGCTATCCGGACGGCGTGACGATCGACGTCATCACGGCCGGCTTCGCTGGCTTCGACACTGTGGCCGAAGCGATCAAAGCCCAGGTCGCCGAAGTCGGGATCACGCTCAACGTCACCATTGAGACCGAAGGCCCGGCGTGGGTCGGAGCCATAGTGAGTTCGGCCTACCCAGCCGGTGTCCAGGGAATGGCTGTCATGCCGCCGTTCCTGGAATGCACGCAGGTTCTGTTGCCTTCCGCGCAAAAGGTGCTGAGTCCATTCGGCAGCACGAATCCAGAGATTGAGGCTCTGTGCGCTGAACTCGGCGCGGCTGACCCGACCAGCGACACGACCGCGATCCAGCAGAGGATCAGCGCCTGGAT
>JAISCU010000031.1 GCA_031265345.1 Bifidobacteriaceae bacterium
CGGATCTGCCAGACAGCCCGGCGCCGCCAGGGCCGGGAACGCCCGAGGTGGGAACTCCAGGACCAGAGGGGGCGGCGGGGGGCGGCCAGACGGCATCGGGCAACCGGGACGTTCTGGGCGGACCAGGGCGAACGCGGCCAGGCCGGACCCGGCGAGGCAAGGCCCGAACCGGCCGAACCCAAGCAGACCAAACCCGAACCGGCCAGGCCTGGGCGGACGCTTCTGGCGTGGGCTGACCGGGCTGGGGCATCCGGCCCGGCGCCAGACCCTCGTGCGAGTGGCCATGACCGTGGTGTTGTTGGTGTTCGCGGGCCGGCTGGTGCAACTTCAGATCATCAACGGCCCCGAGGCAGCGGCGGAGGGCCAGGCCAACCGGATGGTCAGGACCGTCCAACCGGCCGAGCGCGGCCAGATCGTGACCGCCGATGGCACGGTGCTGGCCACCGACGCGCCCCGTTACGAGATCCAGGCCAACCCCGAAGTGGTGGGCGCCACCGACGACCAGGGCCAGCTGATCGGACCGGGACCGGCCGAACTGGCGGCCCAATTGACGGCCGCGGTGGGGATCGACCAGGCCAAGCTCGAACAAATGCTCCGGGCCGACGAGAAATGGGTGGAACTGGTCAAACACGCTCCGCAACGCCAGTGGGACCAGGTCTACGAGGTCGTGGCGGAGTACCTGAAGAAAGGCGTGGACCCTGGGATCTACGCCTCCAAGCACTACATCCGGTCCTATCCGGCGGGCACGCTGGCAGGCAACTTGGTGGGCTATCAGTTCGAGACCACGGACCAGGCGGGCGTCAAGCAGTACACCGGGCTGGAGGAGGTCCTCTCGGAGCGGCTGGCCGGGACGGCCGGCAGCACCGAGACCGAGGTCGGCGGGAAGCAGCAGCCGATCCCCGGCGGCAAGGTGGTCTCCGACCCGGCCGAACCGGGTTGCGACGTGACCCTGACGACCGACTCGACCCTCCAGTTCGAGTCCCAGCGGTTGATCCAGGCCCAGGTGGAGAAGTCCAAAGCCCGCGCCGGCATGGTGGTGGTGAAGGACCTCCAGACCGGCGGGCTCCTGGTCCTGGCGGATTCTGACACCCCCGACCCGGCCAAGCCCTCCGGCAAGACCGAGGGGTACAGCAACTCCCGCGCGTTCGAGAACGTCTTCGAGCCCGGCTCCACCGGCAAGGTCGTGACCATGGCGATGTTGCTGGAGGAGGGTTTCGCGACCCCGGCCTCGCAGTATTCGGTGCCGTACCAGACCACTCTCGGCGGGCAGACCTTCCACGACTCGTCCGGCCACGGGACCTTGCAGCTCACGCTGACCGGGGTGCTGGCCAAATCGTCCAACGTGGGCACGTTGCTGGCCGCCCAGGACGTTCCCGACGACACCCGCTACGAATACCTCAAGCGCTTCGGCTTCGGCGAGCCGACCGGCCTCGAGCTGCCCGCCAAGCAGGAAGGCGTGGGCGTTGTGCATAAGCCGGGCGATCCGCCGGACGAGTACGGCGCCTATTGGGACGGGCGCACCCGTAACAACGTCCTGTTCGGCCAGGGCGTCTCCGTCAACGCCATCCAGGCCACGGACGTCTTCGCCACCCTCGGCAACGGCGGGGTGCATGTGGATTCGCACCTGGTCAAGGGCTGGAACTGCGACGGCGCCGGCTTCGAGGCCGCTCCGCCGGCCGCCACCGAGCAGGTCGTCTCGGCGGAGACCGCCGCCCAAGTGGTCCAGATGATGGAGGCGGTGGTCGATTCGGGCACCGGCACGAGCGCCCAGGTGGCGGGCTACCGGACGGCCGGCAAGACCGGCACCTCGGAGATGTGGGACGGTCCCAAACAGATCAAGGTCGGCTCCTTCGTCGGCCTGCTCCCGGCTGAGGCCCCCCGCATCGCCATCGGTGTGTTCATCATCGCCCCGACGTCCGGGGGGTATTACGGCGCCGAGGTGGCCGGGCCGGTCTTCGAGCAGATCGCCGCCTTGGCCGTGGACCGGTTGGGAGTGCCGCCGTCCACCACGCAGGCGACGCAGCTGCCGCAAGAGTGGTGAGCCCGTGGCCCGTCCCCTCCGCTCACCGCAAGTCGCTTTGGACGATGCCGCGCGCCAGCTCCCCTCGGCCCGTCTAGTTGGTTCCCCGGTCGTGTTGAGCGGCCTGGCGCTGGCTTCCAACGCCGCCCGGCCCGGCGACCTGTTCGTGGCCCTGCCCGGCGCGAAGACCCACGGCGCGCGCCACGCCTCGGCGGCGCTGGCGGCCGGGGCCAGGGCCGTCCTGACCGACGCGGCCGGGGAGGCGCTGCTTCCGCCCGGCACGCCCCGGATCGTGGCCGAGGATGTGCGATCCCACCTGGGGGGCCTGGCGGCCTGGTTCTATGGCCATCCCGCCCGCCGCTTGGCCCTGGCGGGGATCACCGGCACCAACGGCAAGACCAGCGCCGCCCACCTGCTGGAGGGCGCCTTGCGGGAGCATTTCGGGAAGGTCGCGCTGCTGGGCACCATCGCGGCTCGGATCGACGGCGAGCAGATCCCGTCGGCGCGGACAACCCTCGAGGCCCCGGATCTTCAAGCGACCTTCGCCGTCATGGTGGAACGCGGGATCGAGGCTTGCGTGATGGAGGTGTCCTCGCACGCGTTGGCGCAGCACCGGGTGGACGGTTTCCGCTTCGACGTGGCCGCCTTCACCAACCTGAGCCGCGACCACCTGGACTTTCACGGCTCGATGGAGGCCTATTTCGACGCCAAGGCTTCTCTTTTCACGTCTGCCCACGCCCGGCGCGGGATAGTCAACCTGGAGGACGATTGGGGCGCGCGGCTGGCCCGCGAGGCGGGCGTGCCGGTCGAGACCCTGTCGCTGGCGCCGGCTCCTGGTGCCCGGCCGGAGCCCAGGCTGGAGCACGGGCGGACGGACTGGCTGGTGAGACCCAGATCGGCACGCCCCGGCCCCACCGCCTTCGCCTTGAGCGGCCCCGGGGGGGTCGAGCTTGAGGGCGAAGTGGCGTTGCCAGGCGCGTACAACGTCTCCAACGCGGCGCTGGCGCTGGTCGTGGCGTTGGCGATGGGCGCGGACGGCGCGAGCGCGGCCCGCGGGATCGCCTCGGTCGGGGCGGTGCCCGGACGGATGGAGGTTGTCGCGGCGTCCGGGGGCGGCCCGTTGGTGGTGGTCGATTACGCCCATGCGCCGGACGCCATCGCCAAAGCCCTGGCGGCTCTGCGCCCGCACACGGCTGGTCGCTTGATCGCCGTGCTCGGCGCGGGCGGCGACCGCGATCATGGCAAGCGGGCCTTGATGGGCCGCGCCGCCGCCGCCGGAGCCGACTCGGTGATAATTACCGACGACAATCCCCGGAGCGAACAGCCCGATCAGATCAGGGCTCAGCTCTTGGACGGTGCCGGGAATGGGGCGACGGAGGTCCCGAATCGCGCCGACGCCATCCGGCGCGCCATCGCCGGGGCCGAGACAACGGATACTGTGGTGATCTTGGGCAAGGGCCATGAACGGACAATTGACTACGGCGGGGAACTCAGGCCCCACCTTGACGCGGTTGTCGCTGAAGCGGCTTTGGCACTCAAGATGGAGGGCAACGAGTGATCCCCTGGAACCCGGCCGGACTGGCCACAGCGATTGGCGCGTACCTCAGCCCCGATGTCGTTCGGGACGCGGAGCTGACGGACGTGGTCATCGACTCGCGCCTGGCCGGGCCGGGCAAGGTCTTCGTGGCCCTGCCGGGCCAGCATGTCAACGGGCTTGATTTCGTGTCCGATGCCGTCGCCAAGGGTTCGCCCGTGGCGGTGGTGGGGGAGCCCGTGCCCGGCCCCACCGCCTTGGTGGACGATCCGGTGGCCGCGCTCGGCCATCTGGCGGAATTGGCGCTGCGACGGGCACGCGTGGCCGCTCCCGGCATGAGGGTGATCGGGCTCACCGGATCGGTCGGCAAGACCACCACCAAAGACCTGTTGGCCCGCATCGCCGCTGGCCAAGGACCGACGGTGGCCGCCGAAGGCTCGTTCAACAACCAACTCGGCGTGCCTTTGACGGTCATCCGGGCGAACCGCGCGACGGCCTTCGTCATTGTCGAGATGGGCGCCAACCACGAGGGCGAGATAGCGGCCCTGGCCCGGATCGCGCCGCCCGATGTCGGCGTGGTCCTAGGGGTGGGCAAGGCCCACGTCGGCGAGTTCGGGTCCCGCGAGGTCATAGCCCGGACCAAGGCCGAGATCATCGCCGGTCTGATGCCGGACGGCGCCGCAGTGCTCAACATGGACGATCCGCTGGTCAGGGGCATGGCGTTCGGCGCGCCGGAGAACCTGATCACCTTCGGTTTCGATGACATGGCGCGGATTCGGGGCTCGAAACGGGCGCTGAGCTCCTCCGGCCACCTGCGGTTGACCGTCTCGGACCAGGAGACGGGCCAATCGGCCCGGATCGAGACCGGCCTGGTGGGACGCCA
>JAISCU010000413.1 GCA_031265345.1 Bifidobacteriaceae bacterium
GATCATCGAGGAACGGGCGCGAACGCCGACGTCCGCTTGGTGCACGCGAAAAGAGCCCCGATCCCTTTCGCCGCCGATCCCCCGCGGGGCGGGCGATGGACGACGCGGGTTGGGCAGCGGCAGCGGCCGCGATGTTGGTGGCTGAGGCGGGAGTGCTCCCGTGAGGCGGCGAATTCCGTGGGGGGTCGGCATGGTGGCGCGGCTCGGGGTGGCGTTCGGGGCGACCAAGGGCGGAATCCTGGTTCTGGCGTTGACGATGGTCGCGCTGTTCAACCTGCCGGGTTGCGACAACGAGTCGGCCCTAGCTCAGCGCGTGGAGGCGGACGTCCAAGCCGCGTCCGAGGCGCAGGCGTCGGACTTCCGCATCGGCGACTCGAGCTATGGCGAGGACACGAGTATCCGCCTCGAACCTCCCGCGGCGGGGAGCGGCATCTCGGCCAACGACCTGGTGGCGACGCTCCTGGTAGTCGACGGGTACCGGCGCGATAACCGGGCGCTCAGGCGGTCAACCGTGCTGTACATCTCGAACAGCGAGTCCGACATAACGGCGATGTGGTCGGGCGGGTCATTCTTGTGGGGCGCGTCCGCGAAACTGGTGCGCGTGCAAGGTGCCACCATGGCATACACCGACGCTTTCTGCGGACTGCCGGACCTCGAGGGCTTGGAGTCCCCTGGCGCGGGCAGCGACTTCTCGCGCATCGCCGACTGCAACCCAAAGCTGACCAGCTTGGGCATTCTCGCCTGGGAAGAGTCCACCGGTCTGGATGGCCTCGGCGGACTAGGCCGACTGGAGACGCTGTTCGTACGGGGCACAGTGGGCGACATCGAACAAGTCCCGAAATTGGCGTCGCTCAAGGACCTGACCCTGAGCCTCGAGGAGGACACCACCGCCAACCGAGAGGCCCTGCAATCCCGTTTGCCGGGCTGCTCGATCACGTATACCGACGCCGCTGGTCAAATCGCTATGTACCCGTCCGATTCCAACCATGCGCGGGAACTCGTTGAACGATCAATACCGCGTCTGGTCGGCTGAGCGGGCCGAAGGCAGGTGACCTGGCTGTGCGCACGACTCGACCTGGACCAGCGGCGGGCGCAATCGCTGCGGCGCTGATCGCTCTTGGCGTGGGTGGCTGCGACGATCCGCGCCTGGCCGAGCATGTGAAGGCCGATATCGAGGCTGTGGCCGAGGTCCAGGTATCGGACTTCACCGCGGGCAACCAGGCGCTCGGAGAGGGGACCGAGATCAGCTTGACCCTGCCGAGCGGTCAGGCCACGATCTCGACCCCCGACCTGGTGGCGACGATCCTCATACTCGACGAGCACCGCGCCAAGAACCGTTCGATGCGCCGCATCTCGGGCTGGAGGATCGTCGCAGGCGAGGACTCCGTCAGTGTCGGGTGGACCGACGGGCGCGGCGGATCGGAGCCGACCACCGTGTCCGAAGTCTCAGGCGCATCCGGCCCCTACGATAACTCGTATTGCCAACTCCCGGACCTGAAGCGGATGGGAATCGAGGGCGCTGGCGGCGATTTCGCACGCATCGGCGAGTGCAACCCCATGCTGGAGGAGCTCCGGATCTACTCATGGGACGAGGCAACCGATTTCGAGAGGCTGGCAGAGTTGGGGAATCTGAGGGAGATCTTCGTCTTCGGCGCGGTCCAGGACCCCGGCTCCTTTCCTCGGGTCGACTCGCTCGAGTTCTTGCAATTGCACTTGGCCGAGGACACAACCACCAACCTGGAAGCCCTCCAGTCCCGCTTGCCAAGCTGCTCGATCACCTCCATCGGTGCCGACGGCCAGGTGTCCATGGACGCGCCGGACGTCGACCACACGAAAGAGCTCTTCGAACCCTCCCAGCCACGCCGGGACCCGACCGGCTGACCGCTCAGTGGCGAGGCGCTCTCCACCCGCGCCTGTTCGAACTTTCAGGCGGACGATGCCGCCGCGCCAGGCCCCGCATCACGTCAGGTCCCGAACACGAGGGTCGGCAGCCCCACGGATGCGCTCGTGGTAGACCTGGCGGCATCGTGCAAGGCGAGGAATCCGGCTCTTAACCGAAAGTTCACCTGCCCGTTCGCCAATGAGCGCCGTGCGGTAAGACGGGCGGGCCAAACTGGCTGAGGCCAGCGCCGCAAACGCAGCAGGCCCAGCGAGCGCGGCCACCGATAGAGGAGAACGATGTGAACAACCCGCAAGCCCCGGAACGCCCAGAACGTCCAGAACGTCAACAGCCCCAGGCCCCGATCCTGCTTACGCCCGGCCCGTTGACCACCGATCGAAGGACCCGCGACGCGGGAGGCCTGGACCACGGCTCCTGGGACGACGACTTCCGGCGCATGACCCGCGAAGTGTGCGCGGGCTTGATGTCAGCCCTCGGGGCTCTGAACCGCGACTACTGCTGCGTGCCGATGCAAGGCTCCGGCACTTTCGCCGTCGAAGCCGCCGTCCGCACGCTGGTAGCCCCGAGAGCGGGCCTGGTGGTTCCAGTCAACGGCGCCTATTGCGAGCGCCTGGCCACCCTCGCCCGAAGGGCCGGCCGCAAGGTCGAGACCATCCAGTTCCCGTGGGACCAGCCCATCGACCCGGAACGTCTGACCGCCACTCTGGCGTGGCTCCCGGCGGATTACACCCATGTCGGGATAGTCCATTGCGAGACTTCGACGGGCATGCTGAACCCGCTGCCGCAATTGGCCACCGCCGCGGGCGTCGCGGGGCGCGAGGTCATCGTGGACGCCATGAGCACCTTCGGCGCGCTCGACACCGCCGCCGACCATCCCGCCATCTCCGCGATCGTGGCCGCCTCCGGAAAGTGCCTCGAATCTGTGCCCGGCGTGGGCTTCGTGTTCGTCGCCGCCGAAGCGTTGGAGGGGACCAAAGGCCGGGCCGACTCGCTCAGCCTGGACCTCGCCGACCAGTACGAATACCTCGAACGCACTGGTCAGTGGCGCTTCACGCCGCCGACCACGGTGGTTGCCTCGCTGGCTGAAGCCCTCAGACTGTACCGCGAGCAGGGCGGGAGGCCCGGTCGGCTGGCCCGCTACCAGGCGAACAACCGCGAGTTGGCGCGAGGAGCCCATGCATTGGGTCTCAAGTCCTACCTCGACCGGCGCCACCAGGCTCCGATCATCCACACTTTCCACGTCCCCGACCTGCCGGGCTGGGATTTCGACCGCTTCTACCAGGGGGTCAAGCGGCGCGGCTTCATCCTCTACCCCGGCAAGCTCACCCAGGCCGATACCTTCCGGGTCGGCTGCATCGGCGCGATCGACCCGGCCGACATCAGAAGGGCCGTCGCCGCGATCAAGCACAGTCTGGATGAACTGGGCACCGCTTTGCCCGATGCCGCACGCCCCGCCCAGCAGCGACCCGCAGGTTCGCCCGCACCCGTCTGGGCGCGACCTCCCGCGCCCGGCGCCGCCAGCTTGACGCCACAGCAAACCTCGGATTCACCCGTATCGGTGTCCGTGCAGTCCCACCCGGGCGATGCCGCCGACCCGGCCCTGCGACGAAACCCGGATTCGCCCGTGCCCGCGCCCGTGTCCGCGCCCGCGCAGCTGCGCCCGGGCAGTGCCGCCGACCCGGCCCCGGCCGCCACATCGGGTGTGCCCGCACTTGTGGAGGCCGCCGCGTGACCGCCGCACGCAGACCACCGGTCAGGCCGGAGTTGGTGGTCCTCGACATGGCCGGGACCACGGTCCAGGACGACGGATTGGTCATCGAGGCCTTCAAACGCGCCGTCGCGACCCAGGGGATCGATCCCGCCGACGAGGATTTCCCCGACATGATGGAGTACGTCCAACGCACCATGGGCGCGTCGAAATGGACCGTGTTCTTGAAGCTGTTCCACGGCGACGAGCTGGCCGCGGCGGCGGCCAACCGGGAGTTCGAGCGGGCCTACGAGGACTCCATCACGTCCGGTCTGTGCCGTCCCATCGAAGGCGCGGTCGACACCATGGAGGCTTTCCGCCAGGCGGGCCTGAAGGTCGCGCTCACCACGGGCTTCTCCCCCGCCACGCGCGATGCGCTGGTCGAAGAGCTGGGCTGGGGCCGCCTGATCGACTTGGCACTCTCGCCAGCCGACACCGGCCATCTCAAACGGGGACGGCCCTACCCCGATCTGATCCTCACCGCGCTCATGCGCCTGGGGGCCTCGGATGTGCAGGCCGTCGTCACCGCGGGCGACACCGCCTGGGATGTTCGCGCAGGAAGGGCCGCCGGCGCCGGATTCGTGGCCGGCGTGCTCACAGGCGCGCATGACGCGCAAACTCTCGAAGCGGCATCGCCCGATGCCGTCTTACCCTCGGTGGCCGCGTTCGGCACCGAAGTCATGGTCAGGCTGTCCGCAGCCCCACGGAAAGGAAGCAAACCCTCATGAGCGTTCTCACATCGGAAGCCATAATCCCCCGGGCCCGGCCGAAAGTCCGCCAGACCAAGCTCGCGGCAGCCCTGTTGGCGACCGTGGCGGCGGCCCTCGCGACGGCTGCCTGCGCGAACGAGGCGGACCAAGGTCCCAATGGCGGCGTGACCAGCCAGAGCGTCGAGGGCAAGTTCGCGGTCGACACCGACACGCTGGTCTTCGGGGTGGTCACGGACTCGGTCGACACGGAGACCAACTACGGCCCGCTGATGGCCTACATAGCCCAGGAGACCGGGAAAGAAGTCCAGTACCACGAATCGACCGATTACGCGGCCCTGATCGAGGCGGCGGTGGCCGGGAAGATCGACGTGGCCTCCTTCTCCGGCTTCACCTACGTGACCGCGACCAATCAGGGCGCCAAGCTCGATCCGATCTCCTCAATCGTGACTGAGCAGGGACAAGAGCCGGGCTACTACTCCGAGGCGATTGTGCCGAAGGACTCGCCGATCCAATCCCTGGCCGATTTCAAGGGCAAGAAGGTCTGCTTCGTCGATCCGTCCTCGACCTCCGGCTACCTCTTCCCCAGCTACAACCTGCTGGAGGCCTCCATCGATCCGGTGAACGACGTGACGCCAGTGTTCGCCGGCAAGCACGATATCTCCGTCGCCAAGACCGCCGCCGGCAAGGAGTGCGAGGCCGGTTTCGCGGAGGATTCGGAGGTCGCCAAGTCCAGCGAGGTCCGCGTCGTCGATAGGACTATGGTCCCCGGTGCGCCGATTGTCATGTCGACTGGGCTGCCGTCCGACCTCCAAGACCAGCTCCGCGACATCCTGGACGAGGTCACCATCGATGAGATCATCGCCTCGGGCGTCGAATCGGCCAACCAGGACGGCTTCCGGTCGGTCTTCTACGCCACCAAGCCCGTCGATGACGCCTACTACCAGGTGGTCCGCGACATCTGCGCCAAGACCGGCGCCGAGCAATGCCAGGCCTAGCGGGCCGGGGCGCCGTGAAGGATCATCGGTCTGAGTTGCCCGATGCCGCCGGGCCGTCCGGCCGCGTCGGGCCGCTCGTCACGGAGCGGCAACCAGCCGGATTGAGCGGGTCGTCCGGCGGCGCGGGGCCGCTCGCCGCCGCGCGCTCGGTAGTCGAGCTAACCGGGGTGTCCAAGCGCTTCGGGGCCACGACCGCGCTCGACCAGGTCGATCTGGCTGTGCGCCAAGGCGAAGTGGTGGCGCTGTTGGGGCTCTCCGGATCGGGCAAATCGACGCTGTTGCGCCAGATCAATGGCTTGGAACGGCCGACGGCCGGAGAGGTCCGCGCGCTTGGCCAGCCGGTCGGCGAGTTGAACGGCGCCGCCTTGCGCGGCCTGCGCGCCGGGATCGGCATGATCTTCCAGCAATTCGAGTTGGTCGGCATGCTGACGGTGCTGGAGAACGTGCTCACGGGGGCGCTGGCGCGGCTGCGCGGTCCCAGACTCGGAACCTGGAGTTATCCACGGGCCGCGAAACTGGAGGCGCTGGAGCATTTGGAGGCGGTCGGCCTGGCCGACCGGGCGTTCCAGCGGGCCGACACGCTCTCCGGCGGCCAGAGCCAACGGGTGGCGATAGCACGAGCGTTGATGCAGCGACCTCGGCTGCTGCTGGCTGACGAGCCGGTGGCTTCGCTCGATCCGGAGTCGACCGCCGACGTGATGATGCTGATCCAGCAGATAGCCCGCGCCAAAGGCCTGACCGTGATCTGTTCGCTTCATCAAGTCGAGTTGGCTCTGGGCTGGGCGGATCGGATCGTCGCGCTGCGGTCGGGACGGATCGTGCTGGACGAACCCGCCCGGACGGTGACCCGCGAGCGGGCCATGACCATCTACCGCGACCCGCCTCGCCCGTCCAATCCACCATCCCCGCCCGCCCCAGCCCCGCTGGCCCTGACCACTATCTGAGCCCCAAATGCGACCCGCCGCCCAAAAAGTCTCCAGGAGACTTTCTGGGCGCGCGGCTGGAGGGCGGCATCGCGCCGCCCCGCGCCTGGTCCTGTTCGGATTGGTCCTGGCCGGGTTGGCGGCGCTCGGCTACGTGGACATCGACTTGGGGGCGATCGCCGCCAGCCACGCGAACGCCGCCAATTTCCTTGGTCGCGTGGGAGCGCTGGAATTCCCCGCCGCGGGAAATCTGATCCACCAGACCGCCCTGACTTTGGGCATCGTGCTGCTCGGCACACTCCTGGCGGCGGCGCTATCGGTGCCGGTGGCGTTCTTGGCCGCTCGCAACACCGCGCCCAACCGCCGCGCCCAGGCGCTCGGCCGATTCATCGGCGTGTTCGCCAGGGCCATGCCGGACGTGGTGCTGGCGATGGTCTTCGCGTTGGTCTTCTCCCTCGGGGCGCTGCCCGGCATCCTGGCGATCGGACTGCATTCGGTCGGCATGATCTCGCGCCTGTTCGCCGACGCGATCGAGCAGATAGATGAAGGACCACGCCTCGCCATCCGAGCGGCCGGCGGCTCGAAGTTGCAGGAACGCACCGCCGGGATCATCCCGCAGGTCATGCCATCGTGGTTGGCCACCACCCTGCACCGGGCTGATATCAATCTACGAGGATCGGTCATCCTGGGCTATGTGGGCGTCCCCGGCTTGGGCATGGAGATGCGCAACGCCTTCGGCGCCTTGAACTACTCGCGCGGGCTGGCCATCGCGGTTGTGATCTTCGGCCTTTGCCTGGGCATGGAAGCGCTGTCCTCGGCCGTGCGCCGACGCATGTTAGGCCAAGAGCGGACCGGTCCGTCGCGGACCCGCCGCGACTTGATCGGCCGTGTCTGGACCCGCCGCAGCCGCTCCGGCCGAGTCTGGAACCGCTCCAACCGCACCAGCCGCGCCAGCCGCAACCGCAGCCGCCGCACCTTGGCCCCCCGCGTCTGGACCGGCCCTGCCTGGACCAGACGGACGCGGCCGGCCGAGCGAACGGCATCGGCCATCAGGGTGGCCGATGCCGCCGAACCCGACGACCGCTCCGCGCGGCCCCTGGACGCTTACTTGGTGCGCCCTTGGTCCGGGGCCCGCCTGCGCCGCGCCGGAGCCTGGGGACTGGCCGGGCTGACGCTGCTGGGAGCCCTGGCGGTGTGCAAGGTCAACGTCACGGACCTGTGGACCGTCTGGCCGCAAGTCCCGCAGGTGGCGGCCAAGTTCTGGCCACCGACCACTGGCGTCTATGGCCTGGGACGCTTGATGGGCGCGCTGATGGAGACCGTCGCGGTCGCGGGGGCCGCGGCCCTGGTCACGTTCGCCGCCTCGTTGGCGGTCGGCTCCCTGGCGGCCCGGAACGTGGCCCCGCGCCCATGGGCACGCACGGCCAGTCGGACCGCCCTGGTGGTGGTGCGTGGCATCCCTGAACTCGTGGCTGCGATCCTGTTGATCGTGGTCACCGGCCTCGGCACCCAAGCCGGGACGTTAGCCCTAGCCTTTTGCCACATCGGGCTGTTGGGGAAACTGATCGCGGATTCGTTCGAAGAACTGCCTCGCGGCCCGCAGCGGGCGCTCACGGCCACCGGGGCGAGCCGGCTCCAGGTCTACGTCGCGGGCGTTCTGGCTCCCGGCCGTCGAGCGGTGGTGGGCCACGCGCTCTATGTGTTCGACACGAACATCCGCGCCGCGACCCTGTTGGGCATCGTGGGCGGCGGCGGGATCGGCTACTACCTGCTGGTGGCCGGGCAGGGCTCGAACTACGGCCAGGTCACCCTGATCGTCGTCATGATCGTGGCCGTCGTGATGGCGCTCGAGGCGCTCACCATGTGGCTCCGCCAGGCTCTCGCCTGACGCCGAGGCCTCGTGACAGCCCCTGAAGGCGGAGGCGCGGCTCCGGCGCCTTAGGAGGAAGGACTGTCCCCTGACTAGGCTCCGATCATCCACACATTCCACGTCCCCGACCTGCCGGGCTGGGATTTCGACCGCTTCTACCAGGGGGTCAAGCGGCGCGGCTTCATTCTCTCCCCCGGCGAACTCACCCAAGCCCAGACCTTCCGGGTCGCCTGCATCGGCGCGATCGACCCGGCCGATATCAGAAGGGCTGTCGCCGCGATCAGGCACAGTTTGGATGAACTGACCACCGCTGCGCACGATGCCACGCGCCCGGCCCCGCGGCGACCTGCAGGTTTGCCGCTGGCCGTCTTCGCGCCACCTCCCCCGCTGGATGCCGACACCCCGGCCGCGCCGAAAGCCCCAGCTTTGCCTGCACTTGTGGAGGCCGCCGCATGACCGACGCGTGATGTGTACTTCCAACGCTTGGGCGCAATAGCCGTCCCCAGGCGACACGATGATCCGGGCCGGAACAGCCAAGGCGGTCATGAAACCCAGAACCTCGACCGCAACCACGACCTATCAATCCATAAGCGGGCACTGATCGAAATACGGATTGTGGCTCAAGTCACATAACACTGCGGGTTGCTGTTCGAGTGAGTACTGTTCAGAAGCCTGGAGTGTGATACTGCTCACAAGGCTCCAAATCGCCTTGACATTGGCAGGTTTGCTACTTAGCGTAAGAAGTACAAGCGCGGCCCCAGGTGCAATCACCACAAGAGAACGAAAGCTTCACGAAAAATGAAGAAAAGGGCTGCCGCAATTGGCATCTCCGCAGTGCTGGCCGGGGGCGTACTTATAGGAGGCGCCGGTACCCCGCCAGCCCAAGCAAGTCTCGTTTGTTCAGGCAAGACGATAACTATCAATTCCAACCCAGGGGCGGAACCGCCATCCACAGCAAGTGGCCACAAACACGCCACTGGCAACCATTGAGGTTTTCTCACCAGGGCGGGTTGGTTGATGTCTGATTACTGGGGGTGACCTGCGTGG
>JAISCU010000429.1 GCA_031265345.1 Bifidobacteriaceae bacterium
GTGATGGGGATGCTCCAGATAGACCAGCGCGATGAGCACGTTCGCGTCCAAGAGCGGAACCACCTAGTCCTCCTGGATGAGCTTGTCGATCTCCTGGACCGTGAGCGTCTTTCCAAAACTGAACACAGGCAGCCCTGTGCGCGGGTCGGTCTCAGGATCGTCGGAAGGCAGAGTGTCCAAGCCCCGCGCTACCAAGTCCGCGATGGTGACCGAGATCGAGCGGTCGCTGGTCAGCGCCAGCCGCTTCACGCGCCGGTCAGTGGCGGGCAACAAGTCAGTTGTGCGTCTCACATCTGCATCATACCGATGCAGCAGGTAAGTGCGGCACTCCCCCGATGTGCTCGCCGCTTTGGAGGATGTGGTCCGGCAGCGGTGCTCGAACGACGGACTCAGGAACAATTCTGCCTGATCGGAGCCACCATGCCGCGTGCCGCCCATGCGCCGCCACCGTCCGCGCTGCGGCCGTCGCCACCGAAGGCCTTGGCGGGCGGTTGGCCAGGGCAGCCGGGCGGTTTTCGACCAATGGTCATCTGGAGACTCGCCCGCCTGCTGGACCCGATCATCCCGGTTGATAGGCGTTCCCGGTTGTCCACAACTGACTGGAACTCGGTCCCGCCGCGAGTTGAAGCCATTTGTGGACAAGCGCCGGGAGGGCCGCCGATGCCGTGGTTTGGCCGACCTGCGCAGACGCGGGCCGCCGGTCAGGAGTCAGCGGGCAGCGATGTCCACAACTAGCGGCAACTCGACTCGCCCGCCAATTGAAGCCATTTGTGGACACCCGCAGGACGGCCGCCGCCGCCGTGGTTTGGCTGACCTGCGGAGACGCGGGTCGCCGACCACGCGGCAACGGGCAGCGGTGTCCACAACTCGCGGCAACTCGCCCCGGCCGCGAGTTGAAGTCATTTGTGGACACGGACGGGGAGGGCCGCCGATGCCGTGGTTTGGCTGACCTGCCCGAACGCGGGTCGCCGACCACGCGGCATCGAGCAGCGGTGTCCACAACTAGCGGCAACTCGACCCGGCCGCGAGTTGAAGTCATTTGTGGACACAGGTGGGAAGGGCCGCCGACGGGCTTACCTGCGCGAACGCGGGTCGCCGACCACGCGGCATCGGGCAGCGGTGTCCACAAGCGGCTGGAACTCGACCACGCCGCCAATTGAAGCCATTTGTGGATACCGGCGGCCCCTGGGAACCCTCACCGACCGCCCGATTGATTGCCGCCATCGCTTCTCCCGCGCCCGCACCAAGGCTCGGACCGGCGTGCCGACTGGCGCGGGGCCCCACAACGAACGCGCCGCCGCCGCCGAACAGCAGTGGAGCGCGCGCCAAGCCGTGCTGCCATGGCCAAGCTCCTGTTGGACGAGCACTACGCTCCGCTCATAGCGAGATCGTTGCGTAGGCAGGGACACGATTGCCCGGCCTTAGCCGAGTCGCCGGAGCTGACCGGCCGGAGCGACTCCGCGCTGTTCGTGTGGGCCGACGGCGCGTCCCATAAGGTGTCTCAGGGGCGCACGATGATTCCGGCGAAGGCCATCCGGGTCCAGTGGTTGTTGGCGAGCTTGTCTCGCCGTTGCGTGAGCATGTCGGTGGTCTGCTACTCGAAGTGCGGCATCGGTCTCGCCCTCGTTGTCCGGGATATGCTCCATCCCAAACCACGCCGCAGACAAGCCCAGACGCGAACGGGACACAAACGGACCCACACACCGCCATGCTCTGCATCGACTATTATCGACATGCGTCGAATATTATCGGCGCGCCTGCGACGATTCGTGAAGGGAGGATGGCGGATGGAACTGATCAGGCCGCTCGGCCTCGTGACTCCCACCCTCGACGGTGACGTGCTGGGCCGCCTCGCCCTCGCGGACGCCGCGTTCACACCCGGCGAATTGCGCCGTTTGATCCCGGCCGCGTCAGTCGACGGAATCCGCAGGGTCTTGAATCGGCTGGTCGCGCAGGGCACTGTCTCGATGTCGCGAGCCGGTTCCGCGAATGTCTACCGGCTCAACCGCGACCATCTAGCCGCGCCGGCCATCATCGAATTGGCTAGCTTGCGGGCCACGGTCATCCAGAAGATCGCTGAAACCATCGACCGGTGGGAGACGCCAACGCCGTTCGCCGCGATGTTCGGTTCATGGGCTCGTGGCACCGCCACGACTGACTCCGACCTCGACCTGTTCATCGTGCGCCCATCTGGTGCCGCGGACGACGTCTGGGAACACCAGGTCGCGGAGCTCGAACGGTCGGCCACCGGCTGGACAGGCAACGACGCCCGCGCCTTGGTGCTCCAAGAGGCTCAGGTCATCGCGCGGCCCGAGGATCCCATCCTGACATCGGTCGCAAGAGAGGGAATCGTCCTGGCCGGACCACAAGACTGGCTCGCTTCACTGTTGACCGCCCAGCCAACCAGGCGTCGCGGATGAATCGCACAACGCCCTGCGCGCCAGGGATGGGCGCCGGTCGACTGGCCAAGGCCAACCAGTTCGCCCAGGTCGCCCATGCCGTGGACCTGTTGGCGCAGGAAGACGAAGACGTGCGCGATGCCGTGGTGACACTCGCAGTCCATGCGGGCATCGCAGCAGCCGACAGCGTTTGCTGCCTGCGTCTCGGGTCGATGGCCCGTGGAGAGAATCACAACGAGGCTGCCGTTTGGTTGCAGCGAGCCGACAACGGCGCGGCCAAGCACCTGCGCGTGCTCCTGGGGCTGAAAACCAGGGCCGGTTACTCCCACACGAGCGTCACACGCGATGAGGCGAAGCGCGCCCTTCGTGCGATGGATCAGCTGTTGGCCCTCGCAAAAGGAGCCTGACGGCCGACACGCGGAACCCCACGCGGCACGGATCGAGTCAGCCATCTGGCGGGGAAGCGCGATCAACCGCTATTGCGCCCGTCAGGCTGGCGCGAGGTAGTCTCGCAGAGCCTCGCGTATCACATGACTGGGGGTCGTGTTCTCGGCCTTGGCGCGCGCCGCCAGGGCGGCATCAAGGCCCTCGGGTAATCTCACCGTCCGCGTTCCAGAAGGACCAGAACCCGACAGCCAAGGGCGACCAGTGCGGGGTTTGACGAACCTCACGCCGGGGAAGCCGGCCTCGGCCTGGGCCGCCAGGCGTTGCACCATGGCGTCATCGATCACGCGCCCATCGGCGGTGGTGCCATATGTACTATTCGTCATCGTTCCTCCTCTGCCCGGCGTAGTTGCCGGATTGACGTCTTGCGCGCCTTCATCGCATGGATCACTAGGTAGCCCCCACTCGCCTGCTCGATCACCACGAGTTCGACCGTCCGGCCCGCAGTGTCGAAACCGACCATGAGCCAGCGCGGAGGGTCCTCGTCCACGAGCATCGCTGCGTCCTGCCCTGAGGAAAAGGCCGCGCCGATGTCTTCGGGCGCCAGGCCGTGCTTCAGAGCGTGCGGATGAACGGACAGCACGCCACTATAGTAAGTCGCTTTCGTGCGACAAAACAACGCCGCCGCGACCACAACATAGACGAGTTGCTCAACCGACTGAGGGAAAAGTAGAAGACCATGACTCTTTTGCCCGAGCAGGAAGCGCGTTACGCACAAATGGCCGCGCAGGCCGAGGTGGACGGCCGCGACGGGCGCGCGCGAAGCGGGAACGCCGTCGAGCCCCGAGTCTCGCGAGCGGGACGCTGCCATGCTGGCGGGCCTCGCTGAGAACTCCGATTCGGCCACCCGACCCGCGATCCGGGCGCACACAAGTGGTCGGCCCAGCCTCGCCGCGAACCCGAGGGCGCGCCGTCGCGAGGGCCCGATCCCTGCGGGCACGCTGGCGTATCACATGTATTGCAAGTAATATTGTCGACATGACCAACAGCCAAGCCATATCCGTCCGGCTTCCCGGCGCTGTCTTGGACCAATTGCGAAGGCAGGCGAAGGCGCAGGGCTCCACGGTCTCCCATCTGGTGATCACCGCCAGCGACGAGTTCCTCAAGAGCCGGGAGACGCCGGGCATCCATTTTGTCGATGGGCCGAGCGGTCGCCGCCCGCGGGTGGTCGGCGGGATCGACGTCTGGGAGATCATCGCCGCCTTTCGTGGACTAGAAGAACCCGATGAGCAGGCCGCCATCCGGGAAGTCGCAGTCGGCACGGGCCAGCCAGAGGCCCACGTCCACATCGCTCTCGATTACTACGCTCACCATCGCGAGGAGATCGACGAGTGGATCGACGAGAACGAACGCGCCGCCGCCGCCGCTGAACAGCAGTGGAGGGCGCGTCAAGCCGTGCTGGCATGACCAAACTACTGCTGGACGAGCACTACGCTCCGCTCATAGCGAGATCGTTGCGCGAGCAAGGACACGATTGCTTGGCCGTCGCTGAGTTGCCAGAACTGACCGGCCGGAGCGATTCCGCGCTGTTCGTGTGGGCCGCCAGCGCGGGCCGGCGCATCGTCACCGAGAACGTTCGAGATTTCCGTCCCCTCCAGTCGCTCGTAAAGCGCCTCGGATGCGGACAATCATGCTGGCGAGCATGTGGTCGGGGTGGTGCGCCAGGAGATTGACAATGGCTGTACACTGGGTGTGTGCTGTCGATAGCTAGGAGGTCGCCGTGTCCGAGGCGCGTTTGAGTGTCCGGGTTGATTCCGACGTGAAAGAGCGAGCCGAATCGATATTCAAGGGTATGGGTTTGACTCTCAGCGCAGGAGTGAGCGCCTTCCTCTATCGGGTGGTCCAGGACCAAGCAATTCCGTTCACGCTGGCTGTCAAGCCTCCTAAGTCCGCGTCGATCAGGACTCTCGAAGATCGCGCCCGGGCCGCAGTCGAAGATGCGGAGTCCCGCCTCACCGCTTCAGGAGCGCCGGTCGCCCTGTATGACGCGGATCGCAGACGCCCATACCTACGCTACCCAGACGGTCGCACGGACTACGATCTGTGAGTCCCCTCCCCCGCGTCCTGGTCTTCGCGGGTCCCAACGGATCGGGCAAGAGCACCATAACCCGAGCCTGGCACATAGTTGGGGTCTACATAAACGCCGATGACATCAAGGCCGCTAGCCAATGCTCGGACCTTGACGCGGCCGAAGCGGCGGAACAGGCTCGCCGAAGCTGCCTGATTCACCGCCGGGATTTCACCTTCGAAACCGTACTGTCGACCCGGCGCAACATGGTCATCCTGCAAGACGCCAAAGAACTGGGCTATCAGGTGACGGGCGTATTCGTGATCACCGTATCTGCTGACATCAACGTGGCTCGCGTTCGGAGCCGGGTCCTTGGCGGCGGCCACGACGTCCCGCCCGACAAGACGAAGGCACGGTATTCCGCGTCCTTGGCGAATTTGCCCGAGTTCGTCGGCCTGTGCGACGAAGCTTGGGTTTTCGACAACACGGACCTCCCGACCGTTGTCTACACCAGGAGCGACGGAGAAGAGACATACTTCCCCAACGACTACTGGGACGAAGCCAGCCTTCGCTCACTCATCCGTCCGTGATGGGGTCATACTCACCGATGATCACCGGCGCCGTTTCTCGCGGACGCGCACCGAGATTTGGATCGGGGTGCCGGTGACGTCGAACGACTCGCGCAGCGACCGTTCCAGGAACCGCCGGTAGGGCGCCTCCAGGAAGCCCGTCGTGAACAGCACGAACCGGGGCGGGCGGGAAGCGGCCTGGGTGGCGAACAAGACGCGCGGCTGCTTGCCACCCCGTAGGGGATGCGGATGGGCGGCCACCACCTGGCCCAGGAACGAGTTCAACTGCCCGGTCGTGATCCGCCGCTCCCAGTTGGCCAGCGACGTGTCCAACGCCCTGGTCAATCGATCCACCCGGCGACCAGTCAGAGCCGACAGGTTGACCCTCGGCGCCCAGGACCACGGCGCCAGATCCTGCTCGATCGACCTCTCCAGGTAGAACCGGCGCTCGGAGTCCATCAGGTCCCATTTGTTGAAGGCGATCACCAGCGCCCGGCCCGCCTCGGACGCCATCGACAGGATACGCACGTCCTGTTCGGCCAGGTCGTCGGAGGAATCGATCAGCGCCACCGCGACCTCGGCCCGCTCCAGCGCCGCCTGCGTGCGCAGCGAGGCGTAGAAATCCGCACCTTGGACCCGATGGATGCGGCGACGGATACCAGCCGTGTCCACGAACCGCCAGTCCCGGCCCTCCAATCGCACCAGTTCGTCGACCGGGTCGCGAGTGGTGCCGGCCAGCGGATCGACCACTGATCGTTCCGCCCCGGCCAGCTTGTTCAGCAGCGACGATTTCCCCACGTTGGGCCGCCCGATCAGGGCCACGCGCCGCACTCCCGGCGGGTCGGTGAGCACCGGGCCGCGACCCGAACCGGCGCGCAGGGCCGCGACGGCGGCATCGAGCAACTCCCCCACGCCCCGCCCGTGCAGAGCCGACACCGGATAAGGCTCCCCCAGGCCGAGTCCCCAGAGCCGGGCCGCGTCAGGCTCGCCCACCGCGCTGTCCACCTTGTTGGCCGCCAGCACCACCGGCTTGCCCGACCGGCGCAACATCCGGACCAAGGACGCGTCGGTGTCGGTGATCCCGACGGCGGCGTCCACCACCAGCACAGCCGCGTCCGCCAGCTCGACCGCCAACTCGGCCTGCTCGGCCACCCGCGCGGCAAGGCCGGCCACGTCGACCTCCCAGCCGCCGGTGTCCACGACGGAGAAGTTCAGGCCCGCCCACTCGGCGGGGTACGACACGCGGTCGCGCGTCACGCCCGGCTGGTCCTGCACCACCGCCGCGCGCCGTCCCAGTATCCGGTTGACCAGGGTCGATTTCCCTACGTTCGGCCGGCCCACAATTGCCAACGCCCCGCACGATGCCGCTGGCTCGGCCTCCCGCGCACCACCGGACCCCTCCAACAGGGCCAGGTCTTCCGGCGCCAGATCGTACTCATCGAGGGCCGAACGCAGGGCTCTGGTCTGGTCCGGGGCCTCGGCCCCGTCGGCCGGCTCAGTCATCTCCGTCATTTCAGTCTCCTCCCGGAGTCGGTCGGCAGCCCGATGCCACTCGTTGACACCGCCGCCTCCACATGGGCCGCCAAAGCCGGGCCTATCTGCGCCAGGGCCGCTGTGATGCGCTCACGACGTGGGGCGGCATCGTCCATGTCAAGAGCCAGGGGCGCGCCGAACGAGACGTGGACGCGGCGGCGGAAAGGCGGGAACTTGGAGGCGCTCTCCCCCTGTCGGCGCGTCCCCAAGCAGGCGAACGGGATCACCGGCGCGCCGGAATTGACCGCCAACCAAGCCACGCCAGGATGAATCGAACGCATCTTGCCGTCGCCGCGCGTGCCCTCGGGGAAGATCCCCACCAAGCTCCCCCGCTGCAGCAGGGACTGGCAGACGCGCAGGGCGTCGCGGCCGTTGTCCTTGGCCAGCGGCACCTGACCAGCGGCTTTCAGAATCTTCCCGCCCAGGCCTTGGCCCAGCGCCCATTTCATGATGAAATGCACCCCTCGCGGCGAGGCGCCCAGCACCACCGGGCCGTCGACCAGGCCGGTATGGTTCCCGGCCAGGATCGCGGGGCCGGACCTCGGCACGTTGGAACGTCCGGTCACCTTGGTCGCCAGCCAGATGTGGTCCAGGACCCAAGCCACCAGCCTGGCCCATCCGGCCTGCCAGCGACCCGGCAGTTCTGGGCCGTTAGACGCGCTCATGCTTGCGTCACCAGGTCCAAGACGGCGGCCACGGTCTGGTCCACCGTCAAATCGGACGAGTCGATCAGGGCCACACCGGGCGGCGCCTCCATGAATTGCGCCACCGTCGAATCGTCGCGGTCGCGGCGCACCACTTCATCCCTGGTGGCGGCGACGGCACCGGGGTCGGCCTGGCCCAGCTGGTCGAGCGCCCGCCTGCGCAGCCGCGCGGCCTCGGAGGCGGTGATGAGGACTCGCACGTCGGCGTCCGGCGCCACGACAGTCGTGATGTCACGCCCCTCGACCACGATCCCCGGCTGGCCGTGCGCGGCCACGATCGCCTGTTGGGCGGCCACCAGCACATGCCGCACGGGCACAACCGTCGACACCCGTGAGACGATGCCGCTCACCCGGCTCGTCCGGATCAGCTCGGTCACGTCCTGGCCGGCCAGGCGGACGCTCGCGTCCGTGGGGTCCAAGGAGATCTCCAACGGCATCTGCTCCACCAGGCTCGGCAGCTCGGCGGGCTGGTCCAGCAACCCGGCGCGCTCGGCCCACACGGCGGCCGCCCGGTACATGGCGCCGGTGTCGAGGTACGCCAGCCCGAGTCTGGCGGCCACGGCCTTCGCGACGGTCGACTTGCCCGAGCCGGACGGCCCGTCGATAGCGATAACGGTCACTTCAGAATCCTCCAGCCGTGGTCTTCTAGATCGGCGGCCAAGCGCGGCCCGGCGCCTTGCGGCACGGAAATCTGGGCCAAGCCGACCAGTTGCCCGGCGCCGTGCTCCAGGGCCAGGTCCTCCAAGTTCACTCCGATTCTGCCCATTTCCTGGAACAGCCGCCCCAATTCGCCTGGTTTGTCCGGCACCATCACTGTGACCTTGTCGAATTGCCGCTTGGCCCCGCCGTGCTTGCCGGGGATGCGTTCGACCCCGCGGTTGCCCTCATCCATGAGCGCTGTCAGTTCGACCAGCGCGCGACCCAGGCTGGCTGGCCGGGCGCCGAGCTCGAGCGCGTCGATGGCGTGGTCCAAGTCTGCGCGGACCTCGCGCAGCACCGCCGCCACGGCCGGGCCGTTCCCCGCCAGGATCGCCGACCACAGATTCGCGTTCGAGGCCGCGATCCGGGTCATGTCCCGCAACCCCTGCCCGGCCAGGTCCAACGCCCCCGCCTCGGCGGCGGTCAATCGTTTGGCTGTGAGGCTGGAGAGGACCTGCGGGACGTGCGACACGAGGGCCACGGCGCGATCATGCGCTTCGGCCGAGAGGTAGGCCGGATGCGCGCCGAGGTCGCTGGCGAGCTCGCGGATCTGCAGCACAGCGGCGGGGCGGCTGCCGGGCGCTGCGGCTATCACCCACGGCCGTCCCACGAACAGGTCAGCCGTGGCGGCTGCCGGGCCGGTCCTCTCGCGTCCCGCCATCGGATGCGAGCCGACGTAACGGTCGAGTTCCACCCCGCTTTGGATCAGTTCCTCGAGGATGATCGCCTTGACCGAGGCCAGGTCCGTGACGATGGCCTCCGGGAAGCTCCGCAGCTGCGCGGCCACCACCGTCGCGGTCACATCCGGGGGCGCGGCCACGACCACCAGTTTCGGGTCCGCGTCATCCGGGCGGCGGGGCCGTCCCGCTCCGATCTGCACGGCCACCGCCTCAGCGGTCGGCGAGGGGTCCTCCAACGTGACGACGATGCCGTGCCCCGCCAGCCCCAGCCCCACCGACGCCCCCATCAGACCGGCACCGACAATATGGACCGGCCCCGTGGTGGCCGCGTGGCCGGTCGCCGCCCCAACCGAAATGGGGACTGTCCCCAACTCTGGTTCTTCGACGGCGCCTAGTTGCGGCGTGGGGCCTGGCGACGGGGCGGAACCTGGCCGCGCGGCATCGTCCAACGGTTTCGGGGAATTCACAGGCCGGCGGCCTTCTTCAACGCGGCCAACTCGGGACCGGCCAGGACGCGCCACCGGCCGGGCCTGAGCTCGCCCAACGTGATGTTTCCGACGCGGGTCCGGACGAGCCGGGTGACGCGGTAGCCGACCGCTCCGAACAGGCGGCGGACAATCCGGTTGCGGCCGGAATGCAGCGTCAGCTCGACCTGGGTGTAGCCGGGGATCGCGTCGATCAGGCGGAACGAGTCGACCTGGGCGAAGCCGTCGTCCAACTCGACGCCTTCGCGCAACTGTCTGCCGACGCCCGGCCGGACGCGCCCCTCGACCGTCGCCAGATAGGTCTTGGGGACCTCGTGGGAGGGGTGCGACAGGGCGTTGGCGAGCGCGCCGTCGTTCGTGAGCAGGATCAGGCCCTCCGAATCGCGGTCCAACCGGCCCACATGGAAGAGCCGCTCGGGCCGGGACTCGACCAGGGTGGCGAGGGTGGGGCGGTCCTCGGGATCGTCCATCGTGGAGACCACGCCCTTCGGCTTGTTGAGCGCCAGGGTGATCTTGGACGGATCGGTCTCCACCAGCAGCCCGTCAACCTCGATACGACGCTTGGCCGGGTCCACCTTGATCCCCAGCTCCCGCACTCTGATGCCGTCCACTTCGACCCGCCCGGCCTCGATCAGGGCCTCCGAGCCTCGGCGCGACGCCACACCCGCCTCGGAGAGGATTTTCTGGAGGCGGATGCCGTCCTCGTCGTAGGGGGGCTCCGCGTAGCGGTCGTGGCGGTCGTAGCGGTCCCGGCGCGAGTCGTGGCGGTCCTGAGGCGAGTCGTAGCGTTCCCGACCCCGGTTCTTTCCGCCGCCTGCGCGCCCGCGCCCGCCGCCTGCGCCGCCGGGTCGGCGCTCCGGACCGCGCCCGTATCGCCCCTGACTCTGGCCGTCGCTGTCGAAGGATCGGCGCGGGCGCGCTGGACTCATGTGGACTACTCCTGATTGGGCCGGGATCACCGCCCCGGCTAAGCATTGGCTGAAACTGTGCGGCGTTGTGGTGGAGCCGTCCGGCCCCGCGCCGCGACTTAATAGGCTAGCCGATACTGCTACAGCGGCACTATCAGGGCGCGGTCGCCGAGGAGCAGCCACCAATCGTCGGGATCCGAGGTGTAGACGGCTGGGCGGCCCGGAAGGCGCAAGGCCAACGCCGCACAAGCCGCGTCGATGGCGTGGGAATGGCCTGCGACGCCCGCCGATCGCATCAAGTTCAGGCCCATCATGCCGTCTTCACGGGTGACTTCTTCGACGCTATAGAGGCGGGACAACACATAGTTCAAGTGAGCACGATCGATCCGACCATGCGCCGCCTCCATCACAGTCAGAATCGACGCGAACACGGGCACATCGCGGCTCCGAGCCCGTTCCATCATCGCGCCCATGCCTCTGTCGCGCCGCAACAACAGCGACAGGCCTTGGCAATCCAGGAGGATCGAGTCGGCGGGGATCCTCACGCTGCGTGCGCCACGGGTTCATACTCCGTGGACCATTGCCGGTCGATAGCGGCCAACTCCTCCTGGGTGTAGGGGCCGCCTGTCTTGGCCGCGATGTCCGCGGCGAGCTCCCCCAGTCCCTGCATGTGCAACCGATGGCGCGCGGCCTCCGTCATGAACTCAGACACCCCGCCTCTCCCCGCCACCCTGCGAACGGATTCAGCGACTTCAATGGGCATGGACACTGTGATCGTCGTGGTCCTTCTGTCTGTCACGTTCCGAAGTATAACAACTCTGATAAGAACCCCCACGGTGTGTAGGGCTCGGACGATGCCGCTCTCCCGGCCCATCGGCATCGGCAAAGCGCGTTGTTGTTCTGCGCCTGGTTGGCGCGTCGTGGCTGGTCATCGTCGTGGTGCGGTGGGTTCGTCCGGGTCGGGCCTTCCAGGTGTGGGCGGGTTGGGCGTCAGGGCGCGCCGATGCTTTCGCTGGTCGGCGGGTCGTCGTGTTGGCCTGGCGGTCGGCTGTCGTGTTGTCCGGTGGGCTGGCCGGGCGAGGGTTGACCAGATGGTCGGCGTGGTTACTCGTGGTCGTGTTCGGGGCGTGTTTGGGTTCCGGGTTTGCGGTGGCGGTGGTGGGTGAGTGGTTGTCGCTCGGGGTCGTACCAGGCGGGTGGCCGGAACTCCCACAACCCGTCCTCCCTCAGGCCGAGGACCCAGTCGGGGTCGCGGCCTTTGGGCGGCTCGACCAGGCGGTGATGGGATGGGCATAACAAACACAAGTTCGATAATTTGGTGTCCCCGCCCTGTTTCCACGGGACCACGTGGTGGCACTCGCACACCTCCGGCGGCCGGTCGCAGCCGGGGAACGAACAACCCCGGTCCCGGGCGACCACCGCCGCCCGCAGGCCCCTCGGGATCGCCCTGGACGCCCGGCCGATGTCCAACACCTCGCCTTTGGCTCCGAGCACCACCCGCATCACGTCGCTGTCGCACGCCAACCTTCCGAACACGCCCGGGTCCAACCGCTCCCCGGTGCCCTCGACGCGGGCGTTGGTGCCGTCCGCCAGGTCGGCGGCGTCGATCGTGACCACGACCCTGGCGGCGGCCGCGCCCAGCGCGGCGGCCCGCCGGCACCCCTGCGCGTGCTTGCACAACCCGACCAGGGCGTCCGCCCGCGCCTGGCGGCGCTCGACCAACGGCGCGCCGGGGACGTCCTTCGTCTGCCGTCTGGCCTTGTCCGCGGCAGCGTCCACCACCGCCCTCACCAGCTCGCCCTCCGCGACCGGCAGAAGCCCCCGCAAAGTGGAGGTCCCGTCGCCGTTGTGCCGCACGTCGAAGAACCTCTTCCGCTCCGCCCGCTCCAACGCCCTGGCGGCCTTCGCCTCCGCCGCCCTCTGCGCCGCCTCCGGCGCGACCCGCTCCAGAACCTCCTCCGCCGCCCTGCCCAAAGCGTCCGACGCCAACGTCCCCGCCAAGGACACCAGCAATCCCTCGGCCTCCGCCAGTTGGGCTGGTTCGAGGTCGTTCGGCAGGTCGCCCACGACGCCCGCGATCGCGGCCGCCTGGAACCGGTTGACCGAGCCGTCGACCCCGGCCTGCACCACCTGTTGGAGCGGGGCGGCGTCCCTGCCGCCCAGCACCAGGCTCGAGGTCTGACGGGAGGTCAGGCGCCCGACCAGCGACACCCACGCGCCCGCCGTCGAGTGCGCCACCCGTTGCACGGTGCCCGCCGCCGAGGCGGCGTTCAGCAGGGC
>JAISCU010000449.1 GCA_031265345.1 Bifidobacteriaceae bacterium
ACCAGGCGCAAATCAGGCGGCAGCAGGTCAAACCGGCACGCCAGCGGGCGGCCCGGTCAGCCCCCAGTTCAGCGCGGCCTCCGGCGCCGCAGGCGCGAGCCCGGTCGGTTCCGGGACCGCCAGCACCCCGGCGGCTCCGTCGGGAGCCCCTGGGACGGCGGCTCCGCGGAGTCCCGCCGCCGGCCAGGGCCCGGCGACAGCCGCACGCGGTCCGGCGACGCCGGCATCCCCCAGCGGCGGGACGGCCGTGCCGACCCCAAGCGGAGGCGAGAGCGGCGCTGGGGCGGGGAAGACGGCATCGGGCGAGGCGGGCGAATCGACGGGCTCGACCGCCCCGACGGCATCGGCCACCCCGGCCCCTTCGGCAGGCCCCGGCGAGGCGGCCCCGTCCGGCCAGGCCGACGACAGCGCGGGCCAGGCGCCCCGCCCAGGCGGACCGCGACCGGGCGGACCCCGCCCCGGCAACAACCCCTACAGCTCGGCGCAGGGCATGAAGTCGCCGCGACCGGGCGGACCGCGCCCCGGCAACAACCCGTTCGCCTCGTCCCAAGGCATGCCGCGACCGGGCGGCCCCCGCCCCGGCGGCCCCAGGCCGAGCCCGCGCATGATGCCGGGCCGGACCTCCCTGGGCCAGGGCGGCGGCGCGGCCACAGCCGGAACCGGCGGACGGGGCGGCTCGAACGCTCCGGGCCGTGGACGCGGCGGCGGTGCTGGCCAGGGCCAAGGCGGACCTGGCGGCGGGCGCGGCGGATCCGGCCCCGGCGGTGGCGGCTTCTCGGGTCCGGGAGGCCAGCGGCGCGGGGCCGGTGGCAGAGGACAGACCCAGGGCGCCTTCGGGCGCGGCGGAGGACGTCCGGCCAAGGGCCGCAAGTCGAAACGGGCCAAACGGCAAGAGTTCGAACAGGCTGACGCGCCGACTCTGGGCGGCGTCAGGCTGCCGCGCGGCGACGGCTCGACGGTTGTCAGGCTGCGTCGCGGGGCCTCGCTGACCGACCTGGGCGACAGGATCGGCGCCAACCCGGCGGCGCTGGTGACGGTGCTGTTCAACCTGGGCGAGATGGCGACGGCCACCCAGTCCCTGGACGAGGACACCATCGGCACCCTCGGTGCCGAGCTGGGTTATGTGATCGAGATCGTCTCGCCGGAGGACGAGGACCGGGAACTGCTGGACTCGTTCGACATCAACCTGCAGGACGAGCTCGACGCGGAGACCGACGCCGAACTGGTGGCCCGGCCGCCGGTTGTGACGGTGATGGGGCATGTGGACCACGGCAAGACCAAGCTCCTGGACGCGATCCGGCACACCCGGGTGGTGGAAGGCGAGTCGGGCGGCATCACCCAGCACATCGGCGCCTACCAGATCGTCACCGAGCATGACGGCGCCGACCGGGCCATCACCTTCATCGACACGCCCGGCCATGAGGCTTTCACGGCCATGCGGGCGCGCGGCGCGCAAGTGACGGACATCGCCATCCTGGTGGTGGCGTCCGACGACGGCGTGATGCCCCAGACCATCGAGGCGTTGAACCACGCTCAGGCGGCCGACGTGCCGATAGTCGTGGCGGTCAACAAGATCGACGTCGAGGGCGCCAACCCGGACAAGATCAGGGCGCAGCTGACCGAGTACAACCTGGTGGCCGAGGAGTACGGCGGCGACACCATGTTCGTGGACGTGTCCGCCAAACAGCGGATCGGCATCCCGGACCTGCTGGAGGCCGTGCTGTTGACCGCCGACGTGGGGCTCGACCTGCGGGCCAAGGCCGACAAAGCGGCCCGGGGCGTGGCCATCGAGGCGAATCTCGACAAGGGTCGCGGGGCCGTGGTGACGGCGCTGGTGCAATCCGGCACGCTCCACGTCGGGGACGCGATCGTGGCCGGGACCGCTTACGGACGGGTCCGCGCCATGTTCGACGAGCACGGGCAGTCAGTCGCGGAGGCCGCGCCCTCACGTCCTGTGCAGGTCATCGGCATGACTTCGGTGCCGCGGGCTGGCGACACCTTCCTGGTGGCTCCGGACGACCGCACCGCCCGTCAGATCGCGGAGAAGCGGGCCGCCGCCGAGCGGGCCGCCACCCTGGCCAAGCGGCGCAAGCGGATCTCGCTGGAGGACTTCACCCAGGCCCTCGAACTGGGCAAGGTGGAGACCTTGAACCTGGTCATCAAGGGTGACGTGTCCGGCTCGGTCGAGGCCCTCGAGGACGCGCTGCTCCAAATCGACGTGGGCGAAGGCGTCGACCTGCGGGTCATCCACCGGGGGGTCGGCGCGATCACCCAGAACGATGTCAACCTGGCCGGAGTCGACAACGCCATCATCATCGGTTTCAATGTCCGCTACGCCGAGCGCGTCGAGGAACTGGCCGACCGCGAGGGCGTCGACGTGCGCTTCTATTCGGTCATCTACCAGGCCATCGATGACGTGGAGGCGGCCCTCAAGGGCATGCTCAAGCCGGAGTTCGAGGAGGTCCGGCTCGGCACCGCCGAGATCCGCGAAGTGTTCCGGTCCTCCAAGTTCGGCAACATCGCGGGCTGCCTGGTCCGCTCCGGTCTGATCCGGCGCGGGTCGAAGGCCCGCGTGTTGCGCGGCGGCACGGTGGTGGGCGAATCGCTCAGCATCGAATCGTTGCGCCGAGTCAAGGACGATGTGACCGAGGTCCGCGAGGGCTACGAGTGCGGGATCGGCCTGGGGTCCTTCAACGACATCCAGGTGGATGATGTGATCGAGACCTACGAGGTCCGTGAGAAGGAGCGCGTCTGATGGCCGAATCGCCCCGGATGCGGCGGGTCGCGGACCGCATCCGGGAGGTGGTGGCCGCGCTCCTGACGGGCCGCATCAAGGATCCCCGGCTCGGTTTCGTCACCATCACGGACGTGCGGGTGACGGGCGATCTGCACCACGCCACCATCTTCTACACCGTCCTGGGGGATTCCCAGGCGCGCGAGGACACCGCCGCGGCCCTGGCCTCGGCGCGCGGCCTGATCCGCTCCGAGGTCGGCCAGGCGTTGGGCTTGCGGCTGACGCCTTCAATCGAGTTCCAATTGGACGAATTGCCGGAGGGAGTTCACCGGATCGAGGACGCACTGCGCCAGGCCGCCGCGCACGATGCCGCCGTGGCGTCTTTGGCGGTGACAGCCAGTTACGCGGGCGAATCCGATCCCTACAAGCACCATGACGACGACGAACCCGAGTCCTCCGAGCCCGAGTCCGGAGGGTCTGGCCGGTCCAGCGAGTCCGATCGGCCCGAGTCCGAGTCCGGTCCCGTCCCCGAACCCGCTGCCTAGCGCCGACCGGCCGACGCCGCCCAGGACAGGCCCCAATTCGGTCGATCCTGGCGGCAGCGAATCCGGGCTGGTCCTGTTGGACAAACCGGTCGGCTGGACCTCGCACGACTGCGTGGCGCGCCTGCGCCGGTTGGCGCGCACCAAGAAAGTGGGCCACGCGGGCACCTTGGACCCGGACGCGACCGGCCTGCTGGTGCTGGGGGTCGGCAAGGCCACCCGCCTGCTCACCTACCTTGTCGGCCTGGACAAGGTCTACAGCGCGACGATCCGCTTGGGGGCGTCCACCACCACGGACGATGCCGCCGGAGAAGTCATCGCCGAGACGGCGGCATCGGGACTGGCGTTGGACGCCGTCGAGCACGCGATGGCGGTTTGGCGCGGTCGCGTGATGCAGGTCCCGAGCGCGGTGAGCGCGATCAAGGTGTCCGGTAAGCGGGCTTACGCCCGCGTGCGAGCTGGCGAGAAGGTGGAGTTGCGACCACGCGAGGTGACGATCCACCGTTTCGAGATGGTGGCCTCGCGGGTCGCCGGCCCGTTCTTGGACCTGGATGTCGTGGTGGGCTGTTCGTCTGGGACCTATGTGCGGGCTCTGGCCCGCGACCTGGGCGCCGAACTGGGCGTGGGCGGCCACCTGGTGGCGCTGCGCCGACTCGCGGTCGGCCCGTTCGGGATCGATGATGCCCGAACGCTCGAATCGTTGGCCGAGGATTTCTCGGTCTGGCCCATGGCAGCCGCGGCGCGTCGCCTCTGGCCGGTGCAGGACTTGAGCGAAGACGAGGCCCGTCGGCTGTCCCATGGCCAGTCGATCCCAGCCCGGGCTCGGCCAGACACGTCCCCGACCGATTCCGGGCAGGACTCTGCCCACTCGCCCGACACACGAGGACCAGTCGCGGCCATCGCCCCCGATGGCCACCTGGTGGCGCTGATCGCGTCAACCGATTTGGGGATGGTCCCCATTCCTGCTGACGCGTCTGGGGTGGACCAACGGCCGGGCCGGGCGGCGGCATCGTCAACCGATTTGGGGACAGTCCCCAATCCTGCCGACGCGTCGAGGGCACGCCAGGGGGTGCGGCTTAGCGGGGCGGCGGCATCGTCCGTGGCCGTCAGCGAAGCGGGCCGGGCGCGGCCGCTGGTGGTGTTCGGATGACCAAGCGGATCAGGCTCGACCTGGCTTACGACGGCGCCGGCTTCCATGGCTGGGCCGCCCAAATCGGTCTGCGCACAGCCCAAGGCGAGCTCGAGGCCGCTCTGGAGCGGCTGATCAGGCGGCCGGTCGCGGTGACGGTCGCGGGGCGCACCGACACCGGCGTCAACGCGCGCGGCCAGGTGGTCCATCTCGACCTGGCGGACGCGGAGATCGCGCGCCTGGCAGGTCGCGGTGATCCGACCGCCCTGACCACGCCGCTGGTCAGACGCTTGAACGCGGTCTTGGCGCCCGACCTTCGGGTGTTGGCGGGCAGCGCCGTGGACCACGGCTTCGACGCCCGGTTCTCGGCGCTGTGGCGGCGCTACCGCTACCGGATCGCGGATCGGACCGACCGCCAGGACCCCCTCGAGCGTGGAGTCACCTGGTGGACGCGACCGCTCGACGCCGCCGCCATGGGCGCGGCCACCGCCCCATTGCTGGGCGAGCACGACTTCGCGCCCTACTGCGTGCCGCGCGAGGGCGCCTCGACCGTGCGCACTCTGCTGGAACTGGACGTTCAACGAATCGATCCTGGCCGAATCGACGTCTGGGTCAAGGCCGACGCCTTCTGCCACCACATGGTCCGTTTCCTGGTCGGCGCCCTCGCCACGGTCGGGGCCGGACGCTACGACACCGATTGGCCCGCCCAGGTCCTGGCCTCCGGCGTGCGCCCGCCCCAGGTCCAACTCGCCCCTGCCCACGGCCTGACCCTCGAAGAGGTCGCCTACCCGCCGGACGGCCCCGCCCAGCGCGACCAAGCCCGTCGCGCCCGCACCCACCGCTAGCCGCCAGAAGCGGCGGCGTTGCTGGGTCTGGGCTCGATCCGGATCTCGGGGATGTAGACGTCGGCGGGCTGTCGCAACAGCCACAGCACGGCCTGGGCCACGCTGGCGGGCCGCAACATGTGGGAACGGGCGGCCGCAGACGGCGGCTGGTCGCGCAAATCCCACGCTCCGGTGTCGGTCGGTCCGGGGCAGATGGCTGAAACCCTGACAGAGGTCTGGGCGGTTTGGGCGGCCAGCGATTCAGTCAATGCCCGCGCCCCGTATTTCGAGGCCGAGTAGATCGCGCCCCCGGCCTTGGCCCGATGGGCGGCCAGGGACAAGATATTGATCAAGTAGCCATTGTCGGCCGACATCAGATGCGGCAACGTCTCCCGGCAGACGTAATAGAGGCCGGACAGATTCACCTCGATCATGGAGCGCCATTCCGCGCTGGTGGTGGCTTCGAGACCGGAATCGCGAACCGGCGAGACGCCGGCATTGTTGACGACCGCGTCGAGCCGGCCCAATCGCTCGACTACCGCCGCGACGCCGCTGACGACCTGGGATTCGTCTCTCAGGTCGCCTTGCCAGGCAGTCACTCGCTCGGTCGTCAGCCCTGCTGCGGCGAGGCGTTCTGCGGCAGCGGCGCCGGACCGTCCTAACACCGCCACCGAGAAGCCATAGGCCGCCAGCGCTTCGGTGACGGCCAAGCCAATGCCCCGACTGCCTCCTGTTACCAGCGCGACCGGGCGACCGCGGTCGGTGGCCGCGCTTGACCTAGTGGGGTTGGCGGGGGCGGCCGCGCCCTGAGGGGTTGTCACGTGCCCACATCCTGCAACGTGCAGATCGCCGCACCCACTGCGATCATCTCGGAGTAGAGCGACGAATCGACGGTCAGCCGGGGCGCCACCGCGGTTCCCCACCTGGTTTCGGCCAGCCCGATGCGGACGCCGCCAATGTAGTGCTCGCCCAGGGTGCCAAGAAGCGGGCCGGCCAGAACTATGTCCTCCACGTCCAGCACCGAGGCCAAGCTATTCGCGGCGATGCCCAACAGGCGGCCCGATTCCTTGAGCGCGTCGATGGCGGCGATCTCGCCTTGGCCAGCGGCAGTGGCGATGAGCTTCAGATTGCCGATAGTCGACGAGTTCCAAGCGGCGTCTGGCTGGACGGTTGGCGACTCGGCCGGCATCTGTTTGTAACGGTGAACCACGGCGGCGGGAGAGGCCAACACCTCGACGCAACCTCGCCGCCCGCAAACGCACCACGGCCCGCTCGGGTCCAGCACCATATGGCCCAACTCGCCGGCCCCTGAGTTGCGACCCCGGTAGAGCTCGCCGTCCAGCATCAGTGTCCCCCCGATGCCCGTGCCGACATAGATCACGATCTCCCAGCCGGCCCGGCGGGACATCCATTGGTTGGCCATCGTGGCCATGTTGGTCTCCTTGTCGAGTTTGACGGGCAGGCCGACAGCCGAGGAGAGCATTTCGGCTATCGGCACGTCCTTCCAGCCGGAGAAGTTGTTGGGCGCAGTCGCAACGCCGGTGCGGTGATCGACCGGCCCTGCCATGGCCAGGCCACAGCCGGCGATCCGGTCAGCCGGCGCCGGGCAGCGGCCAACCATGTCCTTGACCGCTCTGCTCAATAGCTCGACTGTGGCAGCCGGGTCTGGCACGGTGTCATAGCTCAGCGAGGTCGAGGCGACCGTCTCGCCGAGCAGGTTGACCAGGATCGCCGCGCCACGGTGGCGGTCCAAATGAATGCCGATGGCGAAGCGGGCGTCAGACACCAGGGAGAGCATTGTTCGTGGGTGGCTGCCTCCGGCTGCCAGCCTTGATTCGGTCACCAGGCCGTCGAGTTCCAGGCGCGCCACTATCTTCGAAATGGCCTGCGTGGTCAGGCCCATGCGCCGGGCCAATTCGGCGCGCGAGATCCCGTCTTGTTGCCGGACCAGGTTGACGACCTTGGGGCCGGAGCCGTTCCTTTGTCTCGCCGGGGCCGCGCTACCCTCAGCCAGGTCAGCCATGATGGTTCCAATCTGTTGTCGGCCGGGGCCGTGCCGCCCAGACGCCGCGAAGGCGGCTGCCAGGTTCGATAGGCAATTGTTCAATAGGCACCCGAAACGGTGACGAATCAGGTGAGTCTTGCACACCCAGGGCATCCTGGGAAAATTCGCCGGGCCAGCGCCCGAACAGCACCCGACCGCCAGCCACGTCCGTCACGGCGATCCGGCCGGATGCCGCCAATGCCACATTCGAGCACTCGGGCGAACCGCCCAAGCCGATCCGTTCACGAATGACGCCATCAGGAGAGATGACGACGATGTCAGAGTCGGCGCCGCCCTCACCGACGGTGACGACCAGCAGGTTGCCCGAACTGTCGAATGTCATGCCGTCCGGCAGACCACGTCCCCAAGAAGCGAACGTTTCTTCTTCGGCCAGCCAAGCGGAATCATCTAAACCGAACCGGACGATGCGACGGTTGAACGTGTCCGCGACGTATAGACGACCGGTTCGGTCGAAGGCCAGGCCGTTGGCGTGCCAGGGGACCGAGGCCAGAAGGCGCGTTTGACCCGTTCGGGGGTGGACCCGCCAGAGCCGGGCGTCGCGTGACGGCCTGGGACCTCGGGCCGGGTCGGTCACATACAGCCAACCGTCTGGGCCAAAACTGAGGTCGTTGGGCGAATAGGGGTCCGTCGTCAGATACTCGCAGCCGCTGGGACGGACTACTTGGACACCGCCGTCAATGCCGGGCCAGCGCCGGGAACGCGGAGCCAGGCCGCCCGACTGGGCCACGAACAGAGTGCCTTCGTCGTCGATCGCCAGGCCGTTGGGGCCGCCGCCTGGACAGCCCGCCGCCGTGACGGTGCCGTCCGGCCAAATGCGGTAGAGCAGCCCGGCGTCGACGCCGGCGCAGATCAGGTCCTGGCCGTCCCACACCGGTCCTTCAACGAACCCCAAGCCGGGGCCCGGCACGGGCCAACCGTCGACCTGCGTGATCCCGTGGGGGAGGGTCACGTGCTCCCAATCGATCCGCGTCATGGCTTCAGAGCGCTTCCCTATAGACCTCGGCCAATTCGCTGGCCGGATACTGCTCGGTCGCGATCTGGCTGGCGGCGGTGGCCAGATCCAACGCCGTGACGCCGAAAGCGGCGGCATGGCGGGGCAGGCCCAGGGCGACCACCAGTTCTTCTATCCGGTCGGCCGCGTCGACTTGGCGGCCATCGCCAAGACGGCGGTCCAACGCCTGCCCGAGTTCCCGATGGCGTCCGGGGTCATGCCTGGCACGGTAGCGCATCACGTGATCGATCAGCAGCGCCGAGGTGTCGCCGTGGCCTATGCCGTGCCGGGCCCCGATTTGCTTGCCCATCTGGTGGCTCAGGCCGGTCATCGAGGCCAGCGGCAGCGTGTAGGAGAACCAGGCGCCGACCTGGGCCCGCGCGCGGGAATCCAGATCGCCGGGGGCCGCCGCCGAGGCGCGCAGGGCGCCGTCGAGCCTGGCGATCGCCTCGACGGCCAAGACGTCTGAGAAAGGGTGGCAGCCCGGCGCTAAGAAACCCTCGACAGCATGATCGACCGCCCGGACACCGGTCGACAGCCACAACGCCAAAGGTGTGAAGGCCGCCAGCCGGGGATCGTAGAACACCGCCGTCGGTGCCATCCGGCGATCGGCGAAACCGACCTTGTCGCCGCTGGCATCAGCGAAGCCAGCCCGCCAACTCAGTTCCGCCGCGGACAGGGTGGTCGGAACGGCCAGATGAGGGAGGAATTGGTCGGCCAGGTCGGGTCGATTCCCCGCGCCGCCTGCGCCAATCCGTCGGCCCGCCTCCATCCTTCCGCGGGCGACCGCCTTGGCGGCATCGATCGGGCCGCCGCCGCCCAGCGAGACGATCAGGTCAGGACGGGACCCGCGGCGTAGTTCCAAGGCGTGCTCCACATTGGACACCGGGGCGTGGCTGCCGATGGCCGCGACCGCCACTGGCGGAGCTGGCAACGACTGGCGGAACAACGCCATCAGGTCGGGGTTGTCCAGCACCGGCGCGGTTGAGACGAGCAACACGCGTTTGGCCTCGATGCAGCGTATTGTCGCGGCCAGTTCGGTGAGCGCGCCTGGACCCCAGGAGATGCTCAGCGGGTTGGAGTATTGGAACGTGCCGTTCACCGGTCCTGCCCGCCTTCGGTTGGGAGGCCTTGACCGGCAGCGTCTCTGGCCCCGTGAGGGTGATTGGGCGATGCCGTCTGGTCGGCTGGCGTAGCCCGGCCGGTTCCGTCTGGTCGGCCGTCAGCCCAAGACTGTTCGATTCGCTGGACCAGGCGCAAGTCTTCGACGGCTGTCAGCGCGGAAGGTTCCCACGGTTCGTGTTCTTCGACTTGGCGGACGAAACGCTCAAGCATGAGCAGGTAGGGGTTTCGCTTGGCCGTGAAGGGGCGATAGACGCGGTCTCCGCCGGACGGGAAGACCTCGACTTCACCAACGGTCGCGGGGAAATGCGGTGACCAGACTTTGACATGAACGGACGCGTGCTCGAAATAGGCCCAGAATTCCTCGCCATGACCGGAAGCCGCAGCATTGATGTGGCTGACAACGGTCCGCCCGGTCCGTCCGGTGATGGACCACAGCGGTCCGCCCCTGGCCACGGCCACGATTTCGATTGGCTCGCCCAGCCAGCGATTGAACACATTGAGGTGATGAATCGTTTGATCGAGCATGCGAAGGTGGAGTTCTCGACTGTGAGGGACCGACTCTTCGGTCTGGTCGGCGCCGGGGAGAAACGGCGTCCGTTCGAAGGACGCCACCCGGCGGTACAAGGGCGGCTGGGAAATACGGAAGACGGAGTGCAGGCCCATCAGACCGCCCATTTGGCCGGTCCGGATCAAGCCCTCGACGTGGGCCAGGTCGGCGTCCGCCTCCTTTTGGTAACCGACGCCCAAGATGACTCCTGCTCGACGGGCGATCTCGACTGCCTGGACCGCATCCGTGGCCGATTCCGCCAGCGGCTTTTCGACCTGGACGTGCGCGCCAGCCGCCACCGCCTGTCGGATCAGGTCCAGATGAGTGGCCGGACCTGAGGCGATATGGACAATGTCAACCGGCGTGGCCTGGGCCGCCAGGAGTTGTCCGAGCGAGCCGAACCAGTCGATCCCGTAGGCTTGGCCGACTTGGCGCGCCAATTCGAGACGGGTGTCGGCAATCCCGACGACGTGGGTGTGCGGCAGCCGCAACCAGTTGGGCAGATGCTCCGATTGGGTGATGTTGCCGGCTCCGACTATCGCGACGTTCAGCATGGCGAGCCCTTGACCGGCGCTAGTCCGCTAATCCGTCGGTCCAACTCAAGACCTCTTTGAGCATGTTGTTGAGATGCAACAGATCGAGCGACATCAAGAAGATCCTGACCCCGCGGCTGAATTCGCGCCTAACCGCGGCCGGATCGTGAGCTTGGAAGTACATGTGCTTGCCGGCGGCCAGCGCGGCTTGCCGCACTTGGTCGCGGGCGGCGTCCACGGCCGGGTCAGCATCCGACGGCAGCCCTGCCGCCAATGAATAGTCTTGGTGCCCGAATGCCACCACGTCGACACCTGGGACGGCGCAGATCTCCTCGATCGCGGCGACCCCTTCCGGGCTTTCGATAAGGCACCAGATCTGAGTCTCCTGGTTGGCTTCGGCGACGAATTCGACCACCGGGATGCCTTCGCCTCGATCGGTTCTGGGAACGGTCAGAGCGCTGCGGTCACAGGTGGCCACGCCTCTTGATCCCAACGGCGGGTACTTGACCGCCTGGACTATTTCGCGGGCGACCTCGGCGCTGTCGACATGCGGGACCTTGATCACTTGGATGCCGCACTTGAGTGCCTTGATGATCTGGTTGTGCGGGATCTGGCCGCGGAAACACTGCTCGGTCCGGAAGACGGTGGTCAGCCCGAGCGCGTCGCCCAGCCGAGCGTATTCCTCGATGGCCGACCAGTCGTTGGCCTCATGTTCGTTTTCGATCTGGAAGAAGTCGAATCCGGCTTGCGCCAGCAACTCGATGATGCGGGGATCGCGCAGCCATAGCTCTATCCCGTTGACGAGTTGGCCGGAGGCGAGTTTCGCCTTGAGGCGGTTGGGTCGTACGAATCTGGTCACGATTGGTTCCTCCTGGTTGTTTCCGCGAGCCGTCCGGCTCTAGTTCTTGACCGCGCCCTCAGCCATGCCGGCCACGAAGTACCTTTGCAGCGCCACGAAGACGCAGATCACCGGCACCATGATGATG
>JAISCU010000460.1 GCA_031265345.1 Bifidobacteriaceae bacterium
GATTGAATGGCTTCATGGTTGATGACGCGTTGCCAGCGGGCGTGATCGGATTCGGTCGGGTCGGGGGCGCCGTGGTCGGAGCGCTCGCGGCGGCCGACCACCCGATCGCGGCAGTGGCCGCACGCTCGCCCGCGAGCCGCGAACGAGCCGAGTTGATGGTGCCGAAGACGCCGATCCTCGCGCCTGAAGAAGTCGCCCGCCGCGCCGGCCTGGTCTTCCTGACCGTGCCCGATGGAGTGATCGCGCCGTTGGCCGCGGAATTGGCGGACCGTTGGCGGCCCGGCCAGATCGTGGTGCACGCCTCCGGGGCTCTGGGCATCGACGCGCTCGAGCCCGTGACTCGGGCAGGGGGGATCGCCCTGGCCATCCATCCGGTCATGACTTTCACGGGCACCTGGCTCGATGTCTCCCGTTTGCAAGGCGCGCCGTTCGCGGTCGAGGCCGGCGCGGGCCTGATTCCGTTGGCCGAGGCTCTGGCCATCGAACTGGGCGGACGCCCCTTCCGGGTCCCGACCGGCGCCCGGCCCGCCTATCACGCGGCTCTCAGCCATGCCGCCAACCATTTGACGGTGGTGGTGGCGCAGGCGATCGACATCCTCGAACAGGCCGGGATCGGCGAGCCGGCCGAGCTGCTCGGCCCCTTGGCCCGCGCCGCCCTCGACGGCGCCCTGGACCTGGGGATGGCCGCGCTCACCGGTCCCGCTTCACGGGGAGACGCCGAGACGCTCAGAGCCCACGTCAAAGCGCTGCAAGAATATGCCGCCGGTCGGGGCGCTTTGGCTGGCAGCGGGGTGGCGGTCGATGCCGCCGGGGCGGGAGCGCTGGACACCGTGGCCAGCTACCGGCAGCTGGCAGCCGCTGCCTTGCGGGCGGCGGCCCGGTCGGGGCGGATCAGCCCCGACCAAGTCGCGGCGGCCCTGGAAGCCCTGGAGGACCTCGGATCATGAGCCTCCCCCATGTGGCCAAGAGTCTCGCCGAGGTTCGGGATCGGCTGGCGCCGGGTCCACGGGTCGTCGTGATGACGATGGGCGCGCTGCACCAGGGCCATCTGGACCTGGTCCGCGCCGCTCGGGAATGGCGCCAGGGCCGGGGCGGCCAGGTGGTCGTCACGATCTTCGTGAACCCTTTGCAGTTCGGGCCGGCGGAGGACTTCGACGCTTATCCTCGGACGCTCCAGGCCGATCTGCGGATGCTCGCCGGTGAGGGGGTCGATCTGGTCTACGCGCCCAGCGCCCTGGACATGTACCCGGGGGGCGAGCCGCGGGTCACCATCGATCCGGGACCGTTGGGCGAGGTGTTCGAGGGGGCAATCCGTCCCGGCCACTTCGCCGGGGTCGCCACCGTGGTCCACAAACTGGCCGCCCGGCTGGAGGCCAGCGCCGCCGTGTTCGGGCGCAAGGACGCCCAGCAGTTGGCGGTGGTCCGTCAGATGGTCCGCGACCTCGACCTGCCCTGGGAAGTCGTGTCCGTGCCGACCCGCCGCGAGGCGGACGGCTTGGCCCGCTCGAGCCGGAACCGATACTTGACCACCGGCGAACGGGCTGAGGCGCTGGCGCTGCCGCGCGGCATCGTCGCTGGTGGGCAGGCCGCCGCGAAGGGGGCCACGGCGGCGCAGGTGCGTCAAGCCGCGCGGGCGGCGCTGGGTCGAACCGAACCCCTGAAGCTCCCGGACTACCTGGAGCTGGTTGACCCGGCCACTTTTCAGCCAGTCGATGACGCCTGGACCGGCGCGGCCCTGCTGATCGGCGCGCTCAAGGTGGGGCGCACCCGGCTGATCGACAACGCCGAGGTAGCCTTGGGTGCGTGAATCAAGCCACCGACTCTCCGAGCGCTGAGGGCGCGTCCGCGATATCCGAACAATCCCAGGTGCGCCGGGCGAAGCGGGCAGCGATTCTTCGGAGCGGTCGGGAGGCGTATCCCGCGGCTCTGCCGATCACCGCCACGATCGCGGCGATCCGGGAAGAGTTCGGACATTTGACCGCCGGCGAGGAAACCGCCGTCGAGGTCGGTGTGGCCGGACGGGTGATGTTCGTCCGGAACACCGGCAAACTCTGTTTCGCGACTCTCCAGGACGGCCCCGGCAACCGCCTGCAGGCGATGATCTCTTTGGCGGGGGTCGGCGCAGAATCACTTGACCGTTTTAAGTCAGAAGTCGATCTGGGCGATCATTTGTTCGTGCACGGGAGGATAATCGCATCGAAACGGGGCGAATTGAGCGTGCTGGCCGATTCTTGGGCCACAGCCGCTAAAGCGCTGCGGCCTTTGCCGGTGCTGCATTCGGAATTGTCGGATGAATCGCGCGTGCGGGACCGGGCGGCCGATTTGATTGTCCGCCCAGCGGCCCGGGAACTGGCCCGTCAACGCGTGGCGCTGGTCCGATCGATCCGCCGAACCTTGGAGCATCGCGGCTTCAGCGAAATCGAGACGCCGATTCTCCAGACCCTGTACGGCGGCGCGGCTGCCCGTCCGTTCACCACCCACATGAACGCGTTCGACATCGAGCTGTATATGCGCATCGCGCCGGAGTTGTTCTTGAAGAGGGCCGTGGTGGGGGGAATCGACAAGGTGTTCGAGATTGGGCGGATCTTCCGCAACGAAGGCGTCGATTCTTCGCACGCGCCGGAGTTCACGTCGTTAGAGGTCTACGAGGCCTACGGCGACTACAATTCGATCGCTGACTTGACTCAGCAGATTATTGTCGATGCCGCCCAATCGGTTAGCGGGTCGACTGGGGTCACCCTCGCGGACGGCGAGGATTACGACTTTGGCGGCGAATGGGCCCGGATTAGCCTTTACGGTTCGCTGAGCGCCGCTGTGGGAGAGGAGATCACGCCCGCGACGCCCCTGGAGCGCTTGCGCCGCATCGCGGACGCCCGGGAGGTCGCCTATGACGAAGCCAGCGCGGGCCACGGGAAGCTGGTCGAGGAACTATTCGAGGAACTGGTCGGTTCGACTTTGCACAACCCCACCTTCGTGATGGACTTCCCGGTCGAGACGTCCCCGCTGACACGCGGCCACCGCAGCCAGCCTGGTTTGGTCGAGAAATGGGATTTGTACGTGCGGGGAATGGAATTGGCCACCGGATATTCTGAGTTGGTCGATCCGGTGATCCAACGCCAGCGACTGGAGGCGCAGGCGCGCGCCGCCGCGGCGGGGGACGCGGAGGCCATGAGCCTGGATGAGGACTTCCTCGCCGCGTTGGAGTACGGGATGCCGCCCTCGGGCGGCATGGGCATGGGCGTGGACCGCCTGGCGATGGCGCTGACGGGGCTGGGTATTCGCGACACCATCCTGTTCCCATTGGTGAAGCCGCAGGCTTGAGCTGGGATTCGACCGGGCCCAGCGGCTATTGAGGTCTGGCGTCGCGGCCTGGTTGCGCGTCCACAGCATTGTGGTCTGGCACCTAAGGCGTATAGGGCCCCGCGAAATCCGGGTTATGCTCTATTTGTCATGTGAACGGGCGGCCGCAGAGCCGTTTCGCCAATTCCCGAGGATAGGAGATCCTAAATGGCACAACGCGTCCAAGTTCTTTTGGTCGATGACCTCGATGGTTCCGAAGCCGCTGAAACGGTCACTTTCGGACTTGATGGGGCGGTCTATGAGATCGACCTCAGTTCCAACCACGCCGATCAACTGCGCAAGGGTTTGGCGAAGTGGGTCGAGGCCGGCAGGCGTCTGCCCGCCCGCGGCCCGCGCGCGAGCCGTGCGACGGCCCGCCCGAAGCGGCCGGCCAATGAAGACATCGCCAAGATTCGGGCCTGGGCGCGCGCCCAGGGACTCGAAGTCTCCGACCGGGGACGCATTCCGGCACCAATTCAGGACGCCTATTACGCGGCCAACAAGAAGGGCTGAAGTCGGATGACCTATAAGCTCGTCCTGGTGCGCCACGGCGAAAGCGAGTGGAACGCCAAGAACCTATTCACCGGTTGGGTCGATGTGCCGCTGTCGGAGAAGGGCCGGGTGGAGGCTATTCGCGGAGGCGAGTTGCTGGCCGGAGCGGGCGCGCTGCCGGACATCTTGCACACTTCGCTGTTGCGCCGCGCCATTGTGACGGCCGATTTGGCGCTCGACGCGGCCGACCGGTTGTGGATTCCGGTGAAGCGGTCGTGGCGATTGAACGAACGCCATTACGGAGCGTTGCAGGGCAAGAACAAGGCCCAGATCCGCGACGAATACGGTGAGGCGCAGTTCATGATCTGGCGCCGGTCTTATGACACGCCGCCGCCGGAGATCGAACTGGGATCGCAGTATTCGCAGGACGCCGATCCTCGTTACGCCGGGATTCCGGTGGTGCGCACCGAGGCTCTCAAGAACGTGTTGGAACGTGTGCTGCCATATTGGCGCGAAGCGATCGTGCCTGATCTGGTCGAAGGCAAGACAGTGTTGGTCGCAGCGCATGGCAATTCACTGCGAGCCCTGGTGAAACACCTGGACGGAATTTCCGATTCGGCGATCGCCGGCCTCAACATCCCGACGGGCATTCCGCTGGTCTACGACCTGGACGAAGACTTGCAGCCAGTCAAAGCCGGCGGAACCTACCTCGATCCGGAGGCCGCTCGCGCGTCCATCGAGGCTGTGGCCAATCAAGGCAAAGCCTAGGCGAGGCGGAACATTCGAGCCGTTCGGGGGACCCGCTGGCGCGGGTCGTCCGAACGGCTGCCTGCCATCCCCAAGGTGCCCTCAGACGAGCTCCTTTTTGGGCCTCTGACCAGGTGTTATGGGTCACGTGCCGACAGCCCTTCGGCGCGGGCGTGCTAAACTTGTGGGGCCGCGAGAGGGGATTAGACGGAAATATGGCATTCGCAGTTGGAGAGACCGTGGTTTATCCGCACCACGGCGCCGCGCTCATTGAGGAAATCAGCACTCGCACCATCAGGGGCGAGGAAAAGCTATACCTAAAGTTGCGCGTGACTCAAGGTGACCTGACAATTGAGGTTCCGGCGAACAACGTCGAACTGGTCGGCGTGCGCGACGTGGTTGGGCGCGACGGCCTGGAGCGGGTCTTCGAAGTCCTCAAAGCCGATGTGCGCGAAGAGCCGACCAACTGGTCGCGGCGGTACAAGGCGAATGTCGAGAAGATCGCCTCCGGCGACGTCATCAAGGTTTCCGAAGTGGTGCGGGACCTGTCCCGCCGCGATTCGGATCGGGGCCTGAGCGCTGGCGAGAAGCGGATGCTGGCCCGCGCGCGCCAAATCCTGGTGTCGGAACTGGCTTTGGCGGAGAGCATCGACGAGGAAGCGGCTGAACTGCGTCTGGACGAAGTCCTGGCCGCCACCTTGACCTGACTGGCTGAGGCTGCCAACAATGGGTTCGCGCGTCGGGCAGGGCTTCGACGCCCACCGCTTCGCCGCCGACCCGTCGCGACCCTTGCGCCTGGCGTTGCTTGAGTGGCCCGGCGAGCTGGGCTTGGAGGGCCACTCCGACGGAGACGTGGCGATCCACGCGCTGGTGGACGCGCTGGGGGCGGCAGCAGGACTGGGTGACATCGGCCAACTGTTCGGCACCCACCGGCCCCAGTTCACTGGCGCCCGCTCGGCGGTATTCCTCACCGAAATGGTGCGCCAAGTCCGCCGGGCCGGTTTCGAGGTCGAGAACGCGACCATCCAGGTGCTCGGCAACCACCCGCGGATCACGACCCGACGGGCGGAGGCGGAGCACGGCATCGGGCAAATTCTTGACGCCCCGGTGACGCTCACCGCCACGACGACCGACGCGATGGGGTTCACGGGCCGGGGCGAGGGGCTGGCGGCGCTGGCCGTCTGCCTGCTGCGCCAAGCCCCGCCGGGCGGCACCCGCTAATCTGGCCGCATGAGTCTTTCGCTGCACGATTCCGCCACCGGCACCGTCCGTCCATTCGAGCCGCTCCGGCCCGGCTATGTGGGCATCTATCAGTGCGGCGCGACCGTCCAGAGCGCGCCCCACATTGGGCATCTGCGCCCGGCGGTGGTGTTCGACATCCTGCGAGGCTGGCTGGAGCGGGGCGGCAACGAGGTGCGGTTCATCCGCAACGTCACCGACATCGACGACAAGATCCTGGACAAGGCCGCCAAAGCCGGGCAACCGTGGTGGGCCTGGGCGGGGCACTGGGAACGGGCGTTCACCGCCGCCTACGACGCGTTGGGGGTGCGGCCGCCGACCTACGAGCCGCGCGCGACCGGGGTGGTGCCGGACATGGTCGCGTTCATCGACCGGCTGATCGCCCGCGGCCACGCCTACACCGGCCGTCCCGGAAACGTCTATTTCGATGTCAGGTCCTATCCGGATTACGGCTCTTTGACCCACCAGCGCTTGGAGGACTTGGTGTCCTCGGAAGACGAACCGGAGGCGGAGGATAAACGCGATCCCCACGATTTCGCCCTGTGGAAGGCTGTAAAGCCGACCGAGCCCGCCGATGCCGCCTGGGACACACCGTGGGGGCGCGGGCGTCCGGGTTGGCATCTCGAGTGCTCGACTATGGCGCTGCGGTACCTGGGGGAGACTTTCGACATCCACGGGGGTGGGATCGACCTGCGCTTCCCGCATCATGAGAACGAGTTGGCCCAGTCGCGGGCGGCCGGGTACGGATTCGCCCGCTACTGGGTCCACAACGCCTTCATCACGCAGGCGGGAGTGAAGATGTCGAAGTCGCTCGGCAACACCTTGTTGGCCTCGGAGTTGCTGAAACGGGCCGAACCGCTGGTCCTGCGCTACGTCCTGACGGCGGCCCATTACCGTTCGACGCTGGAGTTCTCCGATTCGACCCTGGACGAGTCGGCGTCCGCTTGCGAGCGGATCGTCGGCTTTGTGCGCCGGGCGGGGGAGCGCGTCGGGGCCGGGCAGTCGGTCGACGCGGTGGCGCTGCCGGGGGCGTTCGTGGGGGCGATGGACGACGACCTTGGCACCGCTCAGGCATTGGCGCAGGTCCATGAGGCCGTGCGGCGCGGCAACACGGCCCTGTCGGATTATCAGGACGATGAGGCGCTGGCGGCTTTGCTCGAGGTCAGGGCCATGATGGCGGCTTTGGGCATGGATCCTTTGGCTTCGCCCTGGGTCGATTCTGCGGGGGCCTCCTCCAAGGCCGATGCCGCTTTGTCAGCTTTGGTCGAAGCCCAACTCGAAGCCCGCGCGGCCGCCCGCGCCGCCCGCGACTTCGCCGCCGCTGACGCGATCCGCGACCGGTTGGCGGCCGCTGGCATCCAGGTCGAGGACTCGCCTGCCGGCCCCCGCTGGGAATTGGCGCCCGGAGCGTAGGGCGTTTGGATAGCCTGGTCCTTATGAATCGCGATGTGCCCTTGCCAGAACTGCGCGCCTACCAATCCTCGGTGCCCGATCCGTCCGATTTCGACGCTTTCTGGGAGGTCTCGTTGGCCGAGTCCCGTGCCGCGGGCGGCCGCGTGGAAGCCTCGCGCCTCGACCTGGACGTGTCCGGGATCGAGATCTACGACGTGACGTTCCCCGGTTTCGGCGGCGAGCCCGTCAAGGCCTGGTTGCGGCTGCCTGCGTCCCCCGCTGCAGGGGTGGACGATGCCGCTGGGCCGCTTCCCTGCGTGGTGCAGTTCGTCGGTTATGGCGGCGGGAGAGGCCTGCCACTCGACGACCCGGCTTGGGCGCTGCTGGGGTTCGCGCAATTCGTGATGGACAGCCGCGGGCAGGGGGCCTCCTGGGGGCCCGGCGACACGCCCGACCCGCATGGTTCCGGCCCGATGGCGCCCGGCTTCGTCACCAAAGGCGTGACGGCGCCGGAGACTTACTATTATGGCCGCCTGTTCACCGACGCGGCTCGCGCCGTGGAGGCGGCGGCGTCCTTGTCGATGGTCGATTCCTCCCGCATCGGGGTGTTCGGCGGCTCGCAGGGCGGCGGCTCCGCGCTAGCGGCTGGTTGCTTGGCCGCTGATCGCGTCAAAGCGGTCGTGGCGCTGAGCCCCTTCATGTGCGACATCATGCATGGCGTGGAGGCGACCGATCAGACGCCCTACCAGGAGATCGCCACCTACCTGGCGGTGCGCCCGGACGACGAGGCGTCGGTGCGCCACACCCTGTCCTACGTCGATGGCGTGAACTTCGCGCGCCGCTGCAGCGCCCCGGCTCACTTCACCATCGGGTTGGCGGACACGATCACGCCGCCGTCCACGGTCTTCGGCGCCTACAACGCCTACGCCGGCCCCAAGGACATCCGGGTCTGGCCCTTCGCGGGCCACGAGGGCGGCCGCGGCCAAGACCTGTTCGACTCCGCCCGATTCTTCCGCCAACACCTCTAACCGGGGACGGTTCCTCGACTAGTCGGGGGACAGACATCCCAACGACAACGAAACCCCAGGTCAAGCCCCCAAATCGGGCAGAATCCGCCACCTGCGAACGCGGGGACGGTCCTGCCGTCTAGACGACGGGGACAGACATTGCCGACGTGGCGCTGGGAGATGGGCGAGCGGCATCGTCGGGGCCGCGCCGGACTCGCGGGCAAAGTGGCGACCTCAGGCCGCCGCGCTGGGATCGGTCGCCCTTTCGTCCAGCAAGCTGTCCAGCAGCGACTCCTCGGCGCCGCGCTCTTTCATGCCTGCTGCGACCGCCGCCTGGAACTCGGCCAGGCCTGTCGGACGGTTCTGGGGAGTGATGCGCCTTCGGCCGGTCGACCGTGTCTCATCGAGCATCCTCAAGGACATGCGATTCACGAAGTCGGTGGCCTCGGCTTCGGTGGCGAACGGCTCGACTTCGTCTTCAGCGGCGAACTGGACGTCGAACCCGAACCCCTGACTATGATCGGGCATTGGTGAAGACCTTCCTCTCATTTGGCGGCGTGATCGAGCTAGAGGACGAGGATTCGGCGCAGGATGGAATCGACCCGTGCCAACGTGTCGGGAGGCGCTGCAGCGACATACCTCAGCAACCGGTCTGAGGCGACGGCCCTGATCAGCTCGCATTGGATGTAGCTGACGGCATCGAGAACGCCGTCTAGCTCAACATGGGTCGCGTAACCGCGGGGCGTCCGCGTTATGGGAAGGACGATCGGAGTGCCGAAGCGGTTGATCAGCTCTGGCGACACGATCAGGGCGGGCCTGCGGAACCCCGCCTCATGACCGAGCGGTGGACCCAGGTCGCAAGAGTAAATCTGTCCGCGTCTCACAAGATGTCGTCCCAATTCTCATTCGGATCAAGCCCGTCCGACAGTGCGGACTCGGCGACTTGGCGCTCGCTCTCGCCTGCGCCAGGTGGCATCGTGGCGGCGACTCGCTCCCAAAACTGAACGTCTTCCGCGCTGTCAAGAGCGCGGTCGATGACGGTCGCCATGCTGACCTTGTCTCTACGGGCCGATTCCGCCAGCCGGTCTCGCAGTTCAACTGGGACCTTGACCGTGGTGAATGCCATGATCAGAGTATACTGATTGGTATACCTCGGTGCCGGGAATCTCCAACCCAGTGGGCGAAGTATTCTTGTGGGCCATGCCTGGGAACTCGAAGCGTAAGGGCGCTGTGCGCAAGCCGGGGTCGAAAAAGGGGCCGACCATCGGATCGGGCGGCAAGGGCCGCAAGGCGCTCAGGGGCAAGGGCCCCACCCCGAAAGCCGTCGACCGGCCCTATCACCCCGCAGCCAAACGCAAAGCCGCCGCTGAGAGCCGTGATCGGGGCCGTCCGCGCCCCCCTGCCAAGGTCTACAAATCGAAGGCCGACTATGTGGCCGGGCGCAACGCTGTCCTGGAAGCGCTCCGCGCCCGGGTGCCTTCGCAGCGCTTGGAGATCGCCGATGGCGTCGATTACGACGACCGCATCCGCGAATCCATGAGGCTCGCCGCAGACGCGGGGGTGGCTCTGGCCCAGGTCTCCAAGGCGGTGCTGGACCAGCACACCGGGGGCGTCAACCACCAGGGCGTGGCCCTGCGGGTGAAGCCTTACGACTACAAGACCCCCTCCGACCTGCTGCGCTGGGCCCAAGAATCGTCCCAGCCTCCCCTGATTGTCGCCCTGGACCAGGTGACCGACCCGCACAACCTGGGCGCGATCCTGCGTTCGGCCGCCGCCTTCGGCGCCCACGGCGTCCTGATCCCGGAGCGCCGTTCCGCCCAGATGGGTCCAGCGGCCTGGAAGGTCTCCGCCGGAGCGGCCGCGCGGGTGCCTGTGGCCCACGCCACGAACCTGGTCAGGGCTCTGGAGGACTACAAGCAGGCGGGCCTGTTCGTGATCGGTTTGGACGCCCAAGGGGCCGCCGATGCCGCCGACCTGGACCTCGCCACCGGCCCAGTCGCGCTGGTGGTCGGCTCGGAAGGAAAAGGACTGTCCCGCTTGACGCGCGAAGCCTGCGATTTGACCGTCTCGATACCCATCGACGGGCGAACCGAATCGTTGAACGCGGCCGTGGCGGGCGGCATCGTCCTCTACGAAGTCGCGAAACAACGCCGAGGCTGACCGCGGCGAGGGGCCTTGGGGATGAACACGAACACGCGAAACGAACAGGAGAGGCAATGAAGCGGTCCGAGATCAACAGGGCGATTGATGAGGCCATCGCCCTGGCCCGAGAGGCTGGCTTCGCGTTGCCGCCATTCGCCCTGTGGGGACCGGAGGAATGGAGGGATCGGCGTGAGCACTTGGCGCCGACCATGGCGCGCGGCCTGGGGTGGGATGTGACGGACTTCGGGCGCGGAGACTTCGCCGCCTTCGGGCTCACGCTGCTGACCATGAGGAACGGCTCGTTGCGGGAACGCGACGCCGGAGTCGGTCAGACCTATGCCGAGAAACTGATGTACCAACGGGAGGGCCAGGAGTGCCCCTTCCACTTGCATGAGATCAAGACGGAGGACATCATCAACCGAGGGCGCGGGACCATCCAGGCCGAGCTGTACCCGGTCGACTGGGCGAGCGGGACCGCTGCGCTCGGATCAGGCGTGACGCGGACCTTCGTGTCCGGCATCCTGCGTGACGTGGTGGCGGGGGAGCCGGTCGAACTTGGGCCAGGCGAATGGATACAGGTGCCCCTTGGCTGCTACCACCGTTTCACCGCCCAGCATGGACCCGTCCTGGCGGGCGAGGTCTCCTGCGTCAACGACGACGAGGGCGACAACACCTTCCTGGTCCAGGCCAGCCGTTTCCCCACCATCGAGGAGGACGAGCCCGCCCGGCACTTGACCACCGCGGAATACGGCCCGCTCCTAGCCGACCTGACGCCGCAGCCCAGCGCCGCCGAAATGGCTGCGCTCAGCGACCACTGAAACGGAGGGCGTCGAAGAACATGTCAGCGTCGACGGTCGCTTCCGGGTTCGCCCTGTGCCTGCGAAGGCCATCGCGCGCGATCTCCAACTCTTCGGCCGAAGGACCGGGCTCCAGCGTGTCCAACAACGTGTCGACTATTGTCCACCGATCCTCGACAGACATTGCTTTGGCCTGCTCGAGGAACGTCGCATCGACCATTGGGCCAGTCTACGGGACACCGCCTCTCCGTGCTGGATTCCCGACGCCATGACTCGTTCCTCGGTGGCTTCCGTCGCCGCGCCAGCGCCGACTTGTCAGCCATTGAGCGCCTCCCTATTTACAATCCAACTCCCGCTGCGATCAGAACCCTCGCGGTCAACGAGGCCGACGTCGCGCAGTGTCTTGATGCTCTTCCGAACACCCCGCAACGTTACCCCAGTCAGCTCTGCTAGGACCGTTGCGGTCACTCCTGGGTCTTCCAGCATGGCATTCAAGATGATCCTCTGAGTCGAGTTCACCCTGGCCTTTACGGTGCCCGTTACGGTGCCCGTTACAGTGCCCTTTTCAGTGCCCTCTTCTCTGACCCGGGGTTCGGTGAAGCCGAGTGTCGCTTCGGGGTTGAACATGAAGGTCGCCACCATCGTTGTCGTCCCAAGGGTGGAGAAGACCAGAGGCTTGACCCCGGCTTCTGCGCACGCCTCCTCAATGCGTCGAATGCCGCGGCCCCAAGCCTCGATCTGTCCGGACCGGAAGAAGGTGCGAGCGATGTCCGGGTTTGGGGCAACCGACTCATGTGGGGAGGTGAGCGTCTCCACCGTCCAGCCATCCGGGAGCTTGCCGGCGTTGAAGATGATGAGCCGGTCCGGCATGACCTTGATCTGGATGGGGTTAGCCGCGTGGTAAGCCTTATGGACGACGGCATTGAGGATTGCCTCACGGCAGGCATCCACCGGCACTGGGAAGGTCTCCCGGCGGTAGATGCCCTCGTAGCTGATGTACGCCATCAGGTACTTGGTGTAGAGCAGGTCGATCACCCTGTCCACTATGGTGATCAGCGGGCCATGCAGCTCGTCCTGGAACCTCAGATCGGCCCCAGTGAGGAAGAAGCCTACTTTGACCTCGCAGCCAGTAGCCCACTGCTCGGGCGTGGAGTGGAAGAGCAGAATGGCCGCCTTCTTCAGGTGGCTCCCATCCATCAGTTGCAGGCTCCTGAGGAGGGCTGTGTCGCTGACACTCACGTCTGCATCGGTCAGTCGTTGGCGAGCGAGGGCCATCCGCCGGAATGCATCCAGCGCCTCCTTGCTCAGGTCGGAAACCCTCACGTCGGGAACGGCCAGGCCGTCCCAGGTCTTACCCTCTTTGCGCAGAAGGAACTCGACCAGCGCAGGGCCGTTCAACTCGCGGTTGGTGGCTCCGGAGCGGAGGTAGTACTTACCGTGGTAGCTGATTGGGTTCGGGTAGGGCCTGACCGTGACGACCAGGTAGTCCAGGCCGTCCTCGCACTTCACCTCGACATCGGCGACAATCCCCATCGTGCTGGTGATCTTGCCAGGCACGTCTTCCGAGAGCTTCTTGGCATCGTGAAGGCCGACCAACTGACCCGTGTCGTCCTTGCCGATTTCGAGCACGCCGCCTTGGGAGTTGGCGAAGCCGCAAATCCACTTCAGCCATTCGTCGCGCCACGATGACTTGTACTCGTGCCTATGAGTTTCATGCGCCACGGGCCACCTCCAAGTACGTCACCGGCGGATACTCGTGCACTGGGGACAAGATGTCGTGGGAGTCCACATCAGCCCAGAGGACGTTCGCCTTCAGAACAGCCCGCCCAGCAGTCTTCCACTCAGGATCGCCGTCGACGAACGCCACGAACTCGTCCGTCAGGTTCTCCTGGCGCTCAGCCACGTTGTGTGCCGCCAATTCGATTCCGTAGAGGCTCATCGGGGCAAGCAAGGCGTAGCGTTTGCGCTCGAGCTCATTCCTACGGCACCTGTCCTCGACCGCAGCCAAACTGCGCCGCAGCACCGCGATCAGGAAATTGCCGCTTCCGCAAGCAGACTCCAGGAACCGCGAGTCGATCCGCCCGGACTCCGTTTTCACCAGGTCGAGCATGGCTTCCACGATTTCGGGTGGGGTGAACACCTCGCCATGGTCGATTATCCGCTGTCGCGACCTGAGGAGTGAGGCCACCAGCTTCCGCTTCCTGTAGACAAGGCCCCACCGGGTTGGCAGCGCACCCCCCAATTCTCTCACGCCCTGTCAGCGCTGACCGGCATCCCGGCGCCATGACCCATTCCTCGGGGCTCCTGTCGCCGCCCCCGCGGGAGCCGGACCCAGACGCTCAGCCCATCGGCACGTCATCGACCGCGGGCAACTGGATGGTGTCCGCCAGGATCAACTCGGATTCGTCGCGGCGGTGGGCCAGGACGTTGTCGATGTAGGACTGGACCGCCTCGTCCAGCGAGACGTACCGCGACTCGCGCTGCGACATGAACCAGCGGTGCTCCAGGATCTCGTGGTAGATCTGCGGCAGTTCGAGCTTGCCGCGAAGCTCGCGCGGGACGGAGCGGACGGCGGGCTCGAAGACGTGGGTCAGCCAATCGTGGGCCACGAAATCCTCGTCGGCCTCGGACTGGCCGGAATGCACGCGGTAGGTGTCGAGGTCGTTGAGCAAGCGCCGGGCCTGGTTCTCCTGGACGTCCAGGCCGGTCAGGCGGAACAAGCGACGCGAGTGGTGACCGGCGTCCACCACCTGCGGGCGGATGTGCAGCGCCGTTCCATCTGGGTCGGACGTCATGGACATTTCCGCCACGTCGAAGCCCAAATCGTTGAGTCGGTTGATGCGGTCCTGGAGCCGCCAGCGGGCATCGGTGGAAATGGTCTCCTCCTCCGTCAACGCCTGCCACAGCTGCTCGTAGCGCTCGATCAGGAAGTCGCCGATCGCCACCGGGTCGAGCTCGTCCTCCAGCATCTCCCCGGCTTCGAGGTCCATCAACTCGCCGATCACGTTGGTGCGGGCCAGATCGATGTCGTAGGCACGCTGGCCATCCGTCAACTGCTCGTAGAGAGCCCCGGTCTCGGCGTCCACCAGGTAGGCCGAGAACTCTTTCGCGTCACGCCGGAACAGCGTGTTGGAGAGCGACACGTCGCCCCAATAGAACCCCAGCAGATGCATCCGCACGATCAGCAACGCCAGCGCGTCGAGCAGCCGCGTCGCCATGTCCGGCCGCAACCGGTAGGAGAACAGAGCCCGGTAGGGCAACGAGAACTGGAGATGCTGGGTCAGCAGGGCGGCGTCCAACGGCTCGCCCTGGGCGGTCTTGCGGCCACTGACCACCGCCACCGGCGCGACCGAGGGGGCGTCCAGGTTGGCCAGGTCCTTCAGCAGCCCGTATTCACGCCCGGCCGCGTAGGAGGCGATCTCCTTGACCGCCAAGACGCGCCCCGACAGTTTGACGAACCGGACCACGTGGCGGGAGATGCCGCGGGGCAGGGCCAGGATCACATCTTCCGGCCACTGGTCCAGCGGCAGTTCCCAGGGCAGGTCGAACAACGCCGAATCGGGCGTCACGGCGGTGATGGTGAGGGCTTGGGCCATATGTGTTTTCCCTTCGGACGATGCCGCCGGCTCGGGTTCCGCCAAGACGTCAGCCTCGCGAACCCGACTGCCCCGGAGCCGTCCGCCCCGGAGCCGTCCGCCCCGCGAGCGATGCAATGCGCGAGGAGACCATCCCCCAGACTGCGGTTTCCACGGCGGCTGTTCCGCGACCCGACGGCCGCGCGAACACGGCCAAGCGGGATCGTCCACCTGAAATGGCGGACCGCCGCCCGACCAGGCCCTGAAGACCAACGCCGGACGGCGGTCCAAGATACTACATACCTCGAAGCGAACCCCAGGTCATTCGGGCAGACGCTCCCCGGTCGAGGCCGAGAAGTTGTGCTGCTCGCCCGGGCGGATGGCGAAGTAGACGGTGTCGCCCTTGCGGGGAACCGCCCGTGGGTCGACGCGCGCGATGAGCGATCCGCCCTGCAGCTTCGAGGTCTCGGGATCCGAGCCCTTGAGCGTGCCGTAGGCGTACGCGTCCGAGCCGAGCTCCTCGACAATGTCGATCTCGACGGGGATGGCGCCAGGCGTGCCCGCGGCCACCGCGTCGATGTTCTCGGGCCTGAAGCCGACGGTCAGCTTGCCCTCGTCCTCGGGGACCAGGGCGGCCTTGGCCGCAGGGGTCAGCGGCACCGAGGCCTCACCGATCAGGACGTCGTCGCCTTTGACCGGGAAGGTGCCGATGTTCATGGCCGGCGAACCGATGAAGGCGGCCACGAAAGCGTTGGCTGGCTTGTCGTAGAGCACCAACGGCGAGCCGACTTGTTGGAGCAGGCCGTCCTTGAGCACCGCGATGCGGTCGCCCATGGTCAGGGCCTCGGTTTGGTCGTGGGTCACGTAGACCGTGGTGACGCCCAGACGGTGCTGGAGCGACGCGATCTGCGTGCGGGTGGAGACGCGCAGCTTGGCGTCGAGGTTGGACAGCGGCTCGTCCATCAGGAACACCTTCGGGTTCCGGACGATCGCGCGGCCCATCGCGACGCGCTGGCGCTGGCCGCCGGACAGGGCCTTCGGCTTGCGGGCCAGGTACTCCTCCAGGTCCAGGATCTTGGCGGCTTCCTCGACCCGCTGTTTGATCTCGGCCTTCGGCATCCCGGCGATCTTCAGCGCGAAGCCCATGTTGTCCGCCACGGTCATGTGCGGATACAGGGCGTAGTTCTGAAACACCATCGCGATGTCGCGGTCCTTCGGCTGGACGTCGGTGACGTCCCGGTCGCCGATCAAGATGCGGCCGTCGTTGACTTCCTCGAGCCCCGCCAGCATCCGCAGCGAGGTCGACTTGCCGCAACCGGACGGCCCCACCAGCACGAGGAACTCCCCGGCTTCGATGTGGAGGTCGAGGTGGTCCACCGAGGGCTTGTCATTGCCCGGATAGGTGCGGGTCGCCCCGTCGAAAGTGACTGTTTCAGCCATGACAAATACTTCCCTTCACCGGCAGGTACGTGCCGGACGATCCGTTGTGAAAGGCGCCAGCCGGAGGTTCCGGTTCCGGATGACACATGCTCAGCCCTTGAGCACTCACCCATAGTGCCACATGCCGAGGACCGCCTAGCGGGCCAGGGGTCCGGTCTCATCGCGGTCCTGTGCTGGTCGCGGGGCGGCTTCGAGCCGGTTCTGGGCCGATTGTGGGCTGTTTCCGCGTCCCGGACCAGTCCAAACGCCGAATCGGCGTAGCAATACCCACGCAAGTTCGGCAGACGATTTCGCTCTTGGCCGATTTGTTTGGGCCTTCAGCGGTTCTCATTGCACGATGCCGCGCGGCGTGTTGGTCCCCGCCGGCGTCTTCAGCCCCCCTTGGTCAGGCGTCGAACCGCCGCGTGAACAGGGCCTGCGCCCAGATCACGGCATTGGTGGGACGAATCCTGGGGCTTGGTTCGGGGCCTGGGGGCTCTTCCGAAGGGCCTCGCGGCCGCCTGATCGGGGCGGCGGCGACCCGCGCGCGCGGCCCGGCTGAGGAGCGAGAATGGGCTGATGAACTCCACCCCATCGACGCATCGTCCGGCCAGCGGGACCCAGACGATCATCGAGACCGGACCCTACCGCGCCACCATCGCCTCAGTTGGTGCGACGTTGCGCCAATTGCAATACGAGGGCCGGGATTTGGTGGTGCCGTTCGCGGCCGACCAGGTTCGGCCGTTCTACCGTGGCGCGGTCCTGGCGCCGTGGCCCAACCGTGTGATCGACGGCCACTATCTCTTGTCGGGCTCGGCGCAGCAACTTCCGCTGACCGAACCGTCCCGCGGGCACGCCCTGCACGGCTTGGTCGGATGGCTTGATTTCGCCATTGCCTCCCAGGTCGCCGGCGGCGTCTACCTGGTCCAAGTCGTGGAGGCGCAGGACGGCTACCCCTGCCGGATCGGCTTGGAGGTGTCCTACCGGCTCGACGCTCTGACCGGGCTCACCTGGCAGGTCACGGCGATCAACTTGGGCGCCACGGACGCGCCCTACGGCACCGCCCCGCATCCCTATCTGGTGGCCGGGCCCTCCCGCCTGGACGAATGGGAGTTGACCCTTCCGGCGCACAGTTTCATCGAGGTCGAGGGGCCGCGCCTGTTGCCAGCCGGTCAGCGCGATGTCTCCGGGACGGCTTTCGACTTCTTGTCCGGGCGTCCGCTCGGTTCGGGTGAGGTCGATCATGCGTTCTCCGACCTGGACTGGGACGCTGACGGGCATGCCAGCGCGGTCCTGCGCGATCCGTCCGGCAGCGGCGTGGTCATGACCTGGGACAAGAGCTGCCCTTGGGTCCAGGTGCACACGGCCGATCAGCCTTTGCGTGAATACAACCGGCTGGGCCTGGCCCTCGAACCGATGACCTGCCCGCCCGACGCCTTCAACAGCCACCAAGACCTGGTCTGGCTGGCGCCCGACCAGACCCATCAGGCCACCTGGCAGATCGCCGCCCTCTGACAAGGCGAGGTCCCGCCCCTGGTCAGCCGGAGGCTTGACTCTGGAGCCTCCTGGCCGCGCTCTATCTGGCTCGTTCCGATGGCCTGGTGCGGTCGGGCCGTGCGGTCCGATGGTCTCGGTGGCGAGGCCATACCGAATGCGCGCCCGCGAGGTTCGGCCATCAGTCTGTTTGAGGCGGCGCGGCGGGACTAATGTGGGTCCAAGACCGCGCCCGCCGCGGTGTCCCTCGATCCAGGAGGTGCCCCCATGAGCAGTCAGCCCTACTACGGCCCTCCGGCCAGGCCAAAGTGGAAGCGCGGCCCCGCCGGGAACGTGATACTGGTGCTGATCGTGTTGCTGGTGATTGTGGTCGCGGCGGGCCTACCGATCTACCAGTGGGGCAAGGCGAACCTGTGGTGGGACGTGGACGAGGACCTGAAGCCGCTGGTGGACGATCCGATGGCGGACAAGCGTCTGCTCGGGATGAAGTCGCTGGAGGCGGGCTATCTGCCCGCGGCCGCGGCTCGCGAGTCGGCGTTGGGCAGCCTCCTGGACGAGATCGGCGTGTCGCCCGGCCCGTGGGTCGACCGGGTGTTCGAGGCGGGCGATCAGGGTGGCCAGGCGGCGTTCGACAGCGTGATCGAGGCCGCGCAGGCGGAAGGCTGGACCATCGCCAAGATCGACGATACGGACCAATACGGATTCTTCGGAGGCGTCCGCATGACGAAGCCCGCGGGCGACCGCGACATGGAACTCGTTGTCTACGCCTACGAGTCGACGGAGGGCGGCGACCGGATCAGCCTTGAACTCACCTGGGCGGCCACCGGCTCATGGGGCGGCGCCCCCGCTCCGGCCGGATCAGGCGCCTCGGAGATCCTCGCCAATCCCTCGGCCTGATTTGCGGGGGCCTGGTCGGCTCGTCAGGTGGGCGGGGTTTCGGATGAACTGGGTACCTCAGTCGCCAGGCTGGTCGCGAGGGGGGCGCCGCGAGGAAGTAAAATAGCCACCAAGCGGCACCACCTGTAAGGAGCCATCATGACCTACCGTTTCACCACCAGCCCGCCAGAAATCCATGACCTCGCTCACAGGCTTGACACCAAGTTGGCTTACGACCTGGAGGACGCCAGGGGTTACATCGATCACTGGATAGTTCCGAGGGGCGATGAGGACGGCATGATTGCGACGTACTGCGACACAGCTAGGGGATTGAGCGACGCCATGAAGGCCCACGCGCTCAAAGTGTTCGAAGTGTTGGTGGCGACCGGAGCTGAACTCCGACGGGTCTCAGCCTACTTTGCTGAGAACGAGTATGAGATCGCGAGGGGTCTTGACACCATGTACGACCGGCACGTCTTCACCCCACATGGAGGTCGATGATGGAACAACCGAGGGACGAATTGACCACTCCGTCGAATGCCAGCCCGATACCGGACTTGGCTGATTTCATCGTGAACCAGGGTGCCGCAATGCTGGTTAGCCCAACCGCGTGGGCGCTCAAAATCTTGGAATGGTTCAATCACGGCGAAAACCCCTTGGACGTCGTCCTAAAGGAAGTGACAGGCGACTGGAACCAGGTGGCGCAGGCTTCGGACGCACTGGATCACGTGGCCGCTTTCTATGAGTCCCTCGTCAACGAGTTGCAGAATCAAGGAAGCGGCCTGCGCGCCTATTGGCAGGGAAACGCAGCGGACGCCGTCACTGACTATCTCAACGACTTGGCGCGGGCGGTCGAAGAAATGCCATCGGCGCTGAGATCGGCTTCGAATGACCTGAACGCGCTGGCGGTGGGGATGTTCGAAAACGCGCGCGCCATCTCCGGTGCCCTGCAGGTGGTCGGCGACCTGGTCATCACCATGGCCGCCACCGCGGCAGCCACGGCGGCGACTGCGGAGACGGGGATTGGGGCGGCCGTCGGTGGCGTCGGTTTGTTGATCGAAGCTGTGGCCCTCGCCAACAGCATCAAAGCCGTGACGAATACCCTCAACGTCATGCGAATCTCCGTTGGAGGGATCGCCGGATTGACGGCTACCTATCTCAGCACCGTCCATACGGTTAGCAGATTCGAAGAAGCCGGCGGCGGGAGTCTGCCGTCGTACGATTTCAGATGGGCGTGAACGTGGAACTCACTGACGGTCACCCCGGCGGCGACCAACCTGACCTCCTTGACCGGCGGTTGGAACAGTTTCGTAATGACGCGATGCGGGCTCTGGCCGGGCATTCGTCCGACGCTTACGTCAGGGACGCCGCCCAAGAGGTCATCGACGGTTCCTTGAGCGTGTCACAATTCGTCAGCCTGCCCAGGGTTTCTGAGACGGTGATGGAAGGCCTGAACGCTTTCCGGAAGCGCCTGCAGGTCCTGACGCCGGAAGAGGCCCAGGAGATGCGGGCGGTCCTCATCCGGGAGGCTGAAGCCGTCGGCGCCTCGCCGTATGCCGCGATGAGGATCATGTCGGAATTGCAGGACACCGACGCGGACGCGTTGGAGGTGGAACCATGACCGGGGGCGAGCAGGACGGCGGCGAACCCAGCGTCGGCGCCGACAGGAATGGGAAACCGACGAGAGGCGCCAAGACCCTTCTACTGGTGCGGGTAATCGGGGGCGAAGTGAGTCGGGGACATTCCACCGTCCTGGCGTTCATAGTGACGTTCTTCAGCGTGGTCATAGCTCTCGCCTCCCTGTTGGCGAAACGGGACACGGGGGCGGTAGCCCTGGCCGGGGTGGCCGTGTTCAACGTCGTGTGGTGCATCTGGTTCATGCGCCGCCTGCGCGCGGAACGGCGGCTACCGCTCGACCCTCCAATGACCCTGGGAACCGCCCTGATCGCGGGCGTGTTCGCACTGGAAATTGTCGCGGTGGTCGTCGCGGGCGCGATCCGTGCGGCCACCTGATCCAGGACGAACCGATGGGCCGGATCAGGAGCCTTGGGGCTCCCGCCGGGCTTGGTGCCTGAGCCGTGGCGCTTGGCGGGCGGCTCGTCAGGTGGGCGGGGTTTCGGATGTACGATGCCGCTGGGTGGTCAGGGCGGTTGCGAGGGCTTGGAGGAACGCGGCCACGGCGGCTGGGTCGGGGAGGCGGAGCTCGGCGGCCGTGGGGCCGGCGCCTACCTTGATGCCGAGGTCGGGAGGGTGGATGGTTCTCAAGGCGAGTTCGTCGGTGGTGTCGTCACCGGCGAAGACCAACCGGTCGGCATCGGCGGCCTTCTTCAGACGGGCCAAAGCGGCGGCCTTACCCGCTGGCAGGACCGAGACCTCGACCACCATCTTGCCCGGCAGGACGTGGCCGCCCAGGGCCTTGCCGAGCTTGACTGCCCGAGCCTCGAGCCGGTCCGCGGCGGCGCGGTCCGTCATAGGGCGCGTGTGGAAGACGGCCGCGAACGGCTTCGGCTCCACCCAGGCGCCGGAGCCCTCTCCCGCCAACTGCTCCAAGCCCGCCGAAATGGCTTGCAGGCGCTCCCAGCGCGCGGGCGACAAAGTGACTGGCTCGAGCATGGCGGCTGAATCGACCACCCGCCCGCGCTCCGCGCCGTGCGACCCGACCAGGATTGTCCCGTCCGGTGGACGCGCCAAGCGGGCCAGATCGGCAGCCGGGCGCCCCGACACCAACGCGAGTTGGACGCGGGCCACCTGGGCCAAGCGGGCCAAGGCCTCCCGCGCCTGAGGCAGCGGCCGCGAAGCGTCAGGGTCCTCCACCAGCGGCGCCAGGGTGCCGTCGAAATCGAGCGCGACCAGAAGCCTTTGGGCCTGGGCCAGGCGCTGAATCGGGCGCCCCCAAGATTCTGGCACCGGGTCACCCCTATCTCTGCCAGCGCTCGCCGCCAGCCGGCCAGCGCTCTCCGCTGCGCCGCCAGCGCCCGCAGCCGGGCCGCCTCCGCTGGTCGCTGCGCCGCCAGCGCCCGTCACCATGTCACCACCGCGCCATCACCGTCCCGCCAATGTGGTGAGGAACGAGGTGGCCCAGGCCGCGACATCGTTCTCCAGCACCCTGCGTCGCAGAGCCTGCATGCGGCGGCGCTGCTCCTTCGGGTTCATGGCGGCGGCGCGCAGGATCGAGCTCTTCAGCCCGTCGATGTCGTGCGGGTTGACCAACAAGGCTTGGCGCAACTCGTCGGCGGCGCCGGTGAACTCGGACAGCACCAGGGCGCCGCGCCCATCGACCCGCGAGGCGACATATTCCTTGGCCACCAGGTTCATGCCGTCGCGCAGCGCGGTCACCAGCATCACGTCCGCGGCCAGGTAGAGGGCGGCCATCTCGTCCGCGTCCTGGTTCTGGTGCAGATAGTGGATGGCGGGCGAGCCGAGCGAACCGAAATCTCCGGCGACCCGCCCGACTGTTGTCTCGACATCGTCCCTGAGGCTCTGATAGGCGGAGACGTTGCCGCGCGACGGACTCGCCACCTGCACCATGACCACGCCGGGAACTTTCAGACGGCCCTCGCGGAGCAACTCCTCGTAAGCCTTGAGGCGGTGCGCGATCCCTTTGGTGTAGTCGAGCCGGTCCACTCCGAACAAGATGCAGTCAGGATTGCCCAGCTCGGAGCGGATCTCGCGGGCGCGGGCCTGGACGCGGGGGAGGCGGGCGCGGGCGTCCACCGCCGCCGAATCGATCGAGATGGGGAACGCCGAGGACAACACGTCGCGGACGGAGCCATCGGATTCGCGGACCGCGATGTGATGGCCTCGAGTGGTGAGGCCGGTCAGGCGTCGCACGCAGGAACGGAAGTTGCCAGCGTCCTGGGTGCGCTGGAAACCGATCAAATCGGCGCCGAGCAGACCCATCAGGATCTCCCGCCGCCAGGGCAATTGCGCGAACAACGCCTCGGGCGGGAAGGGGATGTGGTTGAAGAAACCGACCTTTACATCCGGCCGAAGCTGCTTGATCATGGACGGCACCAGCTGCAGCTGGTAGTCGTGGACCCAGACGGTGCCGCCCTCGGCCGCGGCGTTGGCGGCGGCATCGGCGAACTTGGCGTTGACCGCCCGGTAGGCCTCATGCCATTCGCGGTGATACTCCGGCTGGGTGATGACGTCGTGGTACAACGGCCACAAGGTGGCGTTGGAAAAGCCCTCGTAGTAGTCCTCGATCTCCTGGGGCGTGAGCGGGACGGGGATGGACATCACGCCCTCGATCGTGATCGGGTCGAAGCTGAAATCCGGCGCTCCGGGCCAACCGACCCAGGCCCCCGTGTGCTGGCTCAGCACCGGCTCCAAGGCCGTCACCAGCCCGCCAGGGGAACGCCGATAGGTGAGGGAGCCGTCATCGGCCACCGACACATCGATCGGGAGACGATTGGACACCACAACCAGGTCCGATTCCACGGCAGTCATTCGGTCTCTCCTGTCAGGCCCCGCTCGGAGCCCTTGGCCCGGCCGAGCCTGACGTGGGGGCTTGGATGGAGGCACCATTGAGCGAAACTCGGCTCGAGTTTCAACGTTTGCGCCTCCTAGTGGGCTAGCCGTGTTCGGGCAACTGAACGGTAATGATAGTGCAAAGATTGGTTCGGCGGCCCATTGCGGCCTTGAGCGGCCGGTCCAAAAGAACCGGCACGCCGCCGCCGGTTGGCCTTAGCGGCCCGATCCGTCCTAAAGTGAGTTGGAACGCCCTGAGATGGAAGGTAGCCCAGATGCGTGACGAGGAAGCCGCGGTTCGCCACTCCGTGGATGGTTCCCCCCAACCCAAAACGTGGCTGTGGGCACTGATCCTGGCCGTCGTCATGATGGTGGCCGCCGCGCTGCTCTACTTCTTCGTGGTCCGCGAGAAGCGGATGCCTCCGCCGCCGCCTCCGACTCAGACCGTCACCGTCCAAGCCCCCGCTCCCTCGCCCAAGATCACGCCCTCGCCACGCGAGTCCGGCACTCCCTTCTACGACCGGTTGCCCTCGACCGTGGGCGCGTTCTCGCTGGTCGGCACCGCGGAGAACACGGCCTGGGAGGAGCTGGGCGCCTTCGACTCCTACACCTTGACCTATTCCAACGGCACCGACCAGGTCACGGTTCTGGCCGGGCAATGGCGCACCGACGAAGCCGCCGCCGAGGCCTTCGCGTCCCTGGATGGTGCGGAGGGATGGCCAGGCCCCGACGTCGATCTGGCCTCGAAGACCTGTCCGGAACCGACCGATCCGGACAGCGGGGCGATCTGGGTGAACCACACGGCGGTCTTCAAGGTCGACGCTCCGGAGGGCGGCGCGGCCGAGTTCTACTGCCGCATGCCTATGTAGACGAAGCCGACCAGGCGGCATCGGCGATGTGAGTATTGCCACGGGCGTCCAACCGCGAGAGGGTTGGGATATGACAACCGAGCCCCGGTCGCCGCGCGGAGACCAAACCCCAGCGGTCGAGATCAACGGCCTCAAGGTGGTTCGGGGAAAGCGCGTGGTCCTGCCCGACTTGAGCCTGGCCATACCGCGAGGCCAGGTGGTCGGCCTGCTGGGGCCGTCCGGCAGCGGGAAGACCACCCTGATGCGCTGCTTGGTCGGGGTGCAAGTCGTGGCGAGCGGCGCCGTGACCATCCTGGGCCAACCGGCCGGGGCGCCGGGGCTGCGGCCCAAGGTGGGCTATATGACCCAATCGCCATCCGTCTACGCGGACCTGACGGTGACCGAGAACCTGGCCTATTTCGGCTCGTTGATCGGCGCTTCGAAAGAGCGGGTGGCCGAGGTGCTCCAGCAGGTGGACCTGGCCGACCGCGCCAAAGACAAAGTGGTCACTCTCTCGGGCGGGGAGCGCTCCAGGACGTCGTTGGCGGTGGCGTTGCTGGGCCGCCCCGAGTTGCTGGTCCTGGACGAGCCGACGGTCGGCCTGGACCCGGTGTTGCGCCAATCGCTGTGGCGGCTCTTCCGCGAGTTGGCCGGTGAGGGGACCACCCTGCTGGTGTCCTCGCATGTGATGGACGAGGCGACCCGGTGCGATCGGTTGGTTCTGCTCAGCGAGGGCCGCGTCTTGGCGGACGCCACTCCTGCCGGGCTGCTCGCGTTGACCAACGCCGAGAGCGCCGAGGACGCTTTTCTAGCGCTGGAGGAAGGCGGTGCGCTATGACGCTCCACCGCACCCTCGCGACCAGTCGTCGGATACTGACCCAGGTCCGCCACGACCCCCGCTCGATCGCCCTCATCATGGTTGTGCCGTGCGTGGTTCTGGGGATCGTGGCATGGATGTTCGCCGACACTCCGGCGGTGATCGACCGGTTCGGGCCGATGCTCCTGGCGATCTTCCCCGCCTTCGTGATGTTCCTGGTCACCTCGGTGACCACGCTTCGGGAGCGGACCAGCGGAACCCTCGAGCGCCTCATGACCACTCGCATCGGGAAGGCCGATTTCTTGGTCGGCTACGCCTTGGCGTTCGCGCTGCTGGCGGCGATCCAGGCGGCCGTGCTGACGCTGTGGGCGCGCTGGGTCTGCGGCATGGACATCGCCGGGTCGCTGTGGGCGCTGATGGGCGTCGCGGTGCTGGACGCCGTGCTGGGCTCATCGCTCGGACTGGCTGCCTCGTCGGTGGCCAGGACCGAGTTCCAGGCCGTCCAGATGCTCCCGGTGGTGATCGTGCCGCAGCTGCTGATCTGCGGTCTGGTGATGCCGCGCTCCGACATGCCGCAGTTGCTGGAATGGCTGTCCGACCTGGCCCCGTTCACCTACGCCATCGAGGCCACCACCGACATCGCGGCCGGGAGCGGCTGGTCCGATTTCGCCCCCGACGCGGGCTTGATGCTGGGCTTCGTGGTCCTCTCGCTCGGCTTGGGGGTCGTCACCCTGCGCCGCCGCACGGCTTGACCCCGCGCGCGCGTGGCCAGGGCTACACGGTGGCGGGAAAAGACAGGATCCATGGTTGTCGGCGCCGAGCGTCAGGGATCCTGTCTCTTTCGCCACCCGTCCACTTCCCGTCCGCGGGTCGGCGGTGGCCGCCGACCCGGCCACCAGAACTCCGCTCTAAGTGCACGGCATTGGGCCGTCCTCAGCCGTGGTTGGGTGCCGGGAGCACGGGTCGGGTCAGGCGGCCACCGCCAGCGCGGGACAATCGCGCGACCCTCGTGCCGTAGAGCCAGGCGTCCAGCGAGGCCTCGACCGAGGTCACACCTGCCATGGGTCGACCTCCTCGGTTGGATCGACCGGGGCTTCGATCCTGATCCTGGCCCCCAACAGGGCGGTGAGTTGGAACAGTCGGCCGTAGGCCAGGATCTCCTTGCCGTTCTCCAGCTCGTGGAGGTACCGGCGGGGGATGCCCAGGTGCGCGGCCAGGCCGGCTTGCGTCCAGCCGCGCTCGGCGCGCAGGTGGCTCAAGAATCGCCCCAGGTCTCGCGCCGACCTGAGGTCGGACCAGATGCGGTCGCCGTCCGTCATGGGCGCCTCTCCCCTCCCTCTGGCCGTGCCGGACACTGCTGTGCGGATATTATCACATTGTCAAAATGTGCGAATAATCGCACTCCGATGAGCCGGGCGAACGCGCAGCCGTTGCGACTCCGAAGCCGGGTGCGGGTCGGTCGACGTGGCCGCGACGGCCGGCCAGGCGGCATCGGACATCTTGTTCTTGGGTCAGGCGACCTTGGTGGCCCAAATCGGGTTTCGGGAGCCGCGGGCCTCAGGGGCGGGCCGCGAAGCGGTCCAGGAGGGTTGTGTTGCCGGAGACGATCAGGATGTCCTGGGGCGAGACGCGGGTCTCCTCGGTGGCGTACTCGAACTCTTGTCCAGGGGATTTGACGCCGATCACGGTGACGCCATACTTCTTGCGAATCTGCGACTGGCCCAGCGTGAAGCCGATGGTCTCCTTGGGCGGGTGCATCTTCACGATCGTGAAGCCGTCCTCGAACTCGATGTAGTCGAGCAGGCGGCCCGAGACCAGGTGGGCGACCCTCTCCCCGGCGTCCGATTCGGGCAGGATGACCTGGTTCGCGCCGATCCGCCGCAAGATGCGGGCGTGCTCGGAGGAGGTCGCCTTGGCCCAGACCTGGCCCAGGCCCAGATCGACCAGGTTCGAGGTGATGAGCACCGAGGCCTCCAGCGCCGTGCCCACGCCCACCACCGCGATGGGGAAGTCGCGCGCCCCCAACTGTTCGAGGGCCTCGGAGTCGGTGCAGTCGGCCTCGATCAGCGGGAGGCGGCCGGACCAGCGCCGGATCACTTCGGGGTCCTTCTCCACGGCCAGGACCTCCCGGCCGAGTCGGTCGACGGTGAGCGCCAGGCGCGACCCGAACCGGCCCATCCCGATCACGAGGACCGCCCCGTCGGTCGGCAGGGGAGCGTCCGGCGTGGCCGAAGATCGTTTGTGGTCCATCGGTCGATCCTTTCATGTCCGGGTGCCTCCGCGGTGAGGGCTCGCGGTGGCCGATGCCGCGCGACCGGGTCCGGCGGCCTGGCCGGGTTGGTTCGTGGCTGGCTCGGGCGGAGGTTTCACCCCACGATTGGCCGATCCTCCGGCAGCCGGATGACCCGGCGGCGGTTGGTCAAAGCGACCGAGGTCGCGATGGTCATGGTTCCGAGCCGTCCGGTCAGCATCAGGGCGGCCAAGGTCATCTTGCCCAGCGGCGGGAGGGCCGCGGCTAGGCCGGTGGACAATCCGCAGGTGGCGAACGCCGAGATGCACTCGTAGAGGATGCGGGCCAGGGGGGCCTCGGAGATCAGAGACAAGATGAGCGCGCCGGTGAAGACGAACATCACCGAGGCGACCGCGACGGTCACGGCCACCCGCAGGATGGACGGTTCGATCCGCCGCCCGAAGGCTTCCATGTCGCGGTCGCCGCGGGCCTCGGCCCGGATCGCCAGCAGCATCACCGCCAGGGTGGTGACCTTGATCCCGCCCGCGGTGGACGCCGAGCCGCCGCCCACGAACATGAGCGCGTCCTGCAACAGCATGGTGGCGGGATGCTGCTGGCTGACATCGACCGTGGCGAACCCGCCGGAGCGCGTCATGACACTCGCGAACAGGGTGTTCAGCAGGGTAGAACCGGTCGAGAACGAGCCGTACGTGCGGGGATTCGACCATTCGGTGGCGCTGAACGCGACCCAGGCCACGCCCAGCAGGGCGAGGCAGAAACTGATCGTCAGCTTGGAGTGCAGGGTCAAGTCGGAGGGATGGCGCCAGTGCCGGCTCAGGTCGAGGATGACCGGGAAGCCGAGCGAGCCGAGGAACACCGCCGTCATGATCGGGGCCAGCACCCACCAGTCGGATGCGAACACCTCCAACCCCGCGGCGGTGGGCACGAAACCGGCGTTGTTGAAGGCCGAGACGCCGTAGAACAGGCCGTGCCAGAGGGCTTGGCCAGCGGATTCGCCCTCGACTATGAAACGTGGGGTCAGCACCGCCATCAATAGCAGTTCCACCACTATTGAGGTGACCGCGACGGCTCTGACCAGGACGCCGACCTCGCCCAGTCGGGAGGTCCCGGTCTCCGACGCCGTCAGCACCTTGGAGCGCAGGCCCAGGCGTCTGGAGGCGATCAGCGAGAGCAGCGAGCCCAACGTCATCACGCCCAGGCCGCCGATCTGGATTCCGGCCACGATCACGACCTGGCCGAACCCGGACCAGTACTCAGCCGTCGGCACCGTTGTCAGGCCGGTCACGCAGACGGCGGAGGTGGCGGTGAAGACGGCGTCGGTGATGTCCGGCGAATATGGCCCGGCCCTGGCGACCGGCAGGCACAGCAAGGCGGCCACGATCAGGATCACGGTCGCGAAGGCGGCCACCGCCAGGCGGGCCGGAGACATATGGGAGATGCGGCCGCCGAACGAGCGCGCTGGCGCGCCACCCTCCGACATACCTTCCCGCATGAGTTCACCCTACTCACACCAGGCGCTAGAGTTGACACCGGCAACACCGTTCACTCCAGAAAGCGCATCCATGGATTCCAAACCGGCGTTCTTGACCGTGTCAGAGGTCGCCGCCAGGCTGCGGGTGTCCGACATGACCATCTACCGGCTGATAACCAACGGTGAGATCCGGGCTCTCAAGGTGGGGCGCTCCTACCGCATCCCGGCCGAGGCGCTGGACGATTGGCTGGCGGACGGGTCCAACTGGGAGCAGGGCAACGCCGCCCGCAGCGCCTAAAGGCCTCCAGCCTCCACAGCCCGACCACTGCGCCGGGTTGGCCAGGTGGCAGCAAGCCGGACGCTGGGGTCGGCTGAGCGGCATCGCGCAACTGGTCGGCGCGATCGAGCGATCACAACTCCACCAAGTCCGCCAGCGCCGTCAAGGGCGCGAAGTCGGCGGTGTTGCGAGTGGCTATGGCGCATCCATTGGCCAGCGCGACAGCGGCCAGCATCATGTCCACCCGGCGTGCCCGGCTCACCGATCTCCCGGCCTGGACCACCGCCCGGCAAACCACCGGGTACATCAGCGCGGCGGCGTCATCGAAAGGCAAGCCCGGTCCGTAGGCCTCCCTCGCCAGCGCGAGGTCGAGGGGCGTTTGCATCCGAACCCTTGGATCGGCGGCGAACTCTCCCTCGGCCAATTCGGCATAGGTGATCGCCGCCACCATGAGCCGGGCCGATCCGAGGGAGGCAAGCTTGGTCGCGTCGGGGCGCATGATGACCACATTGGTGTCCAGGAGCACCCTGGTCGGCGGCGACGGCGTTGACCCGAGTGGCGGCGTGGCGCGCATAGACCCGGCCATTATGGCTGATCGCCCACCGTGCCAGCGGCATCGCGGCCGGCTTCGACCGCCGCTAGCTGGGCCTGCCTCACCGCGTCGCCGGGGCGCCGGGCGGTGAAGTATCGCGAGTCCGCGAGGCGGTCGGCGGCGATCCCCGGAGGGTCGACCGCGGCCCGGCGCGCAATGGCGATCCCGGTGTCGCCGCCGTGAGCGGTGATGGTGTATTCGGCCCGGCCGTCACGAACCTCGCCGACCACCTCGGAGACTCGTCGCTGCAGGTCCGCAATGCCGATGGTCTTGATCATGCCGCCAGTCTACAGCGATTGTATATAGCCGATATATAGACTGCAGGCCAATGACCGGCGCGGCGGACGGCGGCAGGACGCATCGAAAGGGTGCTGAGCCGGCCAGATGGGCGCAAGCTAAGCGCTGGGGCCGACCGAGCGGCATCGGCGGCCTAAGACTGGTGGTCAGCGGTGAGCGGCCGCCCGATGATCTCCTGCAGAACCGCGACGTGGGAGTCGAACGCGGCCACCCCCTCGGCGCTGACCCGAACGCTGGTCTGCGGCACGCCGCGCGCGGTGAACCGCTTGGCGACCTCGACGTAACCGGCCGCCTCGAGCCGCTTGATGTGGGCGGACAGGTTCCCCGGCGTCAACGCCAGCAGCGTTTGGAGGCGGCCGAACGAGATGTCCGAATCGCGCCCCAACTGGACCAGGGCGGACATGATGCGCAGACGGGCCGGAGCGTCGAACAGATCAGCCATGGTTGCTCGGTGCGCCCAGGCGTCCACGGGGCCAGGTCGCCGCGCTGACCCAGAATCCCAAAGCTGGCAGGGCTCCCACGGCCGCCAGCATAGTGGGCCACGGGGTCAGGCCGCTGGCCACCCCCACGCCGATCAGCCAGAACCCCAACACCAAGTCGCGTCGGCCGCTCACGAAGACGCCCGCGCAGGCGTAGGTCAGGCCGACCAGCACGCACGACGTCGAATAGGCCACCCGCGTGATGGTCTGGGCGCCTGCGGACTCGGAGGCGACCAGGGCGGTGACCGCCAAGACCAAGACCAGCCCGATCAGCCAGGCCACGCCGAAGAAGACGGGTCTGGTGGCGGCGGAGCCGCGCACGCCCTCGTAACGCCTCCAGGCGTGGGTCAGGATGACGAAGACGCCGCACGAGCCTGCCGCCGCCGCGATCAGGCCGGCCTGGCCGGCGGACGACGGCCAGACCACGGTCGCCAAGTATTGGCCGCCGAAACCGAGCAGGTAGGCGGCCCCCAGCACCACCAGGACGAAGCGATCGTTGAGCGTGGTCAAGTGCCTGAACCGTTCCTGGTCGTGGGCGATCCGTTCGAGCGCGGCTGCCGCCAGGCCGGCGTCCGGCGGGGCGTGGGCTTCGGTGTGGCTGTCGGTGCGGGCTTTGGTGTGGCTGTCGGTGTGAGGGCCGGACTCGTGGGCGGGTCGGCGCCGTTCAGTCATGGTGGGCTCCCTCGTCGCGTCGGTAGAGCGCCAGAGTCGCCGCCAGCCCGGCGACCGTCCAGGCGATCAGGACGCCGATGCCGCGCCACTCGATCCCGCCCTCCCGCCAGGCCGTCATCAGGTCAGCCGCCGCGCCAGGCGGCGCGAACCCGGAGACGCGGTCGATCCAGCCCGGCAGAGGCAACCCGCTGATCCCGCCGAACAGGATCATCGCGAAGGCTGCGGTCAAGGCGACCGCCAGGGCGCTCTTCGGAGTCAACATGAATCCCAAGGCCATCCCGATCGAGGTGGCCGGAACCGCCAAGGCGACCGCTCCGCCCATGACGGCCAGGAGATCGGCCGGGCCCGGCTCGGCCGCGGTGACCAATGCGCCCACGACCGCCGCCACCAAGGCGCTGGCCAGGCCGCACAGGAACGGCGCCGCCGCCCAGGCGACCAGCCTTGGCCCAGGGCCCGCGGGCAAGGTCCGGGCATAGCGGTAGAAGTCGCTGCGGCGCGCCTCCGGAATCGCGGTGGCGGGGAAGTTCAAGCAGACCATCATCGTGCCGACCAAACTCAGGTCCGCCGCCAGGCCCAGCGCGACCTGGCCGTCGGTGCGAAGCTCGGGCAGGGCCACCATGAAGAAGGCCAGCATGATCAGCGGGTAGGCCATGTTCAGCAGGACCGCTGCGGGCTCGCGCAGCCAGAGGCCCACCTCGAACCGGGTCCAGCGCCAGGTCAACTTGGTGGCTGGCAGGACGGCGGTCGTGACCTGACCGGACGGCGCTCCCTGACCGGACGGCGCTCCCCGACCGGCCGGTGTTCTGGCGAGAGGTTGGGCCTCGGACCGGACTTGCGGAGGCGGACTCATGGCTTGACCTCCTCGCCAGCCAGGATGGGCCCGAAGGCGTCGGTCAGGTTCGGCTTGACCAGGTCGAGTCCGGTGTAGCTCACTCCCGCGTCCGCCAACGCTTGCAGGGCGAGGTGCGCCTGCCCGGAGGCGACCACCACTTCCGCGCCTTCGCGCCGGGCGCCGACCTCGCGCAGCACGCCGATGGCGCGATCGTCGAGCGTCTCGATTCGGATGGTGGGCGCGGCGGCGCGGTCGACCAGTTCACCTGTGGGGCTATCGGCTACGATCCGGCCCGCGCGGATCGCCACCACGCGGTCCGCGAGCCGCTCGATCTCTTCCAGGTAATGGCTGGTGACGAACACGGTGACGCCTTGGCGGGACTTGGCTTCGACGGCGTCCCACAGACGGTGCCGCGCGTTCACATCCAGACCCGTCGATGGTTCGTCCAACAGTGCGAGCCGGGGGTTCCCGGCGAACGCCAGGGCCACGGCCAGCAGTCGCTCCTCGCCGCCGGACATGGCCCCGATTCGTTTCTTGGCCAGATGGTCGATCCCGAATTCGGCCAGCAATTCCAGCGGCGGCCGGTGGTCCGCGAAGTGCCCGGCGACGAATCGCGTCAGGTCGAGAGCGGTCAGGCCCTTGGCCACGCCAGAGCTTTGCGGTGTGACGCCGAGCCGGGCGCGGGCCAGGGGATCGCGCGGGTCCCTGCCGAACAGCCGCACGATCCCTGACGTCGCCTGGCGCAAACCTGCGACCAGGTTGATCATGGTGCTCTTGCCCGATCCGTTGGGACCGATCAGCCCGACCGTCTGCCCGGCCCGCACCTCCAGGTCCACGCGGTCCAGGGCGTTGACGGCGCCGAAGCTCCGTGTCGCCTGGGCCAGTCTGATCGGTGTCTCGAAGTCGAATCGCACGTCTGCCTCCCCGTTGGCTATGTGTCACAAAGGACTCTACCGCGCAGAGTAAACGAGGCAAAATCCGCCCGCCTCCGCTCCACCCGTCAGACGGGTAGTCCATGCGCCGCCAGTGTCTGTCTGCCCGAGAAACCGGCAGCGCTCCCGCCGTGATTGGGTCGGTTCCCAATCATGGTTGGGCCGGTTGGCGGGGCAGTATGTCCAATGCCGTCCGCGCCGGTCCCGATGGCCGGGCGGCCCCGCGATATGGCTGGCTCGGTCGCCAGGCCGCGGCGTGGCCGCCGAGCCCGCTGTTGTGAGTGCCCCCGTGCGTCCTGCCTAGCGGGCAGAGAGGCGGCACTCGGACGGCCTGGGCGACGAGACCATCGGATTGCATGGTTCGGGGCGCCGAAATGCTGACCCGCAAGAAGATCAACGGATTGCCGCGCAAGTTGGCCCCGAGACGTCTCCGCCGCGGGCTTGAACAGGACCACGGAGGGCCTCGGCCTGGTTTCGGTGTCGATAGGGCGGGCGGCCAACCATTTCCAGAGCTGTGGCGGGGCGGGTGACGGCGAGGCGGCATCGTCCACCGGGGGCCACTGCGAAGACCGGCGCGGGCCGCGCGCAGGCGTAAACCGGCCCGGTAACGAAGCGCGCTGACACCCGGCCGCCGGGCTCTGGAACGCCGGTGCGCGGCGGGACGGGCACGATACGGGGTAAGATGCCTTGCCGGTGGCTTCGCTGAGGGCGGAGCGGGCAGACTTACGCAACGAACAGAACTGTGAGGACCGTATGGGGTCGGTAATTAAGAAGCGCCGCAAGCGGATGGCCAAGAAGAAGCACCGCAAACTGCTGCGCAAGACCCGGCATCAGCGGCGCAACAAGAAGTAGCCGCCTGCTCCCGGACCGACGAACTTGGCCGCATGGGCCGGCGCGCCAGACCGGCCCGTGAGACCAGGCGGTCCTGGAGAGCGCGAATCGGAGCAGTGACCTAAGTTGGGTGCCTCAGCGCAAACAACGAATGGAGGAACTGCTCATGACGCAGACCGCAACCGCGCCAGCGATCTCACCTGAAGCGACCACTTGGGCGGACTTGACGCCGGGGACCTGGCTGATCGACCCTCGCAACTCCGCCGCCCATTTCGAGGTCAAACACGCGTTGATCTCCAAAATTCGCGGGCTTGTGCCCATTTCCGGCGGGATCATCGAAGTCGGCGCGGACCTCGGCTCGACCACAGTGAACGTGGCGATCGATCCTTCCGGGGTCTCGACCGGCCTGGGCGACCGCGACGATCTTCTGCGCGGACCGAACTTCTTCGACGTGGTCTCATACCCGGTCTGGAGCTTCGAGTCCACCGAGATCGCGCGTCTCGACACCGACCTGGTGGTCGAAGGCAACCTGACGTTGCACGGCCAGACCCGCACCGCCGCCTTCACCGTCGAGTTCACCGGCGTGGACGAATCGCAGAGCGGCGCGCCCGTGGCCGGGTTCACCGCCGTGGCCCAGATCGACCGCCGCGACTTCGGCCTCACCTGGACCCCGCAGCAGGTCGGCAACCATATCCACACCGGCAACAAGGTCAATCTCACGATCTACCTGGTGGCCAGCCCCGTCGGGTCCGAATGGGTCGGGGGCGGCTTGGTGGAGGTCTTCGAGGCCTGAGCCTGGGTCCCAAGTTCTTAGGCGCCGCCGATGCCGCTGGGCCGGGTCGGCGGCATCGTCCAAGGCTTTTGCCTGAGTAGGCTCCCAGCCGCGCCGGTTAGCCCAGGCGCCGCGAGCGGCGACGGCGGGACCCGCGCGCCAGACGTTGGACCACCATCCAGACCACCCAGACCGCGCCGACCCTGGAGGCGGCTTTGAGCGAGCGGCGGACGGCCCGGCGCTTGTCGCGGAACTCGCGGGTGGGCCAGCGGTGCTCGCGGCAATAGCAGCGCAGCCGTTTGTCGGGATTTATGCCGCAGGGATGTCCCACCAACGACAGGATCGGGATGTCGTTGGCGGAATCGCCGTACGCGTAGGAGGCGGCCAAGTCGATCCCGCGTTCGGCGGCCAAGGCGCTCGCGGCTGCGGCCTTGGCGGGGCCGTGCAGCAATCCGCCCACCAGGCGGCCGGTGAAGAATCCGTCGATGGCTTCCGCATTGGTTCCCAGCCCGCCCGTCGCGCCGACGCGGGCGGCCACCAGGTCGACTATGGCGGTCGGCGAGGCCGAGATCAGCCAGACCTCGTGGCCCTCCGCGATGTGCTTGTCCACCAGGGCCTTCGCGCCGGGGAAGACCCGCGCGGCCAGGACCTCGTCCCAGACTTGTTCGGCCACGTTGACCATTTCGGCGACGGGCCGTCCTTTGATGGCGTCGAGTGAATGCGTGCGGGCTGCTTCGACCCCGCTGTCTGACTCCCCGAACAGCGCGTAGGCCAGGTTGATGCGGGCGAACCGGACTATGTCTCGCAGCGACACCAACCGCTGACGGAACAGGCCGACTCCCAGTTGAAATGCGCTGGCGCCACGCAGGATGGTGTTATCCACGTCGAAGAAGGCGGCGACTGCGCCGTCTGGGTTGGCGCGCGGACGGCGGCTCGGGCGGGCTGTTGACTGGCTGGCGGGGAAGGCCCCCGGCGCGGGGCCGAGTGGCTCGGTCACCAGACCTAGTATTCCCTGGTCGGGCCGGCACCGCCAACCGGCAGACCACACGTCCGGGGTTGGTGCTACCTGGTTGAGCATCGCTGGGTGGCGATTGGACCTGGCCCACTTGGCCGTTCAGACTAGAAGGCATGGTCCAGCCACGAACCACCATCCATCTTGTCCGCCACGGCGAAGTCGACAATCCGGAGTCGCTTCTGTACGAGCGTCTGGCCGGGTTCCATCTCTCGGAGCGCGGGCGCGCCATGGCCGATCGAGTCGCCGAGCACTTCGCCGCCACCGCTGAACCGCAGGTGGATTTGCTTCTAGCCAGCCCGATGGAACGGGCGCAGGAGACGGCGGCCCCGACCGCCGCCGCGCTCGGCCTGCCTGTGCGGATCGAGCCGCGAGTGACCGAGGCGGCCTCGGATTTCGCGGGGCTTCGGATCAATCTGCCGAACATGCTCAAGCCGTCCGCCTTGACCCGGCTGTACAACCCGCTGCGGCCCTCCTGGGGCGAGCCGTTCGCGGACATCGCGGACCGGATGCACGCCGCCCTGAGCGACCTGCGGGCCGAGATTCCGGGCGGCCGCGCCATCGTGGTCTCGCACCAGTCGCCGATCTGGCGGGCGCGGTTGAAGGCCGAGGGGCGTCCGCTCTGGCCGTTGCCGCGGGGGCGCGCCTGCTCGCTGGCCTCGGTCACCACGCTGATCTATGAGGGCGACCAGTTGAGCGCGGTCTGCTACTACGAGCCGGCCGCGTCCCTCCTGCCGCCCGAACTGCGCTGACCGGCGCTTCTGGCGCCTTTGCGACCCAAGACTGCGGGGCTATCCACATGGCTGCCCAACCGCGGCACCTCATCATCAGGGCGGAGCGGGCCTGGATGCGACGGCGACGCCCTGACCTGGGCAGATGCGTTCGGGCTCGGCTCGATCAACACGGAGCCTTCACAATTCCCCGGCAGTGCTCGCGGTGATCGAAGCCGCAAGTCGGCAGCCATTCTGGGCAGCATGGATATGCCATGGGCGGGAACGGCTTGCCCATATCGCTGTCGACCCTGTAGGCGCGGTCTTCGGGGTTCCGCGCGCTCCGGATCGTCGAGTCGCTGTTTCCCATGCCGTGGTTCATCGAGTCCGCTGTTTTGGATCCGACCGGTTTCCGTTTTGCCTGGTCAGCGCTTCGCCTGCGGGTGGGGTTGCGCGCAAAACCCCGGACTCGATACCCAGGACCATGGAGAACAGCGGACTCGATGGCAGGGGCCGCGCAAAACCCCGGACTCGACGCGGGCGCGCCTCGCGTGGCCGCCGCTGACCCCGTCTCTGGTGCCTTTGCGCCCCGCCACTCATCGACTGCCTACAATTGCACGCCGCATTTCATCGAGTGCCTGCTCTTGCATCAAGCCGTTTCGCGTTTTCGCAGGTCAGCGACGTGACGGGCGACCAGTGAGGGTGCAAATGCGGGCACTCGATGAAGACCAGCGTGCAAATCGAGGCACTCGATGCCTGACGAGACAGTCGCGGCGCGATCCGGAACTGGACCGCGCAGGTGCCAAGATTTCTGTGTGGATGCTCGCAAGCCGTTCCGCCTTGAGCCGTTCGAGGGTGAGGGCCTCCAGCTTGGAGTCAACCTGGCTGATGACGCGGGCCTGGAGGACTTGATGGACCAGTCGTGATTCCGGAGCGTTTGACCCGCGGGGCTTCACCGGTTGGGCCAGGTCAAGGCTTGGCGGGGTCTCCTGGGGCGGGCGAATCGCCGCCCTCGTACTTCTCGCGGCGGCGCCGGTCGCGTTCGCGGCGGAATTGCTCGTCGGCTAAGCGCCTGAGATAGTCGGGGTTGTCGTCAGGTGCAACGGGCCCGCTCCGGCGCGGATAACGGCGTGGCAGAGGTCCGGGCGGACCCGATGGGCCATACGCCTGGCGCGCTCGCGGTTTGGCGAGCTTCGAGACGGCCAGCCAAGCCAGCGGGCCGAAGATGGGAATGAGGATGATCAGGAGCATCCACAACACTTTGGGCACTGAGGTGCGCTCGACATCGTCATCGACCGCGCAATCGACGATCGCGTAGATCATCAACGCCAGCGGCAGCACGTACATCAACAGAACCCTCGCCACGGCACTAAATCCTACCGACCGCGCGGCCGCTTGGCGTACTGCTCGCCTGGAAGGCCCACCTGGCCCACGTGGCGAGGGTGGCGCGCCCAGTCGGCGCAGGGGTCAGCGCCGCGGCCATGCCGCCACCGCCGGGCGGCGTTCAGAACACTCCCAGGTCCGCCATCGCCAGGCCCATCAGGATCGCATACCCCAGTTCGACTTGCCCGGTCATGGACAACACCCTGACCAGGTCGTCGCCCCGGACGCCGGAACCGACGGCGCTGGCCAGCCGGGCCACCGGGATCGCCATCAGCAAGACCACGAAGATCCGGGGCCGTCCAATCGCGCAGACCGCCGCCACGACCACCGCCAGCCACAGTTCCCAGGCGTACAGTGAACGGGCGCGAGGCTCGCCCAATCGCACCGCCAGGGTCTTCTTGCCAGCCGAACGGTCCGACTTCACGTCGCGCAGGTTGTTGGCCATCAGGATCGCGGAGGCCAGCAGGCCCACCCCGACCGATGCCACCCCGGCCCGCCAGGTGACGGTCAGATGCTGCGTGTAGGCGGTGCCCAAGACAGCCACCGGCCCGAAGAAGACGAACACGCCGACCTCGCCCCAGCCGTAGTAGCCGTAGGGGCGTTTGCCGCCGGTGTAGAACCAGGCCGCCGCGATGGCTGCGGCGCCGACCGCCAACAACCACCATTGGCCGGTCAACCAGGCCAGCACGGCCCCCGCGACAGCCGCCACCGCGAAGGCGATGAAAGCGGCCGCCTTGACCGCGCCGGGGGCGGCCGCGCCGGATTCGACCAACCGGGTGGGGCCCAGGCGCTGGCTGTCGGAGCCGCGCACGCCATCGGAATAGTCGTTGGCGAAGTTGACGCCGATCTGCAGAGCCAAAGCCACCAACAGCGCCAGCCCGGCCCTATTCCACAGCGGCGGCGAATCTTCGCGCCAGACCGCGCCAACGCCTATCAGTACCGGGGAGACGGCAGCGGGAAGGGTTCTGAGCCGCAACCCCGCGACCCATTGAGAGGGACTTGCCACTAGGTCACCCTAGCCGTTCCAGCTTGCCCGATGCCGCAAGCTCGGCCGCCAGCGCGCCAGCGGCCCGCCGGTCGGGTTTGCCGGGAGCCAGGATGGGGAGCGCTGGGACCACACCTAAGTTTCTGGGCGCATGGGCCTGATCGAGGTGCCCTTTGACCTCCCGGCGCAACTGTCCGAGCGTGGGCGGCCCGGCGGCATCGGGCACCACTAGAGCCGTGACGGCCTCACCCCAAGCCGCGTCCGCGAGCCCCACCACCAGGATTTCGGCGACACCGGGCAGGGCTCGCAGGACCGACTCGACCCTCTCCGGCGCGACTGTGTGGCCGCCGGTGGTGAGGGCGTTGTCGGCGCGGCCGTCGATGCTGAGCCGACCGTCCGCCGTCCACCTGCCCAGGTCCGAACTGGCGAACCAGCGCCGACCGTCGCGCTCGAAGAAGCCGGTGGAGCCCTGGCGTGCCGGGCCGTCAGGGGCTTGCAGGCGTTCCAAGGCGTATCCGAGCGCCAGCATGGGGCCCGAGATCTGTATCCGCCCGCCCGCGCCTCGCGTCGGTGCCGACTGTGGCATCGGCTCTGGCGCCGGCTCGAACACCGACCTGGGCGTCGACTCGGGCGCCAGCGTGGGGCCTGCGATCTCTATCCGGCCTCCCGTGTCTGGCGCTGGTGCCGACTGCGGCGCCGACCTTGAGGCTGACTCCGGCGCTGACTCGGGCGCGAACACCACTTCGACGCCAGCCAGCGGCATCCCGTCGTAGACGCAGCCGCCGCAGGTCTCGGCCGAACCGTAGGTCTCCACCACCCGCACGCCCGCCGCTTCCGCCCGCGCGCGCAACTCTGGGTCGAGGGCCGCGCCGCCCACCAGCACGGCTCCGAAAGTCCTCAGGGCGACGATGCCGTCCGCTCGGCCCGCCAACAGTCGCCTGAGTTGCGTCGGCACCAAGGACGTGAACCGTGGCCCTGGAGGCAGGGCCGCTGACGCGGCGGCGAAAGCCTCCGGCGTGAACCTCCTTGGCGGCATGGGGCTCGGCGCGGCACCGGCCAGGAACGCCCGGATGACCACGTTCAGGCCTGCGATGTGGTCAGTCGGCAGTGCCAACAGCCAATTGCCGGTCCCGCCCAGGCGTTCGGCGCTGGCCCTGGCGGACGCGCGGATCGCGTCCCCGCTGAGCGCCACCAGCTTCGGCGCGCCGGTGGACCCGGAGGTCGGCACCGCCAAAGCTGTGCCCGCTGGCAGTCGCTCCGGCCTGCGTTGGTGGTCCGCCTGCGGACCAGACCGCTCATCGGCCTGGCCTGGCCCAATCATCAACGGCGGCCCTCCATCGAGGGCGTCGGCCAGGCGTCGAACCAGGCCGCCGAGAGAGTCAACCGCCACGGCCATTAACCCTAAGCCCCGGGGACGGCGCCTTTTCGTCCGGTCCCCGACGGGTGCGCCGGGCCTGTGCGCCGTGATTGTGCGCTGCGGCAGTGCGCCGTTCTCCCCAGTCGCAGGCAGCGCAAGTGTGCCGAGCCTGACTCGCGGCAACGCACCATTGCTGATGGTCGCGGGCAGCATGAAAGGGGACACGCGGGACGCTGGGAGACGGGTGAGCGGCATCGTGCAAATGTGGGCGAGCCGACCGAACGCTGACCGACGGTGGAGTGTGAGGAACCCGCGAACGACTTGCGAAAGACCTGCCACACCGCCTGGCTTGGGCGGTTTTAGGGGGCGGACATGCTTACAGTGGGGGCGAAGTAAGTAGAACCGATCCAGGAGAATTGAATGCCTGCGACCCTTCCCCGCCGCGCTCAAGGTGCCCCGAAGCGCCTGACGCGAGCCACAACGACCACTGCCAGCACCGCCACAACCACCTTGACAACGACTACCGCCTTCACCAGGGCCGCCGCCGCAGGGCTAGCGACCTTGCTGGGCGCGGGCCTGCTAGCGGCCTGCGGTGCGGACGATCCGAACGTTGCCACAGAAACCGCCATCGAGGCTGGCAAAGCTGACAAGGAGGCGCCGCCCGCGGTGCCGACGGCGTGGCCGCTGACCGGACTGCCCGGCGACGTGGTGGAACGCCCGGCGCTGGCCGTCAAAGTCGAGAACCCGAAGGAGGCCAGGCCGCAGGCCGGGTTGGAGCAGGCCGATGTGGTGTGGGAGGAGATGGTCGAGGGCGGCGAGTCCCGCTTCATCGCCGTCTACAACTCGCAGATCCCGGAGTCGGTGGGGCCGGTGCGCTCGGTGCGGCCGATGGACGGTCCGATCCTCGGCCCCACCCACGGGCTGCTGGCCTGTTCCGGCGGCCAGAGCCGGTTCCTCGACCAGGCCGCCGCCGCGGGCCTGCAGGTCCTGACCGAGGACTCGGGGCATTCGGGCGGTTTCTACCGCTCCAATGACCGCAGGTCGCCGCACAACCTCTACGTCCGTCCGGCCGACCTCATAACGGCTGCGGACGACGCCCACAGTGCCCTACCCACCGCCGAGTTCGTGTTCGCGGATGCGGCGGCCCAAGCGACAGCGGCGGCGGACGGGCGGGCGGCGTCGACTGTGGCGGTCACGATCTCGGCGGTCGCCAAGCCGAAGTGGGCCTTCGACGAGTCGACCAAGTCCTACCTGCGCTCGGAGGGCGAGACGCCTTCCGAATCCGCTTCCGGCGCGCGCCTGGCGGCTCAGAACGTGATCGCCTTGAGCGTGTCCATCGAAATGGCTGGCGGGACCGACGCCGCGGGCAGCCCGATCCCGGAGACGATGATCGTCGGCTCCGGCGACGGGGTGGTGGTGACCGGCGGCGGCGCGATCGACGTCGAGTGGTCCAAGGCCTCCGAGTCGGAACCGCTGTTGCTGAAGCTGCCCGGCGACGGCGGCGACGTGAAGCTGGCGCCCGGCATCACCTGGATCGAACTGGTGCCCAAGGGCGAGGGGCACTGGGTCGTGTCCTAGAGGATCTGCTTGCGGAAGGGCTCCCAGCGCGGCGACCGGTGCTCCAGGAACGCGTCCCGTCCTTCCGCGCCCTCCTCGGAGCCGTAGGCCAGCCGGGTCGCTTCGGCGGCGAACATCTGCTGTCCGGCCAGGCCGTCGTCCTCCAGGTTGAAGGCGAACTTCAGCACCCGGATGGCCTGAGGCGACTGTTCCGCGACGCGTCTGGCCCAGCCGATCCCGGTCGCCTCCACGTCTTGGTGCGCCACCGCTTCGTTGATCGCGCCCCAGGCTTCGGCCTGCTCGGCCGTGTAGGTCTCGGCCAGGAAGAAGATCTGCCTGGCCCGCTTCTGCCCCACCTGGCGGGCGAGCAGCGCCGAACCGTACCCGGCGTCGAACGAGCCGACCGTCGCGTCGGTCTGCTTGAACAGCCCGTGCTCGCGGCACGCCACGGTCAGGTCCGCCACCACCTGCAGCGAGTGGCCGCCGCCCGCCGCCCAACCGTCCACCAGCGCTATCACCACTTTCGGCATGGTCCGGATCAAGTGTTGCGCCTCCAGGATGTGCAGGCGCCCGGCGTTGGTTTGGTGTGGCGCGGCGGTGTGGGGGCTCGAGGTGGCGGCATCGGCGGTGTCCGATGCCGTGCGCTCGTCCGGGAGCGTCTCCCCGTCTTCGCGCTGGCTCGGCTGGCCAGCCGTGCGGCTGTCCGCGGGGCCGTCCGTGTGGGCTTGGCGAGCGTGGGCTCGGTCGGCGCCCTGGTCGGCGCGGGCCTGGCTGGCGCGGGCCTGGCCGGTGTCGGTGCGGCGGTACTCGTAGCCGCTGGGCCCCCGGAAGCGTTGGTCGCCGCCGGAGCAGAAGGAGTAGCCGCCGTCCCTGGGGCTGGGGCCGTTGCCGGTCAGGAGGACCGCCACCACGTCCGGGGAGTCGGCGGCGTGCCGCAGGGCGGCGATCAGCTCGTCCACGGTGCGCGGGCTGAAGGCGTTGCGGACCTCGGGCCGGTTGAAGGCGATCCGGACCCAGGGCTGGTCGGTCTGGCCGTCCTGGGCGAACTGGGTGGCGCGCTCGACCCCCCGGTGGTAGGTGACGTCGGTGAAGCCCTCGAATCCGGGCACGTCCCGCCACAATGCGGGAGTGAAACCAGCGGATTCGAGTTGCGGGAGGTCCAGCGGTCGGCTCATGCCAATGAGCTTAACTCCTGGCGGCTCGGCTGGACTCGCACCGGGCGACCCCAACGCCTCGGCGCAGTCGCGGGGCGGGTAGCCGACGTGCGCGCCTTGGCGGCGGCCGACGCGGGTGCGGCCCCGGGCTGAAATGCGCCTATTCGGGGTTCGTGGTCGACCGGCCGCGACCACGAACGCGTTTGACCCGCAATTCGCGCGGGGACCGGGCGCTCCGGGGGCCGGACCGGAGCTGAAATGCGCCTGTTCGGGGTTCGTGGTCGGCCGGGCGCGACCGCGAACGCGTTTGAGGCGCAATTCGCGTTCCGGGTCGGCCCCATGTCCTCGGCCACCGCCCCCGACGCCAGCACGTCGGCCACCCTCCCCACAGCTTTGCCGAGACCTTGCTGGCGACCCAAGCATTAACGACAACTAGGGTTTAAGGCGTGCCCGCAGTCACCGGGTCTGCAACTTCAGGCCACGCCGCCCCCGACCTCGCAGTCTTTGACATCCCGTTGACGGCCCACTTCCGGGGCATCACGCGGCGCCAGGGGATGGTTTGGCGGGGACGGGCGGGCTGGGCGGAGTTCAGTCCCTTCGAGGATTACGGCCCCGAGGAGTCGATCCCCTGGTGGTTGGCGGCCCAGGAGGCGGCCGAGCGGGGCTTCCCGGAGCCGAGGCGCGCGTCTGTGCCGGTGAACGGCATCGTCCCGGCTGTTGGTCCGGACCAGGCGGCCCGGCTGGTGGCGGAGTCGGGGGGCTGCCGGACGGTAAAAGTCAAGGTGGCCGAGCCGGGCCAGACGCCAGCCCAAGAGATCGACCGGGTGGCGGCGGTCCGCGACGCGCTGGGCGCTGGCGGCAGGATCAGGATCGACGCCAACGGGGCCTGGGACGTGGACACCGCGATCAGTCGCATCGCGGCGCTGGACAAGGCCGCTGGCGGGCTCGAGTACGCCGAACAGCCCTGCCGCGCGGTCGAGGAACTGGCGCGCGTCCGTCGTCGCACGGACGTGCCGATCGCCGCCGACGAGTCGATCCGCCGCGCCGCCGATCCTTTCCGCGTCAAGCGACTCCAAGCCGCTGACCTGGTGGTGTTGAAGGTCCAGCCGCTCGGCGGGGTGCGTGCCTGCCTCGCCTTGGCGGAGGAGCTGGAGCTGCCGGTGGTGGTCTCCTCTGCGGTCGAGACTTCCGTCGGCCTGGCCATGGGCGTGGCGCTGGCGGCCGCCCTGCCGCGCCTCGAGCACGCCTGCGGGCTCGGCACCGGCCAGCTCTTGGACGGCGACCTTGTTCGGAAACGCTTGGTGGTGTCCGATGCCGCGCTCCCAGTCCGCCCCGTCAGCCCGGATCCCGCGTTGCTGGCCGGGCACGCCGCCGCTCCTGGGACGGAGCGCCGTTGGCGCGAACGCTTGGACCAGACCAGGCGGTTGGCGGAGCGCCGAGAGGCAGAGGGCCGCGAGGCAGAGGGCCGCGAGGCAGAGGCGGGACTCGGTAACGGGGGGCGCGACGGAAGATGGGAATGAGCCCATGAGCGCGTCAATGACTTCGGCGCGGGCGCTGCTGGCGGGGGCGGTGAGCGCGGGCCTGCGCTGGCTGGTCATCGCGCCGGGATCGCGCAGCGCGCCGTTGGTGTACGCGGCCTTCGAAGCCGTCCGGCGTGGCGAGCTCGAATTGACCGTCCGGGTTGACGAACGCGTGGCGGGGTTCACGGCCTTGGGCATGGCGGCGGCCACCGGCCAACCGGCTGGCGTGGTCACGACCTCGGGAACGGCCGTCGCGAATCTGCACTCCGCGGTGATGGAGGCGGCGGCTTCGCGCTGGCCGTTGGTGGTCATCACCGCCGACCGTCCGGCCGAGTTGCAGGGCGTGGGTGCCAACCAAACGACCGACCAGCGAGGCGTCTTCGGCCGCGCGCCGGTGTGGGAGCAGACCCTCGCGGCGGGTCTGGACGCCGACCATGCCTGTCGCGCTGGAGCCCGGGCCGTGGCTGCCGCGCTGGGGCGCCGTTCTGGAGTCGCTGGCCCAGCCCACATCAACATCCAGTTCCGCGAGCCGCTGGTGCCCGGCCCCGACTGGGCTGCGGAGATCGCTGTTGTAGCTGGTTCGGCGTCTCCGAACCCCAGTTGGGGACTGTCCCCAACTGGGGCCCGGAACTGGGCTCACGACGACCGCAGACCTGGTTTGGGGGAAGCCGAACACGGGTTGGTGCCAGGCACCAACCCGTGTTCCGGGGGCGCCGCGACGGCGGCCGCGTCGACCGAGATGGGGACAGGCCCCAATTCTGTTGGCTCATCGAGCGGGGCCGTTGACGAGTTCTTGCCGGTGCGCCTCGAGGCCGGGCCGCGCACGTTGGTGATCGGCGGGGCCGGAGCGGGTCCGGCCGCACGGGAGTTGGCCGAGCAGGCGGGGTGGCCGCTGGTGGCGGAGCCCGGTTCGGGCTCGTGGGGTGGACCGAACGCGATCACGGCTGGTCGGC
>JAISCU010000471.1 GCA_031265345.1 Bifidobacteriaceae bacterium
TCGCTGATCGCCTTGACGCCCATCGCGGACACGCCGATCCCCAGCAGCGCCACCAAGCTCAACGCGACGAACCGGAACCAGGAGGGCGGGACGCGGGTCCGCCACAGCGCGACCGCGACCCCGGCCGCCACCAGCACAGCGACCAATCCGATCACGAGCAGCCTCGGCCACGACAGCACGTCGAGCCTGGCCAACACCGCGAGCCCCACGACCACGGCCAAACCGAGCGCCACCGCCAGCACACGGGCGACCCAATTCGGGAATCGGGCCGCGGGTCTAGTATTCTCGGTCGGGCCGGTATGTTCCGCCACGTCGCCTTCCTTATCGGTCTGTCTTCAAGTCAAGCCGGTTGGCGTAGCCAATCGGTTCCCTACCCTAACCCAGCCCCCTACCGTACCTACTGAATCAGAGCATGACACGCGAAATCCGCATAAGGGCTACGCGAACCGCCCTTGAGCGCTCACCTGAACGCCTCCAAAAGGGCCCTGCGGCGCGCGGCGGCCAGTTCGGCGCCCGCGACGGCGGCGGCGAATGACCGTGCGGAATAGGCTCGAGCGCGAGCGCCGCGGACGGCGAAGTGGCGCGCATTCCCCCGTGGTGCGTGTGGTGTTCTACGTCGTGGGCGGCGTGATGGTCGCCGTCGAAGTGGCGGCGCTGCTCGACATGCCGTTGATTGGCGGCGCGCCGGGATCTGGGTTCGACGGTTGGTCCCGCGATCAACGATTCTGGCAGGTGTTGCTGGGCGACCGTTTGATCGTGTTGTGGCTGGCTGTCAGCACGGTCTTGGCGCTCGGTGTGGCGTGCGCCTTGTGGGCGGTGCGACGCGCGGGAGGCCGCGAGGCCCGCCCGGTCGGGACCACACTGCTCAATGCGGTCGGGTGGCGGGGTGTCTACCGGAGACGTCTGATCATCACCGATCTGGTAGTGATTCTCTGGGCGATGGTCGGAGCCCAGGTGCTGTGGCTCGGGCCGGGCGGTTCCCAGCTCGGTATTCTGCATGGCCGGACCGTGCCTTACGGATGGGTCGGGTTGGCGATCGGCGGGATCTGGGCGCTGGCTTTGCAAATGGCTGGGGCGAGGGATCCTTTGGTGTACGGGGAGGGGAGCGCCGAATACGGGAGGGTGGCATCCGGGTCGTTGACGTGGTTCGGGATACTGGCCATCCTGGCGGTCCTGTTGAAGGCCGATTTTGCCCGTGGTTATGTGTTGATCTCGTTCCCCCTGGGTACGCTCGCGCTGTTGTTCGGTCGGTCGGTGTGGCGTCAATGGCTGGTCATCAAGCGCGGGCAGGGTTTGTATTGCGCCAGGTCTGTGGTGGTCGGTGACGCCGATGCCGTGCGCACGGTTGTGGAGGAGCTGTCGCGTCCCGGGGCTTCCGGTTACAGCATCCAGGCGATCGCGTTGAGCGACCCGGCCGGGGAGGAGGACCTCGCGGATTTGGGCGTTCCGATCGTCGCGATGAGCGAGGCGATCAATTCCATGCGGGGCACTATCTCCGATTCGGTGATCGTGGCCGGCGGCAAAGGGGTGAGCGCTGACGCGTTGCGTTCGCTCAGTTGGCGGTTGGACCCGACGGAGAGTCTGATACTGACGCCCATGTTGTTGGACGTCGCGGGTCCCAGGGTCGCGACGCGGCCGGTGGCCGGACTGAACTTGGTGCATGTGGAGATGCCGCGGTTCACGGGCCCGAAGGCGGCGCTCAAGCGGGGCATGGATGTTGTCTTCGCAGGCGTTGGTCTGGCGATCCTCGCGATCCCGTTCGCGGTGATCGCGGTCGTGATCAAAGTGTCCTCGCCGGGCCCCGTGTTTTACCGGCAGGAGCGGGTCGGGCTGGGTGGCTCTCCGTTCAGGATGTGGAAGTTCCGTTCCATGGTTCCAGGCGCGGATCGTCAGATCGACGAGTTGGCCGAGTTGCGCGCAGCCCAGAGGGCGGGGCCGGATTCAGGGGTGGGGAACGAGGTTCTGTTCAAGTTGAAGGACGACCCGAGGGTGACACGCGTCGGGCAGTGGATGCGGAAGGTCTCTATTGACGAATTGCCGCAATTGATCAACGTGGTTGGCGGATCCATGTCGCTGGTCGGACCACGGCCGCCTTTGCGCCGAGAAGTCGAGCAATACACGCCTGACCAGGTCGCCCGCCGCTTCCTGGTCAAGCCGGGCATCACTGGCCTGTGGCAGGTGTCGGGTCGTAGCGATTTGAACTGGGAGGAGTCGATCCGTTTGGATCTCTACTATGTGGAGAACTGGTCGGTTTCGGGAGACCTCCAACTCCTGCTCCGCACCATCGGCGTGGTCCTAAAGGGCGAAGGCGCCTACTGAGCGATCTCTGACCGAGGCTTCGTCGCTGTCCCGCCTAGTCATCACGGCTGCGAGGAGCAGGGGAAGGAGGAGCCCCGACTGGACGTAGGTCACCAGATTGTCGAAGAAGGCGTACGTCGCTATTCCGAGCACCGCAGCGGCGACCACCATGCGCACCGCTCGGTCGGAGCGCTTGACGGCTGTCCACAGCGTGAGAACCAACGCGATGATCAATGGAATACCGATCAAAGCGCCCGTGTCGACCAGCACTTGCAGGTAGAAGTTGTGCGGCGCCAGAAAGGACTTGGCGATGATCGGGTCTGACGAGGTGGCTCCCAGGCGGTAACTGGCGCCGATCCCGTGCCCAAAGAGGGGCTCCTCGAGGAACTTTGCCCAGAAGAACGGCCAGGCCCTTTCGCGCCCGCTACCAGCGAGTCCCATTTGCGAGTCCAACTGCGATCTTGACACGGCTCGTGTCATCAGCACGTAGCCCGCCACGACCGATGCCCCAAGCAGAATCGAGTACCCGGGCAGCCCGGCGGCCCGGCCTCGCGGGCGCCCAGCTATGAAGGTCGCCGCCAGTGTCAGGCCTGCCACGATCGCTGCTGACCTGGAACCGCTAGCGTAGATGACGGCCAAGTGGCCCACGATCAGGAGTGGTGAAAGCCACGAGCGATCGGCCACCCACAGCACGCAGCAGGCGATCAGGCCGAACATCGACAATGACGCCAGGGCGGCGGAGGACAAGAGTCCGCCCAGTCGTTGGACTCCCGTGTACTCGGTCCAGAACAACGGCAGGACCCCCAGCAGGTCCAGCGCCGCGGCGAACGCGAGCGAGACAAACGAGACCGCTCCGATGCACCGGAGGAGCAGTCGGCGTCCAGACTCCGACAGCCGCACGGTCATCACCAGCCACGGGGCCACCAACCAAGCGGTGGTGAACGTCGCTTGTTGGCCGGACACCGACACGTCGGCGCGAAGCCAGGTGATGAGCCAGGCCAGCGCGTTCAAAGAGCAATACGCGATCACGGCGCTCGGCATCCGGGCGACCGGCCCGGTCAGAATCGCCAACACGATGGCGGTCAAACAGCCGGCTTTTGCGAGGGTGTCCCAGGCCGGCAGCGCCAGAAGGGTCTCGATCTGGCTGTCGCTCGCCAATATGAAGACCAAGGAGAGCGACAGCAGACAGGCGCTCGCGAGCAATGGCCTCTTGAGGCGAGTGGGCTTCTGGGGCCGGAGCCGCGATCCACTTTCTTGGCCACCAGGGCCGGGACGAGGCCCGTGCCGGGAACTGCTTGCGGCATCCTGTTGCGCCGTTCGTCGAAGCTTGGGGAATGGCCGCACGGGCCGCTAGTTTACCGGACGGCGTCGCGAGAACGGGCTCGCCTAATCTGACGTGCCCGCGAACACGGGACGCGCCGCCCACGCCTCGGGCAGCATGGACAAGCCTTGTCAGGCGGGGCGTCTTGCGAAAGTGGGCTAGGCTTCTTGTGCTGTCAACCGTGGCATCGTGTGGACCGTGTCAGCCTGACCGCCGAGGTCGCATCCCCGTGCGCCAACTCGCGACGGCGGCCGGCGACCATTGCCAGTAACCTCAAGAAAGTCCCAATTTGAGCCATGAGCCTACGAGATCTTGCATTGCTGGTCCGCCGTCACTGGGCGGTTTTTGCCGTCTGCGTTGTGGCTGGGGCGGCCTGCGGCCCGTTGGTAATCGCGCCGGGCCTGCGGGATACACAGACTGCAGTCCTCGACGCGTTGGTCCGCATTGAGCAGGACCGAGGGACCTGGCCGAATGATGTGGTGGGGCCGGCAATGGATAACGTCCTCGGCCTGGGGCTGTCGGACGACCAATGGTCGGAAATCGCCGCCAACGCCGGTCTCGAGCTGGGCGCTAGCGCGCTTCGCGGTGCGGTGAACTTCTGGAGAGTGTCGGATTCGGCTGTCATCCGAGTGGAGGCCGCCCTCGAGTCCGAGGAAGACTGCGTGGCCGTGGCTGAGGGCGTGGTCGGTTCGTTGATCGACACCGCCAACAACCTGATCGGTGGCCCGGATGTCAATACCACCGTGGTCGACATGCATGTACATGACGCCGGATCCGGCGGTGCCTCGGGTAACCCGGGCTCGCTTCGGCTCGCCGCGGCAGCGGGGGCCGCCGGGCTGGTGGCCGCAGCCTTCATTGTCTTGCTGGCGTACGCACGGCGACCTGTGGTGATGAGCAGGGACACGGTCGCGGCGATCACTGACCTACCGGTGCTGGCAGTGTTCGGCAAACGGGAGGAATCACCACGCCGAGCACTCCAGCTCGCCAGAGTGACGCTCGAAAAGCTGGCGCTCGCCAATGGTGTCGAAAGGGTTGGGTTGCTGTGCCTGATATGCGCTGATTCCCAGGATGCGCCGGTTTTCGCACGGTCGGCTGGGGCGAAGGCGCTCGCGGAGGCCTTGGGGCCGGACACGCTGATTCTGTCCGGCAGCGGCAGATCCGGGCACGAAGTCATCAGCCAGTGGGAAGATCTGGCTCGAATCGGACCGTATTTGGCCCATATTGTCCTATCTCCGGCCCTTCAAGATGATGGTCGAGGCGCCAAGACCCTGGCCGAACTGGCGAAATGGCGCAGCGTAATCCTCGTGAGCGAGGTGACCCCCCTGTCTCTGGCTGTTGCTCGTTATGCCTCTGCCACCCTCCCAGGGGCACTGATTGGCCGAACGGCCAAGAACGACCTGGCGCTCGCTCTGACTGATCTCGACCAGGCTCATGTGCGGCCCGCAGGCCTCATTGTGAGCGAAGCCCGCTAGAGTCACGGGTGCGAAGCACTACTCATGACAGAGGATTCAAGTCGCTGGCCGGGGCGCGCGGGCTGGTTCACGAGGCGAAGAGCAAAGCATCGGCCAGGGCGACGGCTCCCCACAGGCCGGCCGTCCACGCCAGCGGAAGCAGGATCATGCGCCAGGAGGTGACCCGGCGGGCGCCGACAGCCATGACGGCCATCGCCACGAGTTCGCGAACCAGGGCGAACAGAACAGCGGTTCCCAGAGAGTGACTCGACGCCCAGCCGATCCCGAAGGCCAGCATCAGCCCCGGAATACGCGCGCCAGTCGCGAAGCGCATCCGCCGGTAGTACATGAGAGCTGGCAACAGGCAATAGCAGCAAACCGCGGGCAGGCCGGTAATGCTCATGAGCGGCGCGATTTGGAGCATCCCGTCCCATTCCGAGTTCAGGATTCGGGGGCCGACAAGTCGAGCGGCCGCGAACACCAGTATCACAGTGATCGCCGCGAGACGCGTGGAACGAAGCACCGCCGCCAAAGTCAGGTCCTTGATCTCTGCGTCGGTCTTGGTCGTCCCGTCAACAATCTTCGCGCGGAGCACATTCAGAGTCCCATATTGAAGAGAGTCCGTGATGCTGCGTGACAGGCTCCAGCCGAAACTGAATAGGCCAAGGGTGGCGGTGCCGCCCAGGGCGCCGACAAAGACGCGATCGAGTTGATACTGGCCCTGCAGCCCGAGGACGAACGCGCTCATCCCCCAGAAGGTGCTCGCGTATTTCGGGGATACGCCTGCCGGCGCCGGTTCTAGCACCTTCGGGGCAGCGAGGGCTTTGCGGCGCACCCGGATCGCGAACAGGAGTTCGGTCAGCGCCAATTGGAGAGTCGAGCCGAGTGCGCTGTGGAAAACCAGGACCAAGGGAAGGGTCAGGCATAACGCGATGGCGCTCGAAGTGGCAGAGATCAAAGACAGGTCGCGCCACTGCCCGGCCCGTTGCACGCGCGCCAAGGGAATCAGGTAGGAGGCCATGACGATCGGCGCCGGTATGAGCGGCAGGAGCGAGAGGGTGTCTAGCCAAGGCGCACCGACCAGGCGAATACCGACGACCACGGCTGCCATCCACGTGCAGCCGGCAAACATGTACCAAGCCTTGTACCGTGTCAGGAACCTCATGCCCGGTTCGGTAGTCACCGCGGCCGTGGCGATCTGCTCGGCGCTGCCGTTCGTGACCGCCTGGAGCACCATGAAAGCTGTCATGGCCGCGGCGTAGTAGCCGACGGCGGTTGGCGAACTCACCGCCGCGAAGACTATCAGCAGCAGCCCGGTCGCACCGCGCGGCGCCAATCGCTCGATAAACGCCCAGACGAGGTTCGCTCTCACGCCGCGACCCGCATCGCCGCGCCCCTGGGGTTGCTCACGGTTGCTCGGTCGGGCTCGAAGGCCGTGGCCTCAGGACCTTGTCCGCCGCCAGAACGAGTATGCGGAAAAGGCCGTAGCCGCCCAATGTGGCCGCGTACAGCAACCGGACCCGGGTTGGAGCCAGCCGACTGCGAAGGACCGCCGCGCGCTGCGATCGGATGGCGGCGAACACCCGCCTCGCGTCGCCCGGATTGACGGTGCCCCTGCGCGCCACCGCGTTCATCAAGCTCATTTGCACGCACCAGCGGTAGCATTCGGTGTGGCTCGGTTCGTCAAAGCCGCGGTCCCGCAACCAGGCTGTGGCGACTCCCGGCGCGCGGCCCCAATCGCGGATGTGCTTTGGGGTCAATGGCTGGGCCGTGATGCTTTCGTCACGCTGCCGATAGGCGTAATAGGGGCGTTGGATATAGGCCACGCGATCGGCGCAATAATAGAGCAGTGGGCTGGCGTAATTGTCCTCGAATAGCAGGCCCGGCGGAAAGCGTACATCATGATCCATGAAAAGGGACCGGCGGTAGAGCGTTCCCCACGCGCTTATGGAAACAATCGACGGGGCGCGCAGGTGCGCCAGAAGGGCCTCGCGCCCAGGCCGAGTGGCTCCCTGGCCAGGAGTCACTGCCCGGATCGGCTTGCCCAACGCCGTGACCAGGAGGCATCCGGCCGAGACGATTGAGGCCTTGGACCGCTGTGCTGCCCGGACCATTTCCGCCACACAGTCACCGAGGAGATAATCGTCGCTGTCGACAAAAGTGACGAAGGTGCCGTGCGATGCTTCCAGACCGGTGTTCCTAGCGGCTGACAGACCCCGATTCTCAGTGCGTATGACGCTGGCTCTGGGTTCTAGGCCGGCGAATTGCGCGCAAAGATCCGGACTGGCGTCGGTGGAGCCATCGTCGACAATGACAATCTCTAATGCCGGGTAAGTCTGATTCGCAAGTGAGTTTAGGCATTCTGGTAGATACTTTTCAGTGTTGAAGACCGGAACAATGACCGAGACCAGGCCATCTCCAGGCGTTGATTGCGGCATTACGCTACTCGTCTCCCCGTCGATTTGAGCGGTAGTGGTCGCGGCGCGACGTGGCCGAATGCCGCCCCCTGTGGTCGCGGTTCCGGAGTCGCTAAGCACTGATGGATCATAGCAGCCGTTGGAACACGGTCACCGAGGGATCCGTGCCTGGAGCCCTGCAACGGCGCCGTTCACGCG
>JAISCU010000088.1 GCA_031265345.1 Bifidobacteriaceae bacterium
GGCAGCGACGAGCCGTTTGCCCGGCTCATCGGCCGCCTCGAACGGGCCGACCCGGTGGAGCGGGACCGGTTGCTGGCGCGCTTCCCGGCAGTGGCGGCGACGGCTCCGATAGCGGAGAGAACCGGTGGCCGCCGGACGGAGACTCCGGGCGGCATCGCCCAGACCATGACCATGTTGGCCAGACAGGGGCAGGCTCCCGTCGTTTCGGGAGCCGAAGCCGTTGCCCGCAGCTTCGAGTCGGGGCACTCGTTCATCCCGGTGATCTACGTCAGCGATCCCGCCTCAGTGACCGGTCTCGAACCCGCGCGGCTGTCCTCGCGACGGGTGATGTTCCTGCTTCCGGTGACGGACAACGTCACAGCCTGCTCGCGTGACCTGGGCCGCTTCCGTGGAGTGTGCCCCGAGTGGGGGGTGTTGGACACACTGGCGTCTCCCGGAAGGCAGGCCGAGTTCGGCTTGGACATGCTCGCCGAACTGCGCGGCGCGGCGCGATGAACGGCTCGATCCCTCCGCGCCGACCGCCGGTCACCGCAGCCGACATGGACTACGGCGCCGCGCGGTCGCGACGTTTGCTGATAGACGCAGCCAAAGCCCTGTCCTCCTTCGGCGATGCCGTCACCGTGATAGGGGCGCACGCGGTTCACGTCTGGGCGGAGGAGGCCTGGGGGCCGACTCAGATGGAATCGACCAGAGACGCCGACGTGCTCATCGACCCTGCTTTCGTGACAGGCGAGCCCAGCCTGATCGACCTTATGGGGCAAGTTGGCGTCGAAGCCGCGCTGCGGGACCGACCAGGTGTCTACGGGTTTGTGGCGGAGGCGGTTTGGGATCGCCATCTCAAGACCTTGTCGACGGTCGATCAGCCATTTGCTTCGGTGTCCGTCCACGTAGCAGGACCGGCTGGCCTCCTGGTGGCGAAAGCTCACAAGGTGCATGAACGCCTGACGCAGGCGAAGGCACGTCCTGACCGCCTCAAGAGCAAAGACTCTGGCGATGTCGCGCTGCTGATGATGGCGTCTGACCCGGCCGAAGTCGCATTCGTCATGGAGACACAGGCGCGGGAGCACGAGGAGATAGCGCAGACGGTGACTGCGGCCGCCCGCTGGTTGGTCGAAATGTACGGATCGGGCGCGGCCGCCCCGCGCCGCCATGCTGCCGACAGCTTTGCGGCACGCCTTGACCGGAGCGAAGTATACGAAGCAATCGACCGCTGGATCGCCAGCTTCGTCGTTGCGACGGCGCCGTGGGCGACAAAATAGGGGCATCTCAGCGAATCGCCGACCACGGCCCAAGCCGCCATCAGTGTCGAAGTCGGGGCCGGCGCCCGAGCCTCCCGGCGTTTGAGGGTGGACGGGCGGACGGCACCGTGCGTCGCGGCAGTCAAACCGACCAAGACGCTGCAAGCGGCGGGTTTTCGGCGGCCTGTCCGTGTCGCTGCCGGGGCTCGTCGGCGCGGTTTCCGGGGGACCTGCGCGCCCCGGCCCGTCGAGTCCGCTGTTCTGCGCGCGGGAACGCGTCGAGTCCGCTGGTTTGCGCGCCGTGGCCAATCGAGTCCGCTGTTTCCCATGCGACGGTTCGCCGAGTCCGCTGTTTCGGCTCGGGCCTTTTCGCGTTTCGCCTGGTCAGCGTGTCGCGTGTTGGGCGGCACGCGCGCGAAACAGCGGACTCGACGCCAAGGACCATGGAGAACAGCGGACTCGATGAAGCCGGCCGCGCGAAACAGCGGACCCGACGAGGAACGGCGCGCGAATCGTCTGCCTCGATGGACCATGGGGCGCGGATCGGCGGGCTCGGCACGGGCGCGCCTCTCATGGCGGCCGCCCTGACACCAGCACGGCAGTGACATGGACAGGCCTCCGGCGGGAAGGGGCATGGGCCAAGGCATAGGATTGGACGGCTATGCCGCAGGACAGACAAGACAGAGACGACAGGCCCTACAGCGACCACCCGGACCACTGGGGCGACCGCGGCCGCGGCGACCGTCGAGGCGGGCCGCCTGACCGCGACCGCCGAGCCGACCGGCCCGAGCGCCGCGACGGCCGTGAACGGCGGGGCTCGGACCCGAGGCCGGACAAACAGGCCAGGGAAGAGCTCAGGCACCGCAACCGCGCCCGCGAGGCGGGCCGGATGCGCGCGCACAACCGGATCGGGGAGGCGGACTTGCCCGCCGTCCCGGACCACATCACCTCAGCCGCCCTGCCGGATTGGATCAAGGACCAGCTGAAAGGCCTCGGCGAGCAGAACGGCGAACTGGTGGGCCGCCACCTGGCGATGGTGTTCGAGTACCTCGAAGACGTGCCAGAGCTGGCCTACAAACATGCCCGCGCGGCGGCCGACCGCGCCGGGCGGGTGGCAGTCGCCCGCGAGTACGCGGGCCTGACCAGCTATTACACGGAGCGCTACGCCGAAGCGGTGCGCGAGCTCAGGACCTACCAGCGGATCTCGGGGGAGTGGCACCACGCCGCGATCCTGGCCGACTCGCTGAGGGGGATAGGCAAGCCCGCCGATGCCGTCGAGTTGGCCGGGAGCACACCGAGGGGCGCGCTCGACCTGGACGAGGCCGTCGAACTGGCCATAGTCGCCGCCGGGGCGAGGGCCGACATGGGCGAGTTCGGCGCCGCCAAGGTGGGGTTGGACCGCCTCGCGCGGGCGCGGCTCGACGAGGACCAGCGCGCCAGGGTGGACCAGGCCCTAGACCGGATCGAAGCGCTCGGCTCCGGCGCCGACCCGGCCAGCCAAGAATTCGTGGAGGAGGAATGACATCGCGCTATCTGCACGATGTGCCCAGCCCCCTGGAGCGACATTTCGACGTCGCGCTGACCGACTTGGACGGCGTCCTGTTCCGGGGCAACACCCCGGTGGCCCACGCCGCCGATTGCGTGGCCGCCGCCCGCAAGGCCGGGCTCAGGTTCGTGTTCATCACCAACAACGCCTCACGGCCGCCCAAGGTGGCGGCGGCGAAGCTGGGATCGGTCCGCATCCCCGCCGAACGCGAGGACGTGGTCACGGCGGCCGAGGCCGGCGTCCGGTTGATGGCGGCCGGCGTCGAGGCGGGCTCTCGGGTCATGGTGGTGGGGGGCAACGGTCTGACGGAGGCCGTCGCCAAGGCCGGTTTCCGCTTGGCGACCGCAGCCGTGGAGCGCCCGGCGGCGGTGATCCAGGGCTGGAGCCCCACCCTGGCCTGGCGCGACCTGGAGGAGGCCTGCTACGCCATCGAGGCCGGCTCGGACTACTACGCCACCAACTTGGACAACAACATCCCGACCGAGTTCGGTTTCGCGCCCGGAAACGGCGCCATGGTCCAAGCCGTCGTGGTGACCACAGGGGTGCGGCCGAAAGCCTCGGGCAAACCCGATCCGTTGATCTTCCGCCTGGCCGCGGAGCGCCGCCAGGCGATCAACCCGCTGGTCATAGGCGACCGACTGGACACCGACATCGCCGGAGCCAACAACGCGGGCTATCCCGGCCTGCTGGTCTTGACCGGGATCTCCAGCGCCGCCGACGCGTTCGTGGCCCGGCCTGGCGAACGGCCCGGCCTGATCGCCCGCGACTTGCGGGCACTGGCCGAACGGCACATCGCCCCGCACCGGGACGAGGGCTATTGGGTGTGCGGCCAAGCCCGCGCCTGGGTGGACGGCAACCGCCTGGTCGTGGAGGACCAGGCGCCGGGCGAGGACGGCCCCTCGAACCAAGCCGTGCGGGCCGGGGCGGCAGCCGCCTGGGAGGCCGCCGACCAAGGCGTGATACTCGAACGCGAGTCGATCCCGCCCGAGTTCTTCTGATCGCCGCTCTTGCGCTTCGTGGCGCGTACGAGAGCCCGTAGGTGGGCGCGCGCTGGGTCGATCGCGGCTGAGGCAACGGTAACAATTCGATAACGATTCGGCTAGAAGCGCTCGAAAGGGTTGACCGGAGCCCCCCCCCGGGGCTCTACTCTCAACAGTACCTGGATCGGCCCTCGACCCAGGTGAGCTTCGACCCGCTGGAGCCCTCCGGAGCATCGCGAAGTTGCCGCTCAACCGCAAAGGAGTCATCTCCTGATGACCAAGACAAGGAAGTTCTCAACTCTGCTGATCAGCGCGATGGTGCTCGGAGCCATCGTATTCGCCGGTGGGGCATTGAGCCCCAACGCGCCCGCCGCATTCGCCGCTCAGTCGAATGCATCGTGCACCACGTTCATCGAGCCCGGAGGCGCCTCCGGTATTCAGATCCCGACCAAGGGCACTGCCAATACGGCGGCCAATCGGAATTGCCTGCTCGGCCAAGGGAATCAAGGCAACGCTGTCTTGGCGCTGCAACTAGCGGTGAACTATTGTTACGGCAAGTCCACCAACGGCATTGATGCCATCTTCGGGCCGGGCACCAAGGCGGGCCTGAAGGATGTGCAGGGCATCATTGGCACGACCAAGGACGGTGTGTACGGCAATAACACTCATAACAAGATCAAGTTTTGGGCGTACACCACTTACAAGAACGGAAAGGCGATCGTCACCTGCTACGCGGACTCGACCAAAGTCTGAGCAGTGATGACTCACGCACTCGTCCCGGGATCGAGGGGAATTGATCGGACCGGGCACGGATGTCGGGTGGCCACGCTCGCGGGCGTGGCCGCCCTGGTCGTTGCGACGCTGGCGGTCGCAGGTTGTCAGACGGAGCCGCCGGGCACCGAGGCCATGGGCTCAGACAGACCTGGCGCCGCAGAGAGAAGTGTGCCCGTGACGGGCGACGGCTTCGAAGGCAACGCTTTCACGGAAATCGAGGGGGCCACGCCGTTCACGGAATACTCGGAATACTTGGACGGCCCCGGATACGATCATGACGCACGGATGGCCGACCGTGTGGAATGGTATGCCCAAGTCGAGGACTACATTGCGCAATGCATGAAGGAGGAAGGCTTCGAGTATTTCCCGGCGGAATACTGGGCGGCCGATTTGCCCGAGTCACGGCTTTCCTTCGACCGAGATTTCATGTCGATTCCCCTGCTGCCGGCCAATAGGGCCGATGTCGTGCAGTGGGGCTACGGTGTTGCTCCCCCACTGGAGTTCGTCACCGGCAGCGATATTCTCGCGAACCAACCTGACGACCCGAACGAAGCGTATTTCGACGGGCTCAGCGCTTCGGGTCAGCGTGACTACTTGAAAGCCTACGACGGTTACTACCCAGAAGACGCGCCCCTCGGCAGCCCCGACCTGACCTCCGGATGCGGCGGCATGGCGTTCACGGCTTTTCCGGAGCCGGGAGTGGAAGACGCCGCCCAGCGATTCAATAGCCAGTACGGAACTCTCGCGCTGACGATGGGGACTCTCGCGACGTCGGGAGTTTTCGACGATCGGAGGATCGGCGCCCTGGCTGCGAGTTGGGAATCATGCATGAGAGCTATCGGGGTCGATGTGTCAAGCGAGACAGTTGACGGGATGAGCGGCGATGTCGCTTACCCTAATCCGAACTCAGCTTGGTACATGGCGATGCGCACTGGACCGGACGGATCGGTCGGGACGGGCGGTGGCGGTGTCTTTGACGAGGCCCTACCGCTGGAACAACGGTCTCTGATCGGATCGGAGGCCGAGGCAAGGATTGCTCTGGCGGACTTCGACTGTCGTATCGAAACTGAGTATGAGACCAGATTCAAAGAGATCCAGTTGGATCTTGAGCAACAATTTGTTGACCAGAATCGGGACCAGTTGGAAGAGATGGTGGCTGCGGCGAAGAACGGAACTGGCGTCAGCCCAGGCAGCCCTTCCGGCGGTTCTCGACATGAGAGACTGCTGGGATGAGTTTCTTGAGTGAGTCCGCGAGCGGCATCGTCCCCGCGAAAGTGGTCCGGTTGGACCGAAGCCGGGGCGCCGAGATGACGGAACTGAGCGGGCTGGTGTGGGCGGACCAGCGGCCGCCCGAACGGTCCGAGCTGGCCCTCGACTCGCTGGACTTCTCGCGGGCGATCGGCGTTGACGCGCCGCGCGACGGCGGGACCGTGCTGGCGGCGATGGGCTCGGCCTGGGGATTCGACACGCCCGTCCCTGGCGGCAGGGTCAACGCCAGCGGCCTGACCTGGGTGAGCGTGCGGCCGGAGTTCCGCCGCCGCGGCTACCTGCGGGCGTTGATCGCCCAGCACTTCGAGGACTGCCGGGAGCGGGGCGAACCGGTGTCCATGCTGTTCGCGTCGGAGATGGCGATCTACGGACGGTTCGGCTACGGGCTCGGCTCGACTGCCGTGGAGCTGAAGCTGGCGCGCGGCGCTGCCCTCAGGCCCTTGCCAGGCCCTCAGCCCAAGGTCGAGGTGCGCTTCGAGACCGCCAGTTTCGAGGCCCATGGCGCGCTGGTGGCGGCGCTAGACCACCAGGCCGTCCACGGCACCGACCCCCGCACGGGAGCCACCGAATCGCCGAACCAGGCCGCACTCCGCATCGAATTCGCCGACGAACCGCCGCGCGACCCGGCCGGGGAGCCCCTGCGCATAGTGATCGCCGCTCGCGACGGCCAGCCGACCGGCTACGCGTTGATGCGGCGCGACCGCAAATGGGAGGGCGGCGTCGCGGACTACACGGCCGAGGTCCGCTCCTCGCACGCCCTCGACCCGGCCAGCGGGCAGGCGCTCTGGGAGGCTCTGCTGAACATCGACCTAGTCACCAACGTGTCCACCTGGTTGATGCCCCTGGACCATCCGTTGCTGGCCTGGCTGGAGGACTGGCGCTCGGCCAAGCCGGTCCTGCGCGACGCGATCCACGTCCGCCTGATCGACTTGGCCACGGCTTGGGAGTCGCGTCGCTACTCCTCGCCGGTCGACCTGCGGTTGGCGGTGCGGGACAGCTTGCTTCCGGGCAACAACGCGGTTTGGCGTCTGGCGGGCGGCCCGGACGGCGCCTCGGCTTCCCGGATCGCTCAGGTGGACGATGCCGCCGCCGATCTCACGCTCGACATCCGCGAGTTGGGCTCGGTCTGGTGGGGAGGCGTCAGCGCTGCGAGCCTGGCTGACGCCGGGCTGATCACGGAACACACGCCCGGCGCTGCCCGGTCGTTGAGCCAGGCCTGCGCGGGCGTCCGCGCTCCAGCCGTGGGGCGGGAGTTCTAGCCGAGCGGGATGAGGAGGCGCTCGGGCGCCGACGGAAACGGCCAGAAGCCGAAGTGAGGGTAGGAGGCCTCCGCCGACCGGTCGATGGGGTCAGCCACGAGGGCGCGGGCACCGATGATTGACAAGGATGCGGGGTCACGACTTCAGGCCAGCCAGAATCGGGACGTTATGCCTCCCCATTGAGGATGATCGGATCAGTCCCGAAGGGGGTCTCGAATTCTTGGTTGC
>JAISCU010000161.1 GCA_031265345.1 Bifidobacteriaceae bacterium
TGTTGGAGGCGGCCCGGTCCGGCGAGTTGGGGGTCGACCAGGTGGTGGCGGACCAGGTGATCAGGGTCCTCGCCCCCCAGGGCACCCCCGACCCAGGCGCTCCAGGCGGGCAGGGCACCCCCGTGCCGGGCGTTTCCAGCAGCGGCGCGGCCACGGCCCACACAACCGGCCCTGCCGGCGCCGCGAGCGGGAGCCCGGGATCCACTGGGCCGCCTGGCGTGGTCTGGGTGGCGGTCGCGGGCGCCTTGTTGGCGTTGGCGGCGGGTGGCGCGCTGTCACTGCGCCGCCGCAGAGACCGGTCCCGCGAATAGTCGTCGATCGGCCGCCCGGTCACCGACCGCGGCAGGGCTGGTCCGGTGCGCCCGGCCGGGAGCCAAAGCCAACCAGGAGGAGGCAGGCGCCCCCTGGGTCGGGGCGTGCCGGGTGTTGGGCGTCACTTGACTTGACGATGTTCGCGTCGTTGGCGCGGGTCGACCGGTCTCATCAATTCCCTGAGGTATGCGAATTGAAGGGCTGTCCGTGCCACGCCGGATTCGGCGTGGCACGGACAGGCATCCGTCTCAGGCGGGCGGCCGGGCGGCGGCTAGAATTGACCAGGACTTTTGTCACCTAGCGAAGGAGCCACTATGCCGGTTCTTGGACGTCCGATGATCCTGTCCAAGATTCACCGTGCCACCGTCACCGACGCCGACCTCGCCTACGTCGGCTCGATCACCATCGACGCCGACCTGATGGCGGCGGTCGACTTGGTCGAAGGCCAGCAGGTCGATGTGCTCAACATCACGAACGGCTCTCGTCTGACCACCTATGTGATCACTGGCCTGGCGGGGTCTGGGACGATAGCGGTCAACGGCGCGGCCGCCCACCTGAACGGCATCGGCGACCTGGTCATCATTGTGGGCTACGGGCTTGTGGCCGAAGGCGATGTGCGCGGCCACCGACCGGCGGTGGCGTTCGTGGATGGGCGTAATCGGATAGTCTCGGTAGGTACCACGCCCGGGCCCGGCTCCGGTCACTAGCGCAGACTAAGGAACCATTCCATGAAACCAACCGCTCCTCCGTGGCTGACCCGCGCCTTCGTCACGGCGGCGCTCGTGACCATGGCCTCGATCCTGGTCTGGAACGCTGTCCACGCGCTCTTCTCGCTCATCATGGTGGTGGTGACGGCGGTCTTCGTGGCGCTGGCGATGGAGCCTCCGGTCGACTGGCTGGTCAAGAAGGGGTGGCGGCGCGGGCTCGCCACCGGCCTGGTGATGCTGGTGGTGTTCGCGGCCATCGGCGCCGGCACCGCCGCCTTCGGGAACATGCTGGTGGGGCAGATCACGGACCTGGTCGAACAGATCCCCAGGGTCTACGAGCAGGTGGCCGAATGGTTGGCCGATCGCTTCGGGGCCAAGATCCCCACCCAGAACGAGGCGCTGCAGCAGGTGGTGCAGTCCTGGGGCGCGAAACTGGCCCAGAACGCCTTGGTGGTGGGCGGCCAAGTCTTCTCAGGGCTGATCTCCGCGCTGGGCGGTCTCCTGCTGGTCTTCTACATCTCCGCCCAGGGCCCCAAGCTGCGCGCGACCATCTGCTCGCCGTTGCCGCCCGACCATCAACGGCTGGTGCTGCGCGTGTGGGCCACCGCCCAGGAGAAGACGGCCGGGTACATCTCCTCGCGTGTCATCCTGGCGCTCATCAACTCCTCGCTGACGTTCATCTTCCTGTCGATTCTGGGGGTCCGCTACGCGCTGCCGCTGTCGCTGTTCAGCGGGATCGTGTCGCAGTTCGTACCGACAGTCGGTACCTATCTGGGCGGCGCCGCGCCGGTGCTGTTCGCCCTGGTCGCGGACCCGTTGAAGGGCTTGGCGGTGCTGATCTTCATAGTCGCCTACCAGCAGGTCGAGAACTTCCTCATCGCCCCGAAGCTGACCTCCAAGACGATGGAGATCAACCCGGCCGTCGCCTTCGTCTCGGTGATCGCCCTGGGCGCTATCCTGGGGCCGATCGGCGCCTTCTTGTCTCTGCCCCTGGTCGCCACCTGCCAGGCCGTCATCTCGACCTACATCCACCGGTACGAACTGGTGGACGACGACCTCCTGCGCCAGGACGCCACGCCCACCAAGGTTGGGGCCACACCTGACCAGGCCGCTGGCGGATCCGACGCCCGGGCGGACGCGGGGGCGGGGCCGCCGGGCGCGGCTGCAGTCAGCTAGGCCTCGAGACTTGCAGGAACTGTGGTCGCCCAACTGCGCGCCATCACGGTCGCTCGCCATAACCTGGCTGACGCGGAGAGCGCGCTGCGCCAAGCAGTCAAAGAAGCTCGCGCCGCCGGGGATTCGTGGACCATGATCGGACTCATGCTCGGTATTTGCGAGCAAGCCGCGCACCGCAGATTCGGGCCTGACGGCTGACCGGGGTAGGCCACCACGACCAGCCGGGCCAGCCCGGCCAGTGACTTGTCGGTTCGCCGGACGCCTCTTCGAGGGCGCGGACCTTGGCCAGCCACGAAACAGCCGGTCGAAGCGCGCACGCACTCGCCCAAGAGCCGCGCGAGGGCGCGATCGTGCCGAGACCACTGCACCGCGCGCCACGGCTATCTAGTGCCCTCTTGCACATTCTGCTAGAGCGCCCTAGAATCGACGGGTGCACAGGCGCGAACTGGTCAGGCGGATAGCCGGGGAAGCGAACCGCGCCGGCGCCGTGTGGAGCCTCGTCCGCAGGGGAGGCAACCACGATGTCTACAAGCTCGACCACTTGACCATCGCTATCCCGCGACACAACGAAATCACTGATCGCACCACCGAGAGCATCTTTCGGGAATGTGAGCCGGTACTCGGCACGAGATGGTGGCGGACGGACAAAGGAGGACACAATGCATAGGGTCACCGCTGAACCCGTGGGGCGTTTCTGGCACGTCGAAGTCCCAGCGATCGATCGCGCCACGCAGGCGCGAAGCGCCCGTGAGATACCGGTCATGGCCAAGGATCTGATCGAGATCATGACGGGCGAATCCGAGCCGGAGATCGAGGTCGAATACTTGGTGCCCGCAGGGGTCTCCGACCATTTGAGCAGGGCGACGGAGGCCCGCCGCCAGGAGGCCAGGGCACGCGACAACGCGGCCCAGGAGCTACGTGCCGCGGCCCGGCTCTTGCGTGACCAACACTTGTCCCTGGCGGACGTGGGCGCCGTCCTCGGCGTCTCCCACCAGCGGGCGCATCAGCTCCTCAACTCATAACACGGCAGCCAGTCGCTCACCCGTAGAACAGGCGGTCGAAGACCGCCCGCGCCCGCCGCGCCAGCCGCGCCCGGTCCTCGACCAATTGGCCGCCGATGCCGCGCTCATAGCCCATCAGCCACGCCACACCCCGCAGGTGGCGTGGGTCGGACGGCACCACATCGCTGGTCGCGCTGACGCGACCGGTCCAGAGCACATTGGCGTTCCGGATCGACATGGCCTGCATCCACGACTCGATCAGCACCTGCGCGTCCGCCGCATCCATGACTCCCACCGCCACGGCGGCCTCCAACGCCTCGACGGTCCCGGTCACCCGCAGCTCGGGGTGGTCGCCGGCGTACCGCAACTGGTACAACTGCGCCACCCATTGCACGTCCAGCAGGCCTCCCGGCCCCAGTTTCACATGCCGTGAGGGCTCAACCCCACGCGGCAGCCGTTCCCCGTCGATGCGGGCTTTGAGCAATCGCAGGTCCTTCAACTCCGACTCGCTCAGCCCTCCAGGCCGGTAGCGCACCGGATCGGCCAGGTCCATGAACGCCTCCGCCACACCGCGGTCCCCCGCCAACGGTCGCGCCCGCAGCAGCGCCTGGCGCTCCCAGGTCAGCGCCCAGCGGTCGTAATACTCGCGATAGGCCCCCAAAGACCTGGCCAGGGCACCAGCCCGGCCCTCCGGGCGCAGGTCGGCATCGACTTCCAAAGGCGGCTCGGGCCCGATCCGTCCCAACAATGATCGCACCGTCGCCGCTATCGCCTGGGCCTGCGCTTGAGCCGCCGACTCGTCCGCGCCGGGCCGCGGGCGATGCACGAACAGCACGTCGGCGTCCGATCCGATCGCCATCTCGCGGCCCCCCAAAGACCCCATCGCGATTACCGCCACGTCGGTCAGCACGCCGTTAACCGCTCGCGACGCGTCCGCTCCGGACACGTCCCGCCCCGACACGTCCGCTCCGGACACGTCCCGCCCCGACACGCCAAGCCCCGACACGTCCCGCCCCGACGAGTCCGCCCGCGACGCATCCAAACCGGCCACGTCCCGCACGGCCAACGCCAAGGCGGCCTCCACAGCCACGGCCGCGGTCGAGGACACCGCGAAACGGGCCGCGCCATCGTCCAGCAGATGCAAGGCCATCCCGGTGGCCAAGCGGGTCAGCTCGCGGCGGCGCAGCCCGCGCACCGCCATCGCCGCGTCGCCCGGCGAATCCCGGCGCTCCACGATGGAGCCCAACTCTCGCCGCAGCTCGTCGGGCTGGCGCGGCAGCAGCGATGCGTCCGAGTCGAGCCAACGCACCGACTCAGGGGAGCGCGCCAGCCCCTCGGCGACGAACCGCGACGCCGCCAGGGCGTGCGACAGCCGTTCGGCTGCGCCGGCCGAGTCCCGCAGCATCCGCAGGTACCAGTGCGTGGAGCCCAGTTCCTCCGACAGCCGCCTGAACGACAGCAGGCCCGCGTCCGGATCGGCGCCTTCCGCGAACCATCCCAGCATCACTGGCAGCAATTGCCGCCGGATCGCGCTTCGCCGGGTGACGCCGCCGGTCAGAGCGGCGATGTGACGCATAGCGCCGGCCGGGTCCCGGTAGCCGAGCGCGGCCAGACGCGACCGGGCGGCATCGGGCGCCAATTGAGCCTCCCCCGCCGAGAGCCGGGCCGTGGCCGGGAGCAACGGCCGGTAATACAACTCCTCGTGCAAGGATCGGACCTCGCGGCGGGTCGCCAGCCAAGTCCTCTCCAATTCCTCGCCCTCGGCGGGGACCATCCGGACGGCCCGCGCCAACCGTCGCAGGTCCCGGGCGCCGGTCGGCATCAGATGCGTCCGCTTAAGGCGGCACAGCTGCACCCGGTGCTCCAGGGTCCGCAGCAAGGCGTAGCACTCCGCCAAGCGCGCTGCGCCGGCCCGGCCCACGTAGCCGCCGTCACGCAACGCAGCCAAAGCCGTCAACGTTGTCGCGGAGCGGATCGCCCCGTCGCCCCGGCCATGCACCAATTGCAACAACTGGACGGTGAACTCGACGTCCCGCAGGCCGCCCCGGCCCAGTTTGATCTGGCGTTCGGCCTCGGCCGGCGGCACGTTCCGCTCGACCCGGCGCCGCATCGCCTGGGCGTCCTCGACGAAGTTCTCCGATTCGACGGCGCTCCACACGAACTCCCGTGTGGCCCGGTAGTAGGCCTCCCCGAGCGCCGAGTCGCCTGCCGCAGGACGGGCTTTCAACAACGCCTGGAACTCCCAGGTCTTGGCCCATTTGCGGTAGTACGCCAGGTGCGAGTCCAGCGTCCGCACCAGCGGGCCGTTCTTGCCCTCGGGGCGCAGGTTCGGGTCCACCTGCCAGATCGGCGGCTCCTTCGCGGTGCCGAAAGTGACCTGCTGCAGCGCCGAGGCCAACTGGGTCGCGACGGCCAGCGCGTCCGCCTCCGGCACGTCCGGACCGGCCGGCTCCCCCACATAGACAACGTCCACGTCGGAGACGTAATTCAACTCGCGCCCGCCCGTCTTGCCCATGGCGATGACTGCCAGCCGGGCCTTCTCGTGCCCCTTCACCCCGGACCGCGCCACCGCCAGCGCCGCCTCCAGCACGCCCGTGGCCAGGTCCGCCAGGGCGCTCCCGACCAGCGGAAACAGTTCGGTGGGCGCTTGGGCGGACAGGTCTTCGGCGGCGATCCGCAGCAACGCTCGGCGGTAGGCCAGGCGCAACGGCTCCGGCGCGGGCGACTCGGCCACCGGCACCGCCGCCTCCGGATCGGCGCCGACGGCCCGCAGCATGGCCGCCCGGAACGCCAATTGACGCTCCGTCGGTTCCGCCCCGTCCGCCACCGAGGGTCGAGACACCGGTTGAGGCCTGTCCGCCACCGGTGTCTCATCCGCAGGCACGGCCACTGGGGGCGGCTTCACAGCAGTCGCGCTGTCCGCCCGCGAGCCCCCAAGCACCGGTTGGGGCCTGTCCCCAACCCGTGTGTCATCCGGTTGGACGATGCCGCTCGGTCGGCCCGCGCCCATCTCGTCGGCCACCCGCCCGACCGACTCCTGAGCCGCGGTGGGCTCGGGGGCCGACCGCACGGCATCGTGCTCCGCCAGATCGCCTCGCTGCTGCCGGTCATCCCCCGGACCGTCCGCTGGGGACGCGAACAGCTCGGGCTCGCCCAACGCGGACAAGTGCTCGGGGTGGCGCACCAGGTGGTCGCCCAGCGCCGCCGAACCCCCGACCACCGCCAGCAGGCGACCCAGCGCACGCGAGTCCGGCCAGAGCTCGGCCAGCCCCTCCCGACCGGCCGGAACGCCAGCGATGCGGGCCAAAGTCAACAGAGCCAAGTCCGGATCCGCCACGGAACTGAGCGCGGCGACGGGCAGTTCCAAGCCCACCGCCGAGAGCTCGGCCAACAGCCCGACCGCGCGGGCGGCATCGGACAGGCCGACCCTGACCAGCTCGCCCGTGGCGGAGCGCAGACGCCCCCCGATGGGGCTCCCCGCCTGCGCGGACACCATCACCGGACCCCGGTCACAAGGTCAGCATCACAAGATCAGCCTCACAAGGTCGACTTCACAAGATCGGCAGGAAGCGTTCCAGCTCGTAAGCCGTGACCTGCGCCCGGTACTCGTTCCACTCTTGGCGCTTGTTCCGCAACACGAACTCGAACACATGTTCCCCCAGGGTCTCGGCCGCCAATTCCGATGAGCCCATCACGACCGCCGCCTCATCAAGGGAGTGCGGGAGGGGCTCTATGCCCAAGGCGCGGCGCTCGGAATCGGTCAGAGCCCAAACGTCGTCCTCCGCCTCCGCGGGCAGGGCCAAATCGTCCTCGATCCCGCGCAGCCCGGCGCTCAGGATCGCGGCGAAAGCCAGGTACGGGTTGACCGCGGAGTCCATGCCCCGGAACTCGACCCGCGCCGTCTGCGGCTTGCCCGGCTTGTACATCGGCACACGCAGCAAGGCGGATCGGTTGTTGTGCCCCCAGCAGACGTAGTTGGGCGCCTCCGCCCCGCCCCAGAGGCGCTTGTACGAGTTCACGAACTGGTTGGTGATGAGGGATATCTCGCGGGCGTAACGCAACACCCCGGCCATGAAACTGCGGGCGGTCTTGGACAGTTCGTACTGCGCCGAAGCGTCGAAGAAGGCGTTCCGGTCGCCCTCGAAGAGCGAGAAGTGGGTGTGCATGCCGCTGCCGGGGTGCCTGCCCATGGGCTTCGGCATGAACGAGGCGAAGATGCCCTCGGATAGCGCCGCCTCCTTGACCACCGTGCGGAACGTCATGATGTTGTCCGCCATGGTCAGGGCGTCAGCGTAACGGAGGTCGATCTCGTTCTGGCCGGGGCCGGCCTCGTGGTGGGAGAACTCGACCGAGATGCCCATCGACTCCAACATCTCGATGGCGATGCGGCGGAAATCGTTGGTGGTGCCTCTGGCGGTGTGGTCGAAGTACCCGCCCGAATCCAGCGGCACCAGCGGATTGGTGGAACGCCCGGTGCCGGACTTGAACAGGTAGAACTCGATCTCGGGATGGGTGTAGAAACTCAATCCCATGTCCGAAGCCCGTTTCAGCGCCCTTTTCAGGACGTAGCGCGGGTCGGCCGGTGA
>JAISCU010000207.1 GCA_031265345.1 Bifidobacteriaceae bacterium
AAGGGGACAGTCCCCTTCCCGCGACCGGCGCCTCAGGCGAAGCCCGCCGCCGGGCCGCTTCGCGCGGCCCGGCGACTGGACGGGTTTCGATTACCGTCTCAGGCCGTCACGATTCCTCAGAAGCCGTACTGCGTCGCGGTCACGACCAGCTCCTTCAGTCCCAGGAAGTCGTTCCGCTTATCCGTCTCCTCGTCGACGCTGCCCTCGATGCGGTCCTGGTTACGCAAATTGTCGCTTTCGAGCTCGACCACGACGGACAACTGGTACCAGGTCGAATCCGTCGGCGTGAACCAGCCCAACGACACGCCATCAACGTGGTGCAAGGGGCCATCAGGCTCGGTCAAGTTGACCTGCCCGTACGCCCTGGCCACGTTGCCGGACATGTCGTAGAGGTTCACCCAGGCCGTCCAGTGCAAGTCGGCGAACGGGGTGACGGAGTGGAGCGTCAGCTCGTAGTTCATGTTGTCGCCGACTGCGTCCACCTTCACCGGCAGGACGATCTCTATCTTGTCACCTGGAACGGCCGGGAAATTGGCCAGATCCGGGATCTCAACCGCGTCCTTGACTGCCAAGGAACCGGTTTCCTCGCCGTCCTCACTGTTCGCGTCGCGCCGCAGGTCGTAGACGCCGCTCACGTCGTTCTCGACCACGTCCAAGGTGCCGTGCTGGACCTTGGCCACGTCGGCCTCTTCGGAGTCGGACCACATTGCGAAGGTCGCGCCGCCCAGGAGCAGCGCGATGCCAGCCGCACCGGCCACCAAGCCTTTGAAACGACGAGAGCGCCGCTCGCGCTCGGTTGCCGGATTGATTGTCATCGTGTTCCTCTCTTTCGAGGCCCCGGTCGCGGGGCCATACCATTGCGTTTCGTGTCGTGTTCGCGACTTCGCGCGACCGGGGCACTGCTATCTGGTTTCGTTTCGTGCTCTCGGCTTCGCGCGACCGGGGGGGCAGGCCCCCGCTCCGGTGTCGCTGCCTGCTCTGTTCAACGCCCAGGGCATGGGCTCTATTCCCCAAAAGACGAAAGTCGCACGGACCGGCCCACAGGCTAGGTCCGCGCGACCCATGTTCGATTGTTCCGATGCCAAGAAGGGCCGGTCGCGGGAAGGAGACTGTCCCCTTCCCGCGACCGGCGCTTTTGGCAGCAAGAACAATCGAACGCGGGTAGCAGGGCCTGAGCCGGTGGGAGCGGTCCCCGCAGCCTTGGGCTATCGGGGAATAGGGCCCCGCCTCCGGGCGTTGAACCTAAGGCAAGAAGCAACACCAGAACGGGGGCCTGTCCCCTGTTCTGCGAGGCGTCGGAACGGGGGCCTGTCCCCCTGTTCTGTAAGGCGTCGGAACACCACACGCGAGGAAATGGGGGAGCCCCAATAGCAATGGGCTCGAAGGAGAGGAACAAAGACATGGCAGCAGCAGGAGCGACGAAGGAGCGCGAGCGGCGCTCGCGTCGTTTCAAGGGTCTGGTGGCCGGTGTGACCGGTCTGGCTCTGCTGATGGGCGGCTCGACGTACGCGCTGTGGAGCGATTCCAGTAGCGCAAACGTGGAGCCGGTCCAACATGGCACCCTCGACATAGAGGGCAGCCTCGCCCCAGTGGTGTACGACGTCCGTGTGGCCAAGGGGCCGAGCGACCCGGACAATAGCCCGTGGATCAACGGGTTGGGGGGGAAGAAGAATCGCAAGGTGATAACGGATCTGAGCAAGTTCTACGCGGTCCCCGGAGACAACCTTGAGATAAACATACCGGTCGACGTGACGGCCATCGGCGACAACATGAAGTATGAGCTATGGCTGGACGATGGCGGCAAGGACGGCCAGAACACTTTTCAGGACTCGGACTGGATTTTCCTAGTGTACGTCTTTCGCGGCGACGACCTCATGCCCCATCGGCTTCCCGACGGCGACGACCTCGACATCAAGAAGGGGTTCGATAGCGTCAGAATCGACTGGGATCTGGATCCGGAGGACCTTGGCGAACTGAGGGTGGCCATCACCGCAGAACTGCCCGCAGCCACTACCGGTCGGCAGAACAGCGCGCTGGACCTGGCCGATCTGCATGTGACCGTCAAGCAGGTCGACCCCTACGCCAAAGGCTGACCAAGTCGCAACGCGGACCGAGCAACTGAGTGAGGGGCCGATCACGGAAAGGGGACAATCCCCTTTTGCGTGATCGGCGCTTTTGGGAGCAGGAGCAATCGAACGTAGGTCGCGGGGGCGGAACCAACGGACGCGGTCCCGGCGGCGTTGGGCTATCGGGGAATAGAGCCCCCGCCCTGAGCGTTGGGACTAGTGCGAGAAGCAACACCAGAACGGGGGCCTGTCCCGGAGTTCTGGGAGGCGTTGGACATCACAGGCGACTTAGGCGAGAGGGAGCCTCAGAAGAGGGGCCGGAGGAGAGGAACCAAGAATGGCAGCAGAAGCGACAACGGAGCGCAAGCGGCGCTCGCGTCGCTTCAAGGGCCTGGTGGCCGGGGTGACCGGTCTGGCCCTGCTGATGGGCGGCTCGACCTTCGCAATGTGGAGCGAATCCGCCAACAGCAACGTTGGCCAGGTCCAGCATGGAACGCTCGAAGTCCTGCCAGGCGAGATGCACATCTATGATTTGACGACTCCGGGCGACAAGAAGTCCTTCAACCAGGAGGGCGTCACCGAGATCGACTTGGACACCTACCGGGCCACGCCCGGGGACAAGATCGAAGTCGACATGGTGGTGGACGTCAATGCTCCGGGCGACAACATGAAGTATTTCGTGTCCCTGGGGTCCAGCGTTCCGGTGATCGAGGACAAATGGACGGCGGTCGTGGACGCTTGGAACAGCGCCGGGGCCAGGGTGAATTGGAACGCGGCCGAGCCGACCAAACCGACAACGCTGGGCCTGACGCAGCCGGGCATCTCATCGCCGGGCCCCGGAATCATCATGAGCCAAAGGGCATCTAACACCTTCAGGCTGGCAGTCACTTTCGAACTGCCAAAGGACTCATTGACCGGCTGGGAGCGCCAGGAAGGCGAACCGGGGGACAGCCTCCCCTGGGGCGATTTCGTGGTGACCGCCACCCAGCAGACAAGCATCTAACAATCCCGACCGGAGATCGACATGGCATTCACAACCGCAACCGAACCAATCGCTCGGGCGCCCCAAGCGCCGCCGCAAGCGCCGCCCGCGCCCGCCGACTGGGCCGAGGCGCCAACCGAGGACATGTTCGCGGTGCCGCCCGCGTGGGCAGCCCCCGGAGTTGCGTCCCGGCCAGCCGCGCCAACCCAGCCGCAGGCCCCCGCCGTACCAGCAGCCGTGGCGCAGCCGCAGGCAGAACCGCTGGCCCAGGAGGAGGCCCCGCCGCGCACGGCCGTCTGGCGGCGCGTCGTGTCTTGGGTCATGACCGTCGTGGTCCTGGCCCTGTTGGCGCTCGGCGTGGTGCTCGCGGTGATACCGGCCCTGCACGGCGGCAAGGCGCTGAACGTGCTGACCGGCTCGATGGAGCCGACACTGACGCCCGGCGACATGGCCATTGTGTACCCGGTCAGCGGATTCGAAGACATCGAAGTGGGCGACATAGTGACGTTCATGCCGAACCCGGACGACCCGACCTTGATCACCCACCGGGCGGTCGGCTGGGGCCAGTCCGCCGATGGCGAGACCACCCTCATCACCAGGGGCGACGCCAACGGCGCGAACGACGACCCGGTGCGGGAGAAGCAAGTGCGGGCCAAGATGGCCTACTCGGTCCCGTGGGTCGGGAACGTGCTGCAGTACAGCGACTTCGGCAAGCCGATGATCCTGGTGGTGGCGGCCATAGCGCTGATCGTCTACGCGGTCTACGCGATGCTCACCAGCAGGGTGCGGCGGAACGCCCGGATCGCGGCTGCGGCCGTCCAAGCCGAATAGGCGAGGGAAGCGTCGAGGGCAAAGCCGAGGGTGACGATCTGGACTACCACCTGTCGCTCGGGCCGGACCCTACAGCGCCCGAGGAGGAGCACTCGAGGTTCGAGGTCACAGCTTGGAGGGCGGACGGAACGCTGGTGAACAGCGCGGTCCTGCCGTTGGACCACGACCTCGCCATCAAGCCCGCGCCGCAACTCGTCCCAGCGATGCTGGACCGCGACCTGACGGGCTCGGGCGAGTACATGGTCGCCGCCGAGGACTCGAAAGCGCAATAGCCGCCCCTCCCGCCGGAGCTCGTCCACGCGCCGCCCGGCCGACCCAAGGCAAGGCCTCGGCAGAGTCGTGGGAGGCGGGTGGTTGACGTGCTCGCGTTGGCGGCCGGCGCGGGTGCGGGCGCGGTCCCGGGCTGAAATGCGCCTATTCGGGGTTCGTGGTCGGCCGGCCGCGACCACGAACGCGTTTGAGGCGCAATTCACATTCCGGGTCGGTCCCATGCCCTTGGCCACCGCCCCCGACGCCAGCGCGTCGGCCACCCGCCCCACGACTTTCCCGGGGCCTTGCGACCCAAGGCGACCCGGACGGAACCGGGGGAGCCGGGGCACGGCATCGTCCACTGAAAACGGCGGGTGGACAGGCCGCGGGCGCGGCCACAAACGGCCCTAGGACCGACTTCCCACAGGGTCCAGGCAGCCCCGCGAGCGGGCGTAGGAGCAAAGTCCCAAAAGAGAGGGTAAAATCTCCTTTGTAACTACCCCTCAGACAATCAAAGGAGACAACCCATGGGGAATGCCATCTTTGCCCATGACGATGTCAGGGTCGAGTTGCCGCTGGTCCAATCGACGGTCGGCAACAACGGCTTCAACATCGGCAAACTGCTGGCGCAGACCGGCGACACCACTTTCGACATCGGCTTCGGCTCGACCGCGGCCTGCAAATCGGCCATCACGTTCATCGACGGCGACGCCGGGATACTGCGTTACCGGGGCTACCCGATCGAGCAGCTGGCGGCGAACTCGACCTTCCTGGAGGTCGCGTACCTGGTGCTGTACGGCGTGTTGCCGACCAAGACCCAGCTGGACGCGTTCTGCGCCAACATCGCCAAGTACCACCTGATCGACGAGCGGCTGAAGGAGATGTTCAAATCCTCGCCGCGCCGTTCGCATCCCATGCCGCTGCTCAGCGCGTCGATCAACATGCTGTCCACATTCGTGTACACCAACCCCGGAGTGGACCCGGACGACCTGGACGACGCGACCTACCGGCTGATGGGCGCGGTGCCCACGCTGGCGGCCTACGGCTACAAGTACTCGACCGGCCAGCCGATGCTCTACCCGGACGATTCGGAGACCTACGTCGAGAACTTCATCCGAATGTCCTTCGGGCTGCCGACCTCGCCGTACCCGTTCGACGACGAGATCACCAAGGCGCTCGACGTCCTGCTGATCCTGCACGCCGACCACGAGCAGAACTGCTCCACCTCGACGGTGCGGCTGGTCGGCTCCTCCGGCGCGAACATGTACGTGTCCGTGGCGGCGGGCGTCAACGCCCTGTCCGGCCCGCTCCACGGCGGCGCCAACCAAGCCGTCCTGGAGATGCTGGCGGAGATCAAGGAGAACGGCGGCGACGTCTCCAAGTTCGTCGCCAAGGTCAAGAACCGCGAGGCCAAACTGATGGGCTTCGGGCACAGGATCTACAAGAACTACGACCCCAGGGCGGCCATCGTCAAGCAGCACGCCGATGCCATCCTGCGCCACAAGACCGGCCACGACCAGCTCCTGGACATCGCCTTGACGCTGGAGGAGACGGCCCTGAAGGACCCGTACTTCCAGGAGCGCAAGCTCTACCCCAACGTCGACTTCTACACCGGGCTGATCTACCAGGCGATGGGCTTCCCGGTCGACATGTTCACGGTCCTGTTCGCGCTGGGCCGCCTGCCGGGCTGGATCGCGCACTGGCGCGAGCAGGCCGCCGACCCGACCAACAAGATCGGCCGCCCGCGCCAGATCTACATCGGCGAGGTGGAGCGCGACTACGTGCCCATCGACCAGCGCTGATGTAGCCGCGCCGACTCTGGCCGGGCGCCTTGGGGTTTTGATTGGTGGCCCCTTCGAGCGCGGCGCCCGGCCAGCCTCGGGTCGCGTCGAGACGAGGCTTTACCCGAATTCCCCTCGTCCCGGCGCGGCCCACTTCCACAGTTGTCCGATGCCGCGCCACGAGCGGCGTTGTCCCTTCCGCCTGGTCTTGGCGCGGCATCGGAACCCTTCTGATGTTCCTTGTCCGGGACGAGCCGTGCGCGGGGGACCGGTGTCCAGCCGCGCCCGGAACCTTTGGTAAGCTCGCGCGGCAATGTCGTTCGGACCTGGGGGTGTCGAAGTGAACCGGCTGTTCTCGGCTAAAGACCTGATCAACATAGGTATCTTCACCGTTCTGTACATGGTTGTGCTGGCCGTGTTCGGGCAGCTGGGCGCGCTGGTGCCCATTCTGCAGGTGCTGGGGCCGTTATACATCCCGCTGCTCGGCGGCATCCCGTTCATGCTGTTCGCGACCCGCGTGCGCCACTTCGGCATGGTCACAGTGATGGGTTGGCTGACTGGGCTGTTGGTGTTGGCGACGGGGCAGTCCTACTGGGTGGCCCTGTTCGCGATCGTCTTGGCCCCCGCCGCCGATGCCGTGCTCCGCCTGGGCGACTACCGCCAGCCCGTCTGGCTCGTCTTGGGTTACGCCATCTTCTCCGAGATGCTGATCGGGACGGTGGTGCCATTGTTCATCGCCCGCGACGCCTTCTTGGAACGGCTGGGGCGGCGCCACGACCAGGGCTGGATCGACTCCCTGGTGGCGCTGACTCCGTCCTGGGTGTTCTGGGTCATGATCGCCGAGTTGGCGGTGGGCGCGGCGGCCGGGGCCTATCTGGGGAGGGCGACTCTGCGGAAGCATTTCGAGCGGGCCGGCGTTGCCTGACCTGTCGCGTGACCTGTCGCCGGGTGTGGCGGCGGGCGCGGTGCCGGGTGTGTTGACGCTGGAACCCCGGCGGCCTCCGCTCGACCCGCGCAGCGTGCTGGCCGCGCTGGTGGTGGTCAACGTGGTCAGCTTCACCGCCGGGTTCGCGGGCGGCGGCTCGGCGGCCCGTCTCATCTGCTTGATTGTTCCCGCTCTGGTAGCCGTCACGGCTGGCCGGATGATGGCCGCCGTGGTCTACGGCCTGGTGGTCGCGGTGGTTTTCGCGGCCGAGGCGTCTTTCCTGGCGGGCGCCGTGACCCCGGCCAGTTTCCTGATCTCGGGGGCGACCGGGCTGGCGGCGCGGCTGTTGCCTCCCGCGTTCATGGCCTACGCGGCGGTCGCCTCCATTGGCGTCTCGTCGTTGTTGGCGGCCTTGGCGCGCTGGCGGGTCCCGCAGTTCGTGGCCATCCCGTCGGCGGTGGTGCTGCGGTTCGCGCCGACCGTGTTCCATGAGAACGCGGCTGTCGCCCAGGCGATGCGGGTGCGCGGAGTCTCGATTGGGCGGGTCGGGCTGATGACCTGGTTCGAGTACCGGCTGATCCCGTTGCTGATCTGTTCCGTCAAATGCGGGGAAGAGCTCTCGCAGGCGGCTCTGACCAGGGGGCTCGGCGGGCCTGGCGGGCGGACTCATCTGGGCCGGATCGGGTTCGGGCCGCTGGACGGTGTTCTGTGGATCCTGTTGGCGGGCGCGATCGGCCTGTGGGCGGGATGGCGGACGTGAGCCGTTCCCGGCCTGCGGCCGAACTGAGCGATGTGAGCTTCGGCTACGGGGCCGGTGACGCACTGGCTGTCGATGGCCTCGACTTGAGATTCGCGGCTGGCGAGTTGACAGTGCTGACCGGCCCCTCGGGAGGCGGCAAGACCACTGTTACAAGGCTGCTCAATGGTCTGGTGCCACACTTCTTCGAAGGCTCGCTGGCGGGCGCCGTGTCCGTGTTCGGGCTGGACCCCTCCCGCGAGCCGTTGTGGCGGACGGCTGGATCAGTCGGCTCCGTCTTCCAGAACCCCCGTACGCAGTTCTTCGCCACCGACACGCTGGGCGAACTGGCCTTCGGCTGCGAGAACCTGGGGCTCGAGCCTGACGAGATCGCGCGCCGCGTGGCCCGGACGGTCGGCGCGCTGAGGCTCGAAGGACTACTCGGCCGTTCCGTGTTCGCTCTGTCCGGGGGCGAGAAACAACTTCTGGCCTGCGGGTCGGTGGCCGCCTGCGAGCCCCGGTTGTACGTGCTGGACGAGCCGTCCGCCAACCTCGACCAGGGCGCCACCGCTCGGCTGCGCGCGGCGCTGATGGCGTGGCGGCGGGCCGGTGCCACCATCGTCGTGGCGGAGCACCGGCTGCATTATTTGGCCGACCTGGCCGACCGGGTGGTGGTGATAGCGGACGGACGGGTGGCGCACGATCTCACCGGTCCCCATTTCCGGTCGTTGACCCCCTCGCGGCTGACCGAACTGGGCCTGCGGGCCACGGCCTGGGATTCGGACCGGGTGCCGCTGGTGCGGCCTCCCCACCGCCCGGATGAGCGCCAGGCCGCGCTTCGCGACGAGAGCCCTGTTTCGACCACGGGAAGGGGACTGTCGCCTTTCCGTGATTCGTTGTCCTCAGGCCGCCTGTCTCCGCCCGATGTCCCGACTGCACGAGTCAGCGGAACGGCGCGAATCGGCGGAACGGCACGAGTCAGCGGGACGGCGCGAGTCAGCAGTGTGGAAGCGGATGCATATGTCGTCTCAGACTTGCGGGTCCGCTACCGCTCCATCGGTCGCCGACTTGGTCCCAACCGCGCCGACGACGACTGCGCTGGTGACTATTGCGCTGGCGACAACCGCGCTAGTGACAATCGTGGTGGTGATGCCTGCGCTGATGACAACCACGTCGGCGACAACCGTGGCGGTGACAATCGCGCTGGTCACAACCGCGCTGGTGACGACCGCGCCGACGACAACCGCGCCGGGAATCCTCGCGCCAGCAATCGCCGTGCCGGGAGCCATCGCGCTGAGATCCCTCGTGCCGGGAACCCACGCGACGCGCGATCGGGTCGGCCTTGGACGCTGGACATCGACCAGGTCGCGTTCCCGGCTGGCCAGGTGACCGCGCTGGTCGGTGCCAACGGGGCCGGGAAGTCCTCGCTGGCGCTCTGGTTGGCGGGATTGCGCTTCGGCCGCCGCGGAACCCTGACCCGGGCGGGCGTCCCCCAGAACAAGGGCCAGGCCTCAACGCCGTTGAGCTTGGGGGCGAGGCCGCGTTCCGGACCGACTGCGGCGGGAAAAGACACGATCCCTGGTAGTCGCGCGCGAGTGTCAAGGATTGTGTCTTTCTTCGGGGCGGGTTTTCATCGAGTGTTAGGGATTGTGTCCTTTTGCCTCCGGCCCTCGGCCCGGCCGGCGGCGGGACCGCAGGCCAGCGGGCCGCGCCGAAAAGGGCATGATCGAGAAAAGACACGATCCCTAACAGTCGATGAAACGGGACCGCGAGAAAAGACACGATCCCTGACAGTCGGCGCCGAGTGCCAGGGATCTTGTCTTTCCGACCGCCCGCCTGCGGGTCGGGGGCACCCATCGAGCGGGCGACCCGAGAGCGGGGGCCTGACCGCTGTTCCGGTGTCGGGCGCCGAGTGGTCGCCCAAGTCGAGGAGAGGGCGGGGCTGGGGCGGCATCGTGCAGCGTGTTTTGAGACGGCCGGGACTCGGTGCGCTGGGGCCACGGGCGCGGCGGCGGGCCTGCTACCTGGTGGCGCAGGACGTGGGGCACCAGTTGTTCACCGAGTCGGTCATTGACGAGGTGGTGCTGTCGCTGCGGCACGCCGGGCCGGGGCGGAAGTTGGACGTTGCCGCCGCCCGGCCCGAAGCGGAGGCCGTCTTGGAGCGGTTCGGCCTGGCGGGCCAAGCCGAACGGCACCCGGCGACTTTGTCCGGTGGTCAGAAGCAGCGTCTGGCGATAGCGGCGGCCTTCGCGTCCGGGCGGGACCTTGTAGTGCTGGACGAGCCGACCAGCGGGCTCGACTTGGCTCACATGCATGAGGTGGCCCGGGCCATGCGGGACCTGGCCGCCGCTGGCAGGACCGTGCTGGTGGCGACCCACGACCTCGAGTTGGTGGCGGCTGCGGCTGACCGGGCGGTGCGCCTGGACGCCGGACGGGTCGTGGGAGCACTAGCGTTGACCGAGGCCAATTGGCCCGCAGTGGTCGGAGACTGGTTCAATGCTGGTCCTCGGGACGCGGGTGGTGCGGGGAAGGGGCGGCCCGGTGCGGCTGGTGCGTCCGGAGAGCGAGCAGGAATGGAGACGGGATGACCGACCACGAGAGCGATGATGTGTTGGTGGCCCATGCGGGGCGGTTCGGCGGACAGAGCCGGAAGATCGCCGAGGCCATGGCCGAGCAACTGCGAGCCGAGGGGGTTGGCGCCACGGTCGTGGACCTGGCGTCCGGCGAGCCGGCGGGGACTGTGGCTCTGACGGGCAGGCGCGGGATCGTGCTGGTCGCCTCGGTCCAGTACGGACGCTTCTCCAAAGCGCTGCGCCGGTTGGTGGCTCGCAGGCGGAGCGAGCTGGACGCCGCTCCGACCATGTTCGTGACCGTGTCGCTGACCGCCCGGAACGCGGAGAAGCGTGACCCGGCCGTACATTCGTACACCCGCAAGTTCCTGGAGGAATCGGGCTGGTCTCCCTCCCGCACCGAAGTCGTGGCCGGGGCGCTGCACTATCCCTCGTACCACTGGTGGGATCGGAAGGCCATCCAGCTGATCATGAGGATCACCGATGGGCCGACCGACCCGACCCTCGACATCGAGTACACCGATTGGGACCAGGTGCGGGCCGCCGCCACCGCGTTCGCGTCGGCCGTCAAGGGCTGACAAGGTTGCCGCGCGCTGGGGCGGCCTTGACGGGTCGGGCCCGGTCAACTGGTCGGCGCGGCGACGGGACCTCTTACGTGTGTGGCAGGCGCGGTCGGGGCGGCGAGAAACCTGCTTACCGTGGCAGTCGCGCGCGAGAGCCAGCCTGTGCATCTTTTCTGGCTTGGGGACAGGTCGGCACCCTCTCCGCGACACCGGCTGCGCCCGGCCGACGAGCGCTCGAACAACTACTCACTGGTCGGCGGGGGCCGGTTCGGCGGTCTGGCGGCGGGCCTTCACCAGCCAGATGACCGGGCGGACCAGCAGGCCCAGGGTGAGCACGCCTCCCACGAGCTTGACTTGCCAGAGCGGACTGATGAAGACGCAGACCAGGGCGACCAGGATCGGGACCAGGTAGATGCCGGCCCAGACCACGTAATGGCCGAACGACGGCATGTTGACGCCGCGCTCCTCGGCGATGGCCTTGACCATGAAATTGGGGCCGTTGCCGATGTAAGTGATGGCGCCGCAGGTGACCGCGCCCAAGGCGATGGCGGTCAAGTAGAGTTCGGGAACGCCCGCCACGATCGGCGCGCCCGGCACGGCCAATTCCTGGCCCATGTCGAAGAACGCCAGATAGGTCGGCGTGTTGTCCAGGACCGCTGAGAGCGCGCCAGTGAAGCCGAAGAAGGTGTACTCGTTCAGCGGCAGGGAGTGGGCCTCGCTGCGCAGGATCTGGAGGGCCGGGATCATGGTCAGGAAGATGCCCGCGAACAGGAAGGCCACCTCGATGATCGGGCTCCAGGTGAACTCGTTGTCGCCGAAACGCACCTTCTTGGGGGTCAACAGGAACGATGCCGCCGCCGCCGCGATCTGGACCGCCACCTTGATCCAGGGCCAATCGCCCAGGAAGGCCACCGACGCGATGATGACCGCCAGCCAGACGATGTTCACCGAGCCGCGCATCGACAGGGGAGTGGCCTCCGCGCGGTCTTGGGCCAGCGCGGCGGCTGGTTCTTCAGCGTAGCGGCGCGAGTCGAGGGCGTAATACGTGAACAGCAGCAGGCCGTTGACGAACAGCCAAGGTAGGAACAGGGAGAACGTCCAGGTGAACGGCACGCCGCGCATCAGACCGACATAGAGCGGCGGATCGCCCAGCGGGGTGAGCAGGCCGCCGCAGTTGGCCACGATCAGGATGGCGAAGACCATCGTGTGGGCTTTGTGGCGGCGCTCGGCGTTGGTGTTCAGGATCGGGCGGATCAGCAGCATGGCCGCGCCCGTGGTGCCCGCGAACGACGCCAGGATCGCCCCCGCACCCAGCAGGAGGGTGTTGTTTCGAGGCGTCGCCTTCAGATCGCCAGCCACGAAGATGCCGCCCGTCACCACGAACAGGCTCGCCAACAGGACTATGAACTGGCCGTACTCCGCCATCGAGTGCTGGACCAGGTGCGGGTCCACCCCGAACCAGATCCACAGGCCGACGGGCAGGCCCAGGAGCATCGAGACGGCCAGCTTGAACCAGTTGTGGTCCCAATAGCGGGCAGTGGCGGGGACGAGTGGAAGGACGGCGATGCATGCTAGCAAAGCCACGAACGGCAACATTGACCATGCGGACAGTGACACGTAGGAGCGCTCTCTGGGTCGATTCTTAGCGGACAGGACTCCTTCGAGCCTAATATGGTGCTGTTGTCAACGCATGGGTCCACGGCGGTACGCCCGCTTTGGGAACAGCGGATTCGGGGCGCGCCGGTCAGCGCATGAACCAGGTGAAGACCCCCAAGGCGATCGTCGCAATCGGGACGAACAGGGCCGGGGCGAGGGCCCTGGCCAAGCTGGGGCTGGGCTTGGCGTCTGGGTCGGACTCCGGCCCCGCTCCGGGTTCCGGCTCGCGTTCGGGTGCTGGTTCCAGTTCGGGTTCGGGCTCCGATTCGGTGGCGGGGAGCCCGGCGGCGGCTTGACGGGGGGTCGGTCGGGCTGTGTGAGCGGCATCGTGCGCGGTGTCCTTGTGCGTTTCCGGGGCGCGGGCGGGCGTGGTGATCCGGTCGTCGGCGACGGGGTGGAGGGCTATCCACACTCCCGCCGCCACCATCAGGACCAGGGCAGCCACGAGCAGCGGGACCGTGGGCAGCATCAGAATCGGCCCGCGTATCAGGACGGTTGGCAAGATGCACGCCGTGATGGCCAGGAGCCAGGCTGCGACTGCGATGGCGGTCTTTCGGATGCTGAAGGACAGGATCGGCCCGGAGAACGCCGCCAGGGCGACCATGGCGCAGACCGTCAGCGCGAGGGAGAGGATCGAACCCGAGGTCATGTCGGTGGTGTACCCGTCGCGGAGCGGCGGCAGGGCGGCCAAGATCAGGCTCATGGCCACCACTTGGATGACTATCGGTGCCACCACGCCGAGCATAGCGCCGGTCGACTGGTCGGGCGAGGCGGGCATGGCCAGTTTCTTGGCGTACTCCTCGGGTGTGCCGAACGCGTCTTCGGCGCTCTCGCCGGAGGACTTGACATGGTCGTTGACTTCGGCCAGCGCTTCGCCGATCCTGGCGCCATCGACCCCGTGCAGGCGCAGCGCCACTATGAAATCGGCCGCCCAACGGGCATCGACGTTCGGCGCGACGGTGTGTTCTGGGTCGGATTCGTCGGTGTTCTTGGTGGCGTTGGCGCGGGTGGTGGCGTCGGTGGCGTCCGGGTCGGTGCCTGGGGTGTCGCAGCCGGGCGTCTCCAGGCCGGGTCCCGCCAGGCCCGGTGCGGCAGCCCCGGGCGCTGGGTGTCCGGGCACGTCTGGAGCGGCTGAGCCTGATGCGGCAGAGACTGATGCCTCCGGGTCAGATGTGTCGCGCGCGGCGGCGCCGG
>JAISCU010000252.1 GCA_031265345.1 Bifidobacteriaceae bacterium
CGGAGACGCTGCGGCGGCGCCAGAGACATGGTCAGGAGCTGGGATCGTCCTGGAATTGCCCCCCGGAGATTCGGAGCTCGTGCCTGACGCGACCACCTATCGCGAACGCTTGGAGGACCTGACCGGCCGGGCAACCTATGTCGGGGTCCGTTCGGGGGCGATCTACGGCTACGAGACGTGGATCCGGCAAGGCCATATCGACCGGGTGTTGGGCGACCTACTGGCCCGGGGCGCTCGGATGGAGATCGGTCCGGCCGCCCCGGATTCCCTGCCACTGTCGCGGCCGGCCAGGTAGCCGTGCCCGGACGGCGGGGCGCGGCGGTGACGCGGATTACCCATGTTTCGGCATCGGCGCTCGCCGGCGCGCCAGGAATGCTCGCCGCGGCCCAACGCGAGTTGGCCGGACATGAGGCGGTACATCTGCGCTGCGGCGACTACGGCCCGGCCCGCGACGCGATGTCGCCGCATTCGGTGCCGATCAGCGCCGACCGCAACGGCCTGGAGGTGTTCAAGGCCGCGGTACGCCGGGCCGAGGTGTTGCACGTCCACGGGACGCTGCCACTGTTCGCCCTGGAATGGTTGGCCGAATCGGGACTCGCCCGGTCGCGGCCCGCCATCTACCACGCGCACTCCTTCCCGGGCGAGCCGCCCTTGTTTGGCGACGTCTCGGAGGATCTGGGACTCGACTGGGCAGCCAAGGTCGCCGTCGCTCAGGCCCATCCACGGCTCTACCCCGGATTCCGCCTGATGCCCAACTGCCTGTTCCGCCGAACGCTGCGAGCCGGCGCCCAGCCGTGGCGCCACCCGGGTAGCCCGGCGATGGTGTTGTTCTCCCCGTCCACGCCGGCTGGCGGGAGGTGGGGCCGCAAGTCATCGAATGCTTCGGCCAGGGCGTGGCGGAAGCTCGGCCGCCTGCCGGGTGTACAGACAGTGACGGTCCACGGCTGGGCACCCGAACGCCTACTCGCTCTGCGTTCGACCGCCGAATTCGGGCTCGATGAGATTGTCACCGGCGGCTTCCATCTGGTCAGCTACGAGACGATGGCGTGTGGCGGCGTGGCCGTCAACGCCGCCGATGGCGAAGCCATCGCCTGCCTCAGTCTCGGCGCGCGGGCCGATGAGCCCGCCCCATTCCTTCATGCCACCCCCGCCACCCTGAGTGCGGCGATCGGAGGACTGGTCCGCGACCCGGGCCGCCTGGCCGCGTGGCGCCGCGCTTCACACGCCTACTTTTGGCGCTGGCTCGCCCCCGGACGCGTTGTTGGACTGTGGGATGCCCTCTACCGGGAGGCGCAAGCGTGATCGGCGATTTCGCCAGGATCGAAGCGGCGGTGCGGGGCCGGCCCGTCACCGTCCTCGGCAATGGCCCCACGGCCCGGCAATGGGACGGAACCTTGCCCGCCAGGGGCGCGGTCGCGACGGTGAATGCCGGCCTCGCGTTGCTGGCTGAGCTTTCCCTGAGGGCCAGCCAAACCACCGGACCGGGGCCGAACGCTCGCAAGACGCTTCACCGCGAACCGCCGGAAAGCTACCGGGCGGACCTTGTTTGGGTCCAAGATGAGCGTTTCCTACCGCGTAGGGCGGAAACACTGCTGCCGCACTTGGAGGCCTCGCGACCAAGCGGTGCCGGCGGCGCGGCCCAGAATCAGCGCCCCGTGCGCCGGGCCCCGCTCTTGGCAGTCAACGAACGCCTCTTGGCGCAGCTGCCGCCCGGGATCGCTCGGCAGGCGATCGGATTCCGGATGCTCGGCTACGAGGGCTTCTCGCGCGATCCGCGGATTGGCGTCTTCCACGGCTACAACGCCATCTTCGGGCTACTCCAACTCCTGGCCGCCGCTGGGGCATCAAGTCTCGAGCTCTACGGCGTACCGATGCTGTATTGGTCCACCGAGACTCGTTTTGATCAGGCGAAACGTGGAGTAGACGTGGACTTGCACCGGGCTAGCGACCAGGTGGCCCTGACCGCGTGGGCCATCGACCTGCTTCGGAAGGATGACATATCGATTACTGTTCACGGCGAATCGGCGTTGAAGCGGGCTACCCTTCCTGGGGCCGGGGCTTGTGGGAGCAGACAATGATCCTGGCATTCACCGCAGCCGCCGCCGAGTATCCAAACAGGCACTGAGGAGGAAACCATTGACCGCCCCCTGCAACGGTGCTCCTGCGCTGGCGATCATCCCCGCCCGCGGCGGCTCTACTGGTGTGCCCGGCAAGAACCTGCGCCGCGTGGGCGGCGTGTCCCTGATCGGCCGCACTATCAGGGCCATGCACCTGGCCGGGATCGCTCGGATTGTCGTCACAACTGACAGTGCCGACATCGTCGCTGCGGCCCAAGAGGCAGGCGCTGAGACAGTGATCCGTCCGGCCCACCTCGCTACCGGCAGCGCTACCTCTGAGGCGGCACTCCTTCACGCCCTGGACGTCCTCGAAACCACGGGCCCTCCCCTGCCCGGAGTGCTGGTCTTTGCCCAGGCCACATCACCGTTCGTGGACCCGGCGGCGGTCCGGGCAGCCATCGGGAAGGTGGCCACCGGCGGAGCCGATTCGGTCTTTTCGGCCGCCCGCTCGCACACGTTTACCTGGACCCGGACCGAACCTGGGCAGGACAATTCCGGCGCCGGCCCCGCGGCCGAGGCCACAGTTCAGGCAACTGAGCTGAAGCCACTCGGGCACCCTGCCGACCGCCGTCCGAGGCGCCAGGACCTCGCGCCGCGGTACGCGGAAACCGGTGCTTTCTATGTCATGGACACGGCCGGGTTTCGCCAGGCGGGGTTCAGGTTCTTCGGCCGTTTGGATGTGCAAGAGGTCGCTCCCGAAACGGCTATCGAGATCGACGCTCCCGCTGATCTGGTCACCGCCAGAGCTCTGGCGCCATTGATCGATCCCGTGCTGGCACCAGAACCGCTCGACATCGACGCCTTGGCGATGGACTTCGACGGCGTCCATACGGACAACACGGCCTTGCTCGCGCTGGACGGCAGCGAGTCCGTCCGGGTCCACCGCGGCGACGGTTCAGGCATCGCCGCGTTGCGCGCCATCGGACTGCCCATGATCATCCTCACTCGCGAGCGAACCCCGCCCGCCGCCGTCCGCGGCCAAAAGCTGCAACTGCCGGTGCAGCTGGGGGTGCAAGACAAGGCCGCCAATCTGTCCGCCTGGCTCTCCGACCTGGGTATCGACCCGGCCCGCGCTGCCTATCTGGGCAATGATCTGATCGACCTGCCGGCGATGACGGTGGTCGGCTGGCCCCTCGCCGTGGCCGATTCGGTCCCCGAAGTGCTGGCAGCGGCCCGCCTGGTGACGGCCGCC
>JAISCU010000287.1 GCA_031265345.1 Bifidobacteriaceae bacterium
AACACCCTCGCCACGCCGCTGGGCCAACGGCCGCTCGATTGGGGGGCCGATCTGGTGGTGCACTCCGCCTCCAAGTACCTGGGCGGCCACTCGGACCTGATAATGGGTGCCGTGGTGGCGGCATCGTCGGAGCATGACACCCAGGTGCGCGACTTCAGGCGCGTCCACGGCGCCACTCCCTCCGCGTTCGACGGGTTCCTGCTGCTGCGGGGGCTGCGGACCCTCGCGCTGCGCACCGAACGGTCCAACGCCTCGGCGGCCACGTTGGCGCGACGCCTGGAGACGCACCCGGCGGTCGAACGTGTGATCCATCCGTCCCTGGCCTCGCATCCGGGCAACGCCGTCGCCAAGGCGCAGATGAGCGGTTTCGGCGGGGTCGTCTCGATCGAGTTGGCGGGCGGGGCCAAGGCCGCGGACGCCGTGGCCGCCCAGACCAAGTCATGGGCCCCCGCGACTTCCCTGGGCGGTGTCGAATCGATGCTCGAGCGCCGCCGCCGCTGGCCGGGCGAGTTCATCGACGTGCCGGAGAACCTGGTCCGCCTGTCGGTCGGGATCGAGAACGTGGACGACCTCTGGGACGACCTCTCCCAAGCCCTCAGCCGCGCCGAATAACGGGGACGGTACCTTTCCGTGCCCGCCCACCGGTTTTCCACAGGCGTTTGAGCAGGTCAGCCCCTGTGGATAACGGGTCCGTCCCCATTCCATGCCCAAGGGCCGGACGCGAGCGCTTCTGGGGCCGCGAACCACCGGAATCGAACTGAGTCCAGTCAAGCCAGGCGCGTCGACGAAGGCCAGGCCAGGTAGCGGGAGCCTTCCGAACGGAACGGCCGCGCCAACAACTGCTTGCCCATCTCGCCAGCGTCCATGCCCTCATGGATCACCGCCACCACGCCGTCGGTGATCGGCACCTCCACGCCGATTGACCGGGCTAGCGACTGCACCGCCAGGCAGGTCTGGACCGCCTCGGCCGTGCCGCGAGTGGCCGCCACCGCCTCCTCGACGGTCATCCCTTGGCCGATCCGGTGCCCCACCTGGTGGTTTCGGGACAACGAGGACAGGCAGGTGGCCGTCAGGTCGCCGAACCCGGCCATGCCGGCGAAGGTCTCCAGGTCCGCGCCCTGGGCCAGGCCCACCCGCGTCATCTCCGCCAGGCCCCGAGTCATCAGGGTGGAGCAGGTGTTCAGCCCGAAGCCCATGCCCCGGGCCGCGCCGACCGCCAACGCGATGATGTTCTTCATCGCCCCGCAGGTCTCCACCCCGACCAGATCAGTGTTGGTGTACGGCCTCAGGTAGCCCGTCGCCATCGCGGCGGCCAGACGCCGGGCCACGGTCTCGTCGGCGCAGGCCACCACCGTCGCGGAGGGCTGGCGCCGGATCAGCTCGCCGGCCAAGTTAGGCCCGGAGACCACGGCGACGCGGTCGGCGCCCAGCCCCGCCGAGTCGGCCAGCACCTGGGACATGCGCCGCCCCGTTCCCAACTCGACGCCTTTGATCAAGGACGCGACGACGGCATCGGGCGGGATATGCGACCGCAATCCGGTCACGACGCCTGCCGCCGATTGCGCGGCGACCACGATCGCGACCGCCTCGGCACCGTCCAAAGCCCAAGCCGGGTCGGCGCTCGCGGCGATAAGAGGCAAATCCATGCCGGGGTAGTTGCGCGAGTTCGCGCCCCGGCCCAACTCAGCCGCCAGCTCCGCGTCGCGGGTGAGCAGCCGGACCTCGGACCCGGCGTCGGCGCAAATCTGGGCGAAGACGGTCCCCCACGCCCCGGCGCCCACCACGGCGATTCGGCTCATCAGCGGCCCTTTCCGGCGAATTGGTTGTAGGGTTCGGCGGGCGGGGTCTGGCCGCGCAGTTGGCCCACCATCTGGGTCAGCACCCGCATCAGCCGCTCGGTGCCGACTCGCACCGCCTCGCCCCGATTCTCCCATCCGGCCAGGTCGCTCAGGTCGATAGGCGGCCCGGCGACCACTTCGACCTTGGTCCGGGGGCACACCCGCGGTATCTTGTGCCCGCGTGGCAGGAGGCGCTGCGCGCCCCATTGGGCCACCGGGATCAGCGGCGCGCCCGTGTCGAGCGCCAGCCTGACCGCGCCCGGCCGTCCGCGCATGGGCCACAGGTCCGGGTCGCGGGTGACCGTACCCTCGGGATAGACCAGGACCAGTCCGCCCTCGGCGATGGCTTTCTCAGCGCCGTCGAGAGCCCGGCCGGCCGCGCTGGTGCCCCGCCGAACCGGGATCATCCTCATGCCGCGCATGGCAGCCCCGACAATCGGCGTGTCGAACAACGACTGCTTGGCCAGCGCCTGCGGTGGCCGCGCCCACCAGGCCAGGTAATGCACCAGCGCCAGGAAGTCCAGCGACGAGATGTGGTTCGCCGCGACAATGAACCCGCCCTCCTTCGGCAGGTTCTCGCGCCCGCCCCAGGTGCGCTTCAGCAGCAGGCAGGCGATCGGCGCCAGGATCGCGATGACGACCTTGTAGCCAAACGGAACGGGTGGTTTCGACATTCCCACAAGCCTAACGTCGCTTGTCGGGGCGTCCGGCAGCCCCGGTCTTGTCCGGCGCACGATGCCGTGCCCATGCCCCGTCTCAGTCGTCAAGCTTGCGATCGGTCGGTCGGGAGAAAAGACAGGATCCCTGACGCTCGGCGCCGAAATCCATGGATCCTGCGTTTTCACGGGGCGCCGTTTCCGCGACAACCATGGATCCTGCGTTTTCAATTTCGTGCCCTTTCCGGCGCGGCCCGCTGACCTGCGGTTCCGTCGTCGGCCGGGCACGGGGCCGGACGCGAAAACGCAGGATCCCTGACGCTCGCGAGAATCGGGCCCGGACAAAACGCAGGATCCCTGGCACTCGCGCGCGACAACCATGGATGACAACCATGGATCCTGTCTTTTCGCCCGACCACCATCCTCCAGGCACGCGTGTGATGCCGCGGAGACTTGTGAGCGGGCGCCCTCGTGCCTATTGTCCTAATGTCCTGGCCGAACCATAGTTGGGGACTGTCCACAACTCTGGTTCGGCGCTGCGGAGAGACGGGTCAGCGGCGCCAATAGCGCGCGCCGAGCGCGTCCAGCTTGTCGGTGAAATGCTCATAGCCCCGGTCGATCAGGCCGATCCCGCTGACCGAGCTGCGGCCCTCGGCGGCCAAAGCCGCGATCAGGTGCGAGAAGCCGCCCCGCAGATCGGGGATCTCGACCTCGGCGCCGCTCAACGGGGTGGGGCCGGAGATCACCGCCGAATGCTCGTAGTTCCGACGACCGAAACGGCACCACTCCCGACCGCCCAGGCACTCGCGGTAGAGCTGGATCTGCGCGCCCATCCTGCGCAAGGCCTCGGTGAATCCGAACCGTTTCTCATACACCGTCTCGTGGACGATCGAGATGCCGGTCGCCTGCGTCAGAGCGACCACGAACGGCTGTTGCCAATCCGTCATGAAGCCCGGATGGACGGCGGTCTCGACGGCCAGCGAGCGCAGTTCGCCGCCAGGGTGCCAGAAGCGGATGCCGTCATCGGTGACGTCGAAACGCCCACCGACTTTACGGAAATAGTTGAGGTAGGTGGTCAGATCGAGTTGCCGGGCGCCCAGCACCGTGATGTCGCCGCTGGTGGCGAGGGCCGCGCCAGCCCAGGAGGCGGCCTCGATCCGATCCGGCAGCGAGTAATGATGGTAGCCCCGCATCGACTCGACGCCCTCGATGCGATACGTGCGGTCAGTCTCCAGGGTGATAATGGCGCCCATCTGCTGGAGCACCGCCACCAGGTCGAGGATCTCCGGCTCGACCGCCGCGCCGCGCAACTCGGTGATGCCCTCGGCCAGGACCGCCGTCAACAACAGTTGCTCCGTCGCCCCGACCGACGGGTACTCGAGTTCCATCTGCATGCCTTGGAGCCGCTTGGGCGCGCTCAGCCGGATGCCGTCTGGCTCCTTGTCCACCTCCGCCCCGAAGCGGCGCAACGCCTCCAGGTGGTAGTCGATCGGCCGGCCACCGATGTTGCAACCCCCCAGGTCGGGGATGAAAGCTTCGCCCAGGCGGTGGAGCAGCGGACCGCACAACAGGATCGGGATGCGCGACGAACCGGCATGGGTGATGATGTCGGCGCTCTTGGCGGCCCCGGCGCCGGAGGGGTTCATGGTGACGGCGCCAGCGTCCTCGTCGTGGTCCACCGCCACGCCGTGGGCGCGCAGCAGACCGGCGACCACTTCCACGTCGCGGATCTTGGGGACGTTGCGCAGAACCGACACTCCCTCGCCGAGCAACGACGCGACCATCGCCTTGGAGACGAAGTTCTTGGCCCCTCTGACTCTGATCTCGCCTGTCAGTGGGCGGCCGCCCTCGATCTCAAGCACGCCTTGCACGGGAACAGCCTACGCGGGTCGGGCGATCCCTGACGACTGGGCGCACCGTGCGGGCTCCGTCCTTGTGGGTGGCGCGGGCGGCGACCAGCCCGGCGGCGCGAGCGCGGGCTGACGCGACGCGGGCGACGGACAGATCAACTCGGCCGGGCGGGGGCCACCAGCGCGTCCGGCAAATGCTTGGCCGGGAGCGTGCGGGGCCGCCAGGACTCGCGCCGCGCCTCGAAGGCGGCGATCTGGTCCTCGTGACGGAGGGTCAGGCCGATATCGTCCAACCCCTCCATCAACCGCCACCGCGTGTAGCTGTCGACCTCGAACGGGGCGACCAGGTCGCCGCAGCGAACCTGGGTCTGGGCCAGGTCGACCGTCATTTCCAGGCCCGGCTCGGCCTCCAACAGTTTCCACAATTGCTCGACCACGTCTTGGGCGACCTGGGCGGCCAGCAGACCCTGCTTCCCCGCGTTGCCTCGGAAGATGTCCGCGAACCGGGCCGACAGGACGGCCTTGAAGCCGTAGTCGTGGAGAGCCCAGACCGCGTGCTCGCGGCTCGAGCCGGTGCCGAAATCCGGTCCCGCCACCAGCACCGACCCGTTCGCGTAGGCCGGGCGGTTGATGACGAAATCGGGATCCGTCCGCCAGGCCGCGAACAAGGCGTCCTCGAAGCCGGACTTGGTGATGCGTTTCAAGTAGACGGCGGGGATGATCTGATCGGTGTCGACGTTGGAGCGCCTGAGCGGCACGCCGACGCCCGTGTGGGTGGTGAACTTCTCCATGGTTGATCTGGTCCTCTTGGTTCGCTAGTTCGCTAGTTCGCTAGTTCGCTAGTTCGCGGGGTCTGCGGGTCGCGGGCATGGGTGGGGTCGGCTAGAGGTCGAGCGGCGAGCTGAGGGTGCCCCGGATGGCGGTCGCCGCCGCCACGACCGGGCTGACCAGATGGGTGCGGCTGCCCCGGCCCTGGCGGCCCTCGAAGTTGCGGATCGAGGTCGAGGCGGAGCGCTCGCCCGGCGCCAACTGGTCCGGGTTCATGCCCAGGCACATGGAGCAACCAGCGTTGCGCCATTCCGCGCCGAACCGTTTGAACACCTGGTCCAGCCCTTCTTCCTCGGCTTGGATGCGGACCCTGGCGGAACCGGGCACCACCAGCATCCGCACCCCCTGGGCCTTGGTCCGGCCGTTCACTATCGCGGCCGCCGCGCGCAGGTCCTCGATCCGCCCGTTGGTGCACGAGCCCAGGAAGACGGTGTCCACTGGCACGTCCTTGAGCGGCGTGCCGGGCTTTAGGTCCATGTACTCCAGAGCGTTCGCGATGGTCAGGCGGTCCTCGTCGGAGGGCGCCTGGTCCGGGTCCGGCACCGAGGCGCTGAGCGGCAGGCCCTGGCCGGGGTTGGTGCCCCAGGTGACGAACGGTTCGAGTTGGTCCGCGTCGATGTGGACCTCGGCGTCGAAGACTGCGTCCGGGTCGGTCTTGAGGGTGCGCCAGTAGGCCTCCGCCTCGTCCCAATCGCGACCCTCGGGAGCGTGCGGGCGTCCCTTCAGATAGGCGAAGGTGGCATCATCCGGCGCGACCATCCCGGCCCGCGCCCCGGCCTCGATGGACATGTTGCAGATCGTCATGCGGCCTTCCATGGACAGCGCCTCGATGGCCTCGCCGCGGTATTCAAGAACGTAGCCTTGCCCGCCGCCGGTGCCGATCTTGGCGATCACCGCCAGGATGACGTCCTTGGCCGTGACCGAGTCGCGCAGGCGTCCGCTCACGTTGATGGCCATGGTCTTGAACGGCTTCAGCGGCAGCGTCTGGGTGGCCAGGACGTGCTCCACTTCGCTGGTGCCGATGCCGAAGGCGAGAGCCCCGAACGCCCCGTGGGTTGACGTGTGGGAGTCTCCGCAGACCACGGTGAGCCCCGGCATGGTCAGACCCAGTTGCGGTCCCACCACATGGACTATCCCCTGGTCGGCGTCGCCCAAGGAGTGGAGCCGGACGCCAAACTCGCGCGCGTTGTTGCGCAGCGTGTCGATCTGCAGCCGGGAGGTCGGATCGGCGATCGGCAGGTCGATGTCGAGGGTCGGCGTGTTGTGGTCCTCGGTGGCGATGGTCAGGTCCGACCGGCGCGGCCGGCGCCCCGACGTCCGCAGCCCCTCGAAGGCTTGCGGCGAGGTGACCTCGTGCACCATGTGCAGGTCGATGTACAGCAGGTCTGGCGCGCCGTCCTCGCCGGGGCGGACTACGTGAGCGTTCCAGACCTTCTCCGCCAGTGTTGCGCCCATGGGCATTTGGCTCCTCGGTGGCCGGTGGGGGATACGAATCGTAAAGCGACTTGCGTCTCACAGTTTGGAATGCGAGTATCAAGACATGGACAATAGTAGCGGAGTCGGAGTGCTGGACAAGGCCGCCTCGGTGTTGAACGCCTTGGAGTCTGGACCCGCCACCTTGGCCCAATTGGTCAACACGACTGGTCTGGCGCGGCCCACGGTGCACCGGTTGGCGGTGGCTCTGGAGCACCATCGGATGGTCGATCGCGACATGCAGGGCCGGTTCGTGCTTGGCCGCAGGCTCAACGAATTGGCGGCCGCGGCCGGGGAGGACATCCTCCTGGTGTCCTCAGCCCCGGTGCTGGCGGCCTTGCGGGACCATTCCGGCGAGTCCGCCCAGCTCTTCCGCCGCCAGGGTGACCAGCGAGTTTGCGTCGCGGCAGCGGAACGACCGATGGGCCTGCGCGACTCCATCCCGGTCGGTGCCGTGCTGTCGATGAACGCCGGTTCGGCCGCCCAGGTGTTGCTGGCCTGGGAGGAGCCGGACCGCCTCCACCGAGGTCTGACCGAGGCCAAGTTCACCGCCACCATGCTGGCCGCCGTCCGCCGCCACGGCTGGGCGCAGTCGGTCGCGGAGCGCGAGGCGGGGGCGGCCTCGGTCTCGGCGCCGGTTCGCGGCCCCAACGCCCGAGTGGTGGCCGCCGTCTCAGTATCCGGACCCGTGGAACGCATCACCCGCCAGCCCGGCCGCCTGCACGCCGCGGCCGTCGTGGCCGCCTCAAACCGTCTGACGGACATTCTGAAGAAGGCCGAGCAGACGCGCGAGGCGAACGCGGCCGCCCGCGCCGAGTGGGAGACTTCCCGCCAGTCTGACCGGACCTCAAGCGAGCATCAACCCGAGCCCGCCGGCGCCCACTGACACCACCGCCATCGCCACAGCATGGACGATGCCGCGCCAAGAGCCCAGCGCGCCACGCCCGGCCCCGGATTCGGCGGCCTCCAGGCTGGCGGCCGAGAACGTGGTGAAACCGCCCAGCACGCCCGCGCCGACCACCACATGCCATGCGCCCCAGCCCTGGTCGGCGGCAGCGGCGTCCGCGCCCACCAGCCAGCCCAACGCCATCGAGCCGACCAGGTTGACCAGGAAGGTCGCCAACCAGGCGCGCTCCTCCCCCAACCGACGGCGCACGGCCAGGCTCACGCCGTAGCGGGCGGCGGCACCCAGCCCTCCCCCCAACGCGACGGCCAGCCAGGTCATTGGCCACCGCCCGCCGTCCCGGCACCCCACGAGGTGACCATCACGGACCCGCGCTGGTCGGCCCGGTCCGGCGCCATACCGCCAAGCGCTAACCCTAACCGAGTCATTGGCCACCGCCTGCCGCCGTGGCATCGGCCGGGGTAGCCGCCACGGATCGGCGCCGGCCGGCCGGAGCCGGCGCCATCCCGCGAAGGGCTCCCCAGAGCCAGGTCCTTGGCCGCCCCCTGACGCGGCCGGACCGATCAGGCTGGCTCCGGCACCCCAGCGCCAGCCCCACTCCGGTCACTGCGCACCGCCTGATGTCCTGGGATCGCTTGGGCTGACCGCCATGGCCCAGCGCCAACCGACCGCCGCCAATCCTCTCGCGGCCGATCAGC
>JAISCU010000375.1 GCA_031265345.1 Bifidobacteriaceae bacterium
CCCCCCCCCCCCCCCCCCCGCCCCCCCCCCCCCCCCCCCGCCCCCCCCCCCCCCCCCCCCCCCCCCCCCCCCCCCCCCCCCCCCCCCCCCCCCCCGAGCCGGGGGCCGATCCGATCACCGCGCGGCTGGCCAAGGTGCCCGCCAACGAGGCGTCCAGTGGTGGCGTGAACGAGATCAGCGGCGCGGTTGCCTTGACGCACCGTCCTCGACCTGTCTTGTCGCATGGCTCTTGGTGTCAGGCCATGGCGGCCGACCGCACTCGCAGGGTCGAGCCGCCCTGGCGGGAGGGGCGCACCTCGATGCGGTCGGGGATGGCTTGCTTGAGCGCTTCGACGTGCGAGACCACTCCGACCACGCGCCCGCCCGCGCGGATTCGGTGCAATTGGGCCAGCACCGATTCGAGCGCTTCCTCGGAGAGGGAGCCGAAGCCCTCGTCCACGAACAGCGTCTCGAGGCTGATGCCCCCGGCCTCCGCCGTGACCACATCCGCCAGGCCCAGAGCCAAGGCCAGCGACACGTAGAACGTCTCGCCGCCCGAGAGCGTCCGCGGATCGCGTGTCTGGCCGGTCGAGTTGTCCATGATGCGCAAAGCCAGACCGGTGCGGTGTTTCCGCGTCGCCTCCTTCGTGTCACTCCGTTCCAGTGAGTATTGGCCGTCCGACATGGGGCCGAGGCGGCTGTTCGCGGTAGAGATCACCTCCTCGAAACGCCTGATCAGGACATAGGTGGCCAAGTCAACAGCATGCAAGTTGGACACCCCGGCATTGGCCAGGTTGGCGACCCGGACCAACGCCGCAGTGTCCCGTTTCGCGGCGGTCAGCCGCTCCGCCGCCTGGCGCGCCTCGCCGGCCGCACTGGCCGTCGACTCGGCCAGCTTCCCGGCCACGGCGGCCTCGCCGGTCAGTCGCTTGGCCGAGGCATCTGCTTCCTCGGCAGCGGCCTGGGCCTGGCGGGCCGCGTCGGCCAAAGCGGTCGGATCGCCGAGGGCCGCAGCCAGTTCCGGCTCGGCCAGCCGTCCTTCGATAGCGGCCTCCTCACCGGCCAGGCTTGTCAATTCGCTCTGCCGTTGGTCGATCCGCGCGGAGTCCAGGTAGGCGGCGCGTGCGGTGGCGGCGTCCGCGAAACCGGCCTCAGCCAAGGCCCGCTCGGCGGTGGCGCGGTTGGATTCCGCGACGGCTGCGAGCCGTGCCACGTCCTGGGCGGTCGCGAGCCTGCGCCGAGCAGACTTGACCTGGCCAGTGGCCTGGGCCAGGATCGCGGCGGCAGTGGCTGCATCCGAGCCGCCGGCGCGGCTTTGTGCTTCGACCACCTGGTCGTGGGCGGCGTTCGTGTCAGCCTGGGCCTGCCCCATCCGCCTGTGGGCGTCCTCAAGGGCGGCTTGCGCCTTGGCCAAGGCGGCTTGGAGTTGGCCTGGATCGCCCAATTCCTTCAGCCTGATTTTGGCCGCGGCCAGCTGAGAGGCCGTCTCAGCCGGATCGGCGTTGCCGCCTGATCCCTCCAGTTTCGACACCAACGCCTGGGCAGCGCTGGCATTGCCAGTCGCCTGTTCATAGGCCGCTTCGGCCTTGGACCGCTCCGCCTCGGCCTGTTCCACCTGTTCGCGGGTGACGTGGTCGGGAGCCAGACTGGCGGGAGCGGGGTGGTCGACCGAGCCGCACACCGGGCAAGGCTGGTCCGGTTGCAACTCGCCCGCCATCTCCCCGGCGAGCCCGGCCAAGCGCGCGTTGCGCAGACGCGTTTCGTTGCCCTGGGCCGCCGCATAGGCGCTCTTGGCCGTCGCAGCGCGCCCACGGGCAGATTCGAAGGCCTTGACGGCCTTGCCGTATTGGGCGATCACCTGCCCCAGTTGCTCCAGGCGGGTGACCTCGCCCCGGGCGTGCGGGCCTTCCTGGGCCTCGCGTTCGGCCCGTTTTCCGGCTTCAGCGGCGGCCTCGCCCAACTGCTCAGTCAGCGCCTGCGCAATAGTCAGAGCCTTCCCTGCCGCCTCGGCGGTGACCGTCGCGCGCCCGAGCGCCTTCGCCGCCTCCAACTGATCCTTAGCCCGCGAGGCAGCGGACTGGGCGTCTTCGAGAGCGTCTTGGAGGGCGGCATCGTCCAGATGATCGGGGTCGAGGCCCAGCCCAGCGGCCTTGGCCTGGGCGGTGGCGAGGTCCTGGCGTGACGCCTCGGCGGAGTCGAGAGAAGCGATGATGGGACCGGCCCGGCGAGCCGCGTCCAGGGCTTGCCCCGCGGCCGACCGGCGCGGACGGTCCGCTTCGAGTTCGGCCAAGCGGTTCGCCAGCCGTTGCCTGTCGGCTGCCGTAGAGGCAGCCTTGCCCGCCGCCTGCGCTGCCGTGCCCGCTAGAGTCGCCGCCTCGGTCGCCGTTTCGAGCGCGCTGGCCGCCCGCTGGGCCGTCGCCTGGACCTCGCTGAGCACCTCCCCAGTCAGCGCGGTCAGAACCGAATCATCGCCTCGGGCGGTCGCACTCAGGCCGGTCCCGCCCCGGTCGGCCACTTCAGCCGCCGCGTCGGCCAGCGCCGAGCGCGCCTCCTCCGGCAGATCGGCCACTTTCCCCAGCGCGGTCACCGCCGCCTCCAACTGGCCCGCCAGCGCTCGCTGCCGCGAATCGGCCTCGGCCCGGCGGTTTTTCAACTCGTCGGCCAGACGTTGATACAACTCGGTGCCGAAGATGCGTTGGAGCAGCGCGCGGCGGTCCTCATTGTCGGCTTTGAGGAACGACGCGAACTGGCCCTGCGGCAGCACGACGGTCTGGACGAACTGGTCCCGGCTCAGCCCGATGGTCCGCCGCACTTCGGTCGAGGACTCCTCGACTTTGGTGGCGATGATCTCTCCCGCCTGGTCATCAGGGCTGTTCAACCGCCACAACCGGGCGGTGGCGTTCCTGGTCGTGGTGCGAGAGGCCGAGTCCTGGTCGTCTAGCCCCGAGCCGGACGCGGACCGTCTCCGCGCGCGCTCGTAGCGCGGGGTCCGCCTGATCCGGAAGATGCCCGCACCGACCTCGTAAACCAGGTCGACGTAGGATTCTTCGGTGCTCGCCGCGTAGTCGGATCGTAAACGGTCATAGGCGCCAGGCTCCCCGAGCGAGCCGTACAAAGCGAAGATCAGGGCGTCGATCAGCGTCGATTTGCCTGCTCCGGTCGGCCCTTCCAGCAGGAACAGGCCCGAAGCGGTCAGATCGGCGAAGTCGATTGTGCGCGCGCCCGCGAACGGGCCGATCCCGCCGAACTCCAGACGGTGCAGCCTCATGACGCCTCTCCCGTCCGCCCGATGGCCTCCAAAGCGCTGGCGACCTCGCGGAGCTCGTCCGGGCTGGCAGGCGCTCCGCCGACGTATCGGATGAACTCTGCCACGACCTGACGGGGATCGCTGGCGGCGGTGACGAATCCGGTAGAGGCCTCGAGCGCCAGGCCTTCCGGCAAGTGACGGGTCACCAGGGCGTGCGGGAACCGGCGATTGACCCGCTGGGTCATGTCCTCCGGTCGGCTCGGATCGGTCACCGTCACCCGCAGCCAGTGCTCCCGGTACTGGTCGAAACGGCTCGATTCGAGGTCGGCTAACAACCCCTCCACCTGCGACATTGGGCGGGGCACTGGCGCTGGCACCAGCTCGACCGCAGTCTCGACACCCCCGAGCGTCACCACCGCGGTCGACTTGGCGTGATTGGCCTCGGAGAAGCTGAACGCCAGCGGCGACCCGGAGTAGCGGATCAACCGTGGCGCGCCCGCTGCGATCCGCTGCGGCCCGTGCAGGTGCCCCAGCGCCACGTAGTCGATCCCCTCGAACACCCCGGCGGGCACGGTCTCGATCCCGCCCACGCTCAGGTCCCGCTCCGATTCGCTGGCCTCGCCGCCGACCACGAAGGCGTGCGCCATCTCGACGGTCGTCGTCGCCGTTTCCCCGCTCGGGCCGACCCGCTTGCCCGATGCCGTCCGGTCACCCCGTTTCGCCTGGTCCAGGCCCCGCGCGGCCAGATCCCGCCGCACCCGTGACAGCGCTTCGGCCATGACCGCCTCATGCGACCGCGCCACCCGCCGGTCCTCCGTCGAGAAATGCTCCGCCGCCGCGTACACGTCCAGGAACGGGACCGGGTAGACCAGCACGCCCGGACCGCCGTCCGGGTCCGGGACCTCGACCGCTTGGCCGACCTGATCGAGAAGGGTGATCAGCCTGATCTCAGGCCGCATCAACGCCGAGCCGAACCCCAGCCGAGTCGCGGAGTCGTGGTTGCCGGAGATCACGATCACCTGGCTCAACTCAGCCAGCCTGGTCAGCGACGACTCCAGCAGGCGGATCGCCTCGACCGGAGGCACCGCCCGGTCGTACACGTCTCCCGAGACCAGCACAGCGCCGGGCCGAACCTCGCGTGTCAAGCCGACCAAATGGTCGAGGTAGGCGGCTTGGTGCTCAAGCAGGTCGACCTCATGCAGCGACCGCCCCAGGTGCCAGTCCGACGTATGGATCAATCTCATGGCTCAAAACCCTAGACCCGGCCACTGACACCGTTCTGACCAGGCCAAACGCGCGGCATCGTCCGAATCGCCGGTCGGCGGCGCCGCAGGCCTAGACGACGGTGCGAGACTTCTCGCGCAAGTAGTCATCCAACACGTACTCCGCGCTCTCCGACCACAGCAGAGTGCTGGGGCGCGTCAAGACCTGATATGTGTGTGAGGCAAGGAATACGCCGAACGCGTCTTCGAATTCGAGCCCCTCCCGCTCGGCCAGCAATCTGGCGACGTGTTCCGCTTTCGCCAGTATCAAGGTCGTCAGATTGTGGCCCTTATGGGTGTATTCCGCTTCGATCAAAGCTCCGTCCTCCCCGCCGGAAGAAGGCAGCGCATGGCCCGTTGGGTGTGGAACGACACCTGGTCGTTGGCCTGGTAATACGCCAACTGGGCCAGGGCGGCTTCTGGTCCCAGCAGTCCGTCCACGTACAGGGCGATGGTCGGCATGGTCCGGTCGTCAGCGACGGGGCCCATCACGACGTCGAAATCATGTCGCACACCGCCCATGACCCGGTTGTCTCGGACGGTGTCCAGCCACTCCACCGTCAGGCCGCCGAATCTCCTGATTCGCAACTCGTCGACCGGTTCGAGAGCGAACCGGTAAAGGAAAGCTCCAGGACCTCCGTAGCGCTCATGGAGCGACTTGGCCCAATCCTCGGCCTGGGGGCGGATGGTGGTGGTGTAGAAGCCTTTTCCGAAGTCTCGGTGATCCCGTGACTTGCCCAGGTCGGGCCGGTCGAACAGTCGGTTCGAGCCGTGGAACAGGACCTGGTTCACGCTGCCTGCCGCGCCAGGTAGTCGTGCGCGAACCGGGCGCCCTCGAACAGGTCCTGAGTGTGAAGCGCGTCGAAGTTGCGCCGCAGAACTTTGAACATGTCGTGGCGGCGGAACAACTCGAACGTCTCCAGCGGCGTGATGCCGTGTTCCCGGCTGTAGCCCTCCACCGCAGCGACGATGATCAGGTTCTGCTCCCTCTCCAAGCTGGCCATTCCTCGGGTCACCTCCGCGCGTCGAGTCTACAGGAGCAGGTCAGCGGTGTTTGGAGGCTGCCCTCGCGTACCCTGGACCGGTGAGCCAGCCCGGGCGCCATGCCCGTTTCCACACGAGAACCGCCAGTCCGCCGATGCCGCCCACTCGTCCCCGCAGTTCAGCCCGTCAGCCGCGCGGCTCGGGTCGGCCGCCGGGCCGCCGGACGGGCCGCTCGCGAGCCCGCGTGTCCCGCCTTTGCCGTCGCGTACCCTTTGAACAATGAGCCATCGACGTGCGGCCGTGAGCATTTTGATCCGGCTGATCCTGCTGGCAGTCGGCGGGACCGCCATCTACAACGCCGCCTACCTGGCGGTCAAGACCAACATGAACCTGGGCCTGGTCCTGGAGGCGGCGGTCGGGCTGGTCATGGTCGCGTTCGCGGTCTGGCGGCGCTTGGCGACGATCCGCTGGTTGCGCGTCACCGCCGTGGTCGCAGGCGTGGCCATCTTGGCGGCCAGCGGGGCGCTCGCCTGGTTCGGGACCCACGACACGGCCTCTGATCGTGACGAGGCCCTGATCGTGCTGGGAGCAGGCGTCCACGGCAGGACCGTGACCGCGGTGCTGGCGGCCCGGCTCGACGTGGCCCGCGAATACCACGAGCGCAATCCCAATGCCCTGATCGTGGTCACCGGCGGGCAGGGAGCCCAGGAGGACATACCCGAGGCGGAGGCCATGCGCGACTACTTGGTGGCGCGCGGGGTCGCCTCGGACCAGATCGTCATGGAGCCGCGATCGACCTCCACGGCGGAGAACTTCGCCAACGCCAAGGCCCTGCTCGATCCGATCCTCCCGGCCGGCTACCGGGTGGCGTTCGTCACCAGCGAGTTCCACGTCTTCCGGGCCTCGCTGATCGCCCGCGACGCCGGGCTCCGGGCCGAGCACCTGCACTCCGGCACGCTCTGGTACGTCCAGCCGTCGAGCTATCTGCGAGAGATCGTCGCCGTCACGAAGCAACTGGTGCTGGGTTGAGCCGTCTGGTCGCGGTCCTCAGCCCCCGGCGTTCAGTTCCTCCAGATAGGCGTTCGTCTGTTCCTCTATCACCAGGCTGAGCGGGTTGTACTTGGACCAGGTCGCATCGTCGCACACTGCGGCCGACCCGTCCAGACAGGGCACGTCGTAGCCGATCACGGGGTCCTTCCCCCTGATCGCCCAGTACTCGTCCTCGCCCAGTTCTGGGTCCTCGGCCAGGCGGCGGTCGGCTTTCAGGCGGGCCTCGCGGTCGAAGGAGGGGCACTCGACCAGCAGGGCTCGTAGCTCGTCCGGGGTGATGGTGGCGGGCAGCACCGCTGCCGGTTCGGTCTCCCAATCGTCGGATACGGGCGGTGCCGGGTCTTTAGTCCCTGGAAAGCCGTGCTCGCGAGCGCATTGAGCCCAGGTCGCGCCAGCGGCTGCGGCGGCCTGTTTGTCCCTCAGCTCTTCGTTCTGGTCGGTGACGTATTCGGGCCTCGCGTAGCCCGTCTCCCGCTCGCACCGTTCCCATTCGGCGGTGAGGTCCGCCTCGCCGACGAACAGCCACCCGCGGTCCTTCCCGCCCGCCTGCAGCTCGGCGCCCATGTCCTGGAAACGCTTGGTGGCTGCCTCGAGAGCCGCTTCCGACAGGTTCTCGCCCCGCCTCCGGTGCAGCCCTCTGGCCAGCACAGTTGCCACGGCTCGCCGCCGTCGGAGGGCCAGACCTCGACCTGCTGGGCGGCATCGTCCAGTTCTCTGAGCTGGGCGTCGACGGCAGCCTCGCCCAGGCAGCCCACCATCGCCTCGGCGGTTTCCCGCTGGCCTTCCGTGGACGATGCCGTCGGCCCGTCTCCCGTCACCGTCGCGACTTGGTCCGGGTCGTCTGAGCAGGCCGCCAGCGCTGCGGCCAAGGCCAGGATGGCGACGCCCGTGGCCGTCGTCCGATGGTTTCTCACTATTCGAATCACTTCCTCCGACGCGACGGGCTTACTTAGATGAATCTCTCCACGTTACCCATGGGCGGCTGGCGCGCCATCCTGCCGCTGGAGGACACCGCGTGCCGGTGAGCCCGCGTCACGATCCGATCCGCCGGTGTCATTGAATTGGCGAGCATGGGACATGGGACCTACAATGACTCGGTGATCTTGCCCCAGAGAGCCCACGGTTCCCTGGAAGAGGAGCCGTCCCGTGACGGACACTGGAACGCGACCACACCTCCGGCTCGACTCATGCGCGGCAGCCCCATCGGCCCGTCACGGACGCTGGAGCGCGACCACACCAGGCTGACGCCCAAGTCGTTCGCGGGCTTCAGCGGGACCATGCTCCTGGTGGCGTGTCGGTGCGCCGGAGGCCGCGGCGGTGGCGGTCGCCAGCAAAGTTTGGAGCCTGTATTGCCGTGTCCCCCAGGCGTGCGTGGGCAGCGCGTTCGCGTTCTACGGCTATGCGGTCGGCAGGGAGCCGCTCGTGGCGCGGGCGGTGGGATTGCGCGCGTTCAAGTACTCCGCCGTCGTGACCGGGCTGACCCTGGTGCCGTTCCTCATCTTCCTTCCACAGTTGGTCCGTCTGCTCTCGGGCGGCGCTGTCGCCGGGCGCATGGGAGTGGTCTTCGCGCTGGCGTTCCTGGCCGGGACCGTGCCCTATCTGTTCGAGAAAGTGGCGGCCGAATACCTGGTGGCCGAACACCGATCGCGTGCCTTGGTCATCCCGTCGCTGGCGTGTACCTACGGGATCGCCTTGCCGGGCGCGTTCGTGGGAGCGCTGGTCTTCGACTCGGGGGTGTTGACGATCCTCGCGGCGGCGGTCGGCTCGGCGGCGCTGGGCACCATCTACTGCCGCCGCGTGCTCCGTGTCTGGCGGGAGCGCAGCGGGTCGAGCCGTGACTTACAATGAATGCAAGACCAACGCTACTTCCAATGGATCCAAGGAAGGAACGTGGGATGGAACTCGCCAAAGTCACCACTCGCGGCCAGATCACGCTGCCAGTCGCCATCCGCAGAAGACTGAATGTTCGAGAAGGCGGCAAAGTCGTGTTCATCGAAGACCAAGGGAGAGTCGTCATCGAGAACGCCGGAATGTTGGCGCTCAGAGACATGCGCGATGCCGCGCGCGGGGCGGCAGAGAGCCTTGGCATTCACGACGAGCAGGGAGTGGCGGACCTGATCGAGGAAGTGCGCGAAGCGAGACGTCAGCGCCAGTAGATGCTTCCCAATTCCTGCAGCGTTACACGTAGCGCCCTTGAGATCGGTGGCCGAGTCCCTTGGCCAGTGCCTTGTTCAGCTGCCCCGGCCCGTCGGGCTGCACCATCACATCGTCGAACCCGAGCCAGGCCGCCAACTGGCACAACTCTTGCGCCAGGGCCGGGACGACGGCATCGGACACGGCTCCCGGCTCGGGCCAGGCCGCGGGGACGCGCAAGACCTGCTCGCGACGGTCGGACTTGACGTCCACCCGCGCTGCCAACTCCTCTCCGAGGAGGAACGGCATCACGAAATAGCCGTAGACGCGCTGGGCCGCGGGCACGTAGTACTCCAGCCGGTAGCGCATGCCGAAGAGCTGCTCGACACGCCGCCGGTCGAACATGAGCGAGTCGAACGGCGAGAGCAGCGCCTGGGCGTGGACCCGTCGGGGCCGCGCCGCATCGGTGGGGGCGTAGAACGTTCCGCGCAGGCCTTCGACGGCCAGCGGCGCGAGCACATGGGCCTCGGTCAGCTCGTCGACCGCTCTCCGGGCGGTGGCCAGGGGGAGGCGGAAATAGTCCGCCAAGGAACTGACTTGGGCGATGCCGAGCGCCCGGGCCGCGTGCTCCACCAGGTGGCGCTGCTGGTCGTCGTGGGCGCCGGGCGCGGCCTGTGCGAGGTTCGGGACGACCTGTTCGGCCAGGCCGTAGACGCGCTCGAACTGGGGGGTGCGGCCGGCGGCGGTGACCTCGCCGCGCATGAACAGCCATTCCAGCGCGCCTTTGGCGACGGTCCAGTTGCCCCACGGGTTGCCCGTGCGCAGCCTTTGGTCAGGCAACTCAAGATGGTGGTGCAACTGCTTGGCGGTGAGAGGCCCCTGGGCGAGCGCCTCGCGCACCGCGGCGACCACCTCGGGATGGTCGCGGGCGGCTTGGCGCATCTGTCCCCAGGCGTAACGGTCGGGGTTGTCGCGCCGCCAGCCGAAGAGGGGATAGATGTCCGGCGGGACGAAGGAGGCCTCGTGCGCCCAGGTCTCGACCAATCGCCTCGGGGCGCGGCCGGTGGCCCTGTCGAGCAGTCCCTTGTCGTAAGGCCCGAGGCGGGAGAACAACGGCAGGTAGTGGGCTCTTTCCAGGGCGGTGACGGCGTCGATCTGGAGCAGCTTGAGCCGGTCGATCACGGCGTTGACGTGCCGGGCCGTGACCTTTGCCGGTCGGGCCGCCGCGAGCCCCTGCGCGGCGATGGCGATGCGCCGGGCCTGGCCGATCGAGACCTGCTCCGGGACGATGCCGAGGGGCCGGTTCTCGCCGTCCAGCCGCGCGCTATTGGTCACAGCATTGCATCATGCCACCCTGAGGGCTGGCCATGGCGGGTGGCCGTCGGGGGACCGCCTCGCCCGCGGGCGACGGACGCTCGGTCGGGTGTCCGATCAGGTGTCCGGCCCGGGTGGCGTCGTCGGCCACGGGAACGCCGGTAGGCCCGGCGCGAAAGCGGCGTCACGGATCGATGCTGCACTGAGTAATAGTGATAGGTTTTTGACCGATGCGGCACCGCGCGGAAGTGCTACACTCCGAGGTTGTGGCAACAAGCGTGAAGAGAGCGATGATTCCCATGACCGAACCTGTTGTGGCCGCGATGGACGCGGCGGCGAGGGCGTGGCCCGAAACGCAAGGCAAGCAATCTGCTCTGCTGCGACGATTGGTGGTCGAGGGCGGTGGTGTGGCCGAACGGACCAATGACGAGCGCCGTGCGGCACGCCGTGCGGCGATCAACGAGTTCGCCGCCGCCTATCCCGTCCGCTACCCCGATGGGTATCTTGACGGTCTGCATGGAGAGTGGCCGCAGTGATGCTCGTAGTCGATGCGAACGTGCTGATCGCGCTGGCGAACCCGAACCATGTCCACCATGAGGCGGCCGCTGCCGTGCTGGACCGCGACGGGGAATTGGCCATTCCGGCGCTCACCCTTGCCGAGGTCATGGTACTGCCGGCGGCGGCGGGAGAACTCGACTCCGCGATGGCCCAAGTAGACGCGCTCGGCGTGGTCGCTTATCCGCTTGAAGTGAGCGACGTTCGGCGGTTGGCGGCCCTGCGGGCCGAGACCCGGCTTCGGATGCCCGATGCCGTGGTGCTCCTGCTGACGCTGCGCCATGGTGCCACTCTCGCGACTTTCGACGAACGTCTCGCGCGGGTCGCTCGGGACCTGGGCGTGGCGGTCGAACCCTGACTTGCCGCTGCCGCCAGCCGCCACCTCGCGGCTGGCCGATCCGGCGCGGCTGGTAGAGCCGGATCGGCCCGTATTCAGGCCGCTCGTCAGGCGGATTGTCAGGCGGGCAGCACCACAATGCCGGTGGCGTCCGCGAAGACTTGATCGCCGGGCTTGATGACCACGCCGCCGACCAGCACGGGCAGGCCGACGTCGCCGAGGTCGCGCTTATCGGTCTTGACCGGGATCGATCCGAGCGCTTTGACCCCCAGGTCCAGGGTCCGCAAGACCTCGACGTCGCGCACGGCGCCGTCGATTATGAAGCCGGCCCAGCCGTTCTGGGCGGCGGCAGCCGCGATCATGTCCCCCAGCAGCGCTCGCCTGAGGGAACTGCCGCCGTCCACGACCAGCACCCGGCCCTCGCCCGGAGCGGACGCGAGTTCCTTGACTTTGGAGTTGTCCTCGAAGCACTTCACGGTCTGGGCCGGGCCGCCGAAGGCCTCGCGACCACCGAAGGTGATGAATCCGGCGTTCAATACTTGGACCGTGTCGGGGTGCCGGTCGGCCAGGTCGGGCGTCGAAGGGATGGTTGATGGCGTGTCTGACGCGGTCATGGCGGCTCCTCAAGTACTTACTTATGCAAGAACCATGCGGGCTGACTGACCAGCACGGGCTACCCGTAAACCTTAACTCAACGGCCGCGTGCTCATAACCAGGATTGTTCATGTCGCTGGTGCGGACTTGGGGGGACCGCGTTCGCGGAGTGGTGGCGCCTGGATCCGGATGGTGTCGCTGGTCACCTTCGCCCGGTGCCGCGGCTCCGAAAGTCGAGCAGCTTTCGCCCATCACGGAGCCGCGAAGCGGGCCCGTCGATCGGCCCGGACGTGAATTGCGCCTTGACGGGGTTCGTGGCACGACTCCGGCGACCACGAACGCCGTCAACCTGCATTTCGGGTCCCCTCGCAGTCGGCCCGGACGTGAAATGCGCCCCGACGGGGTTCGTGGCACGACTGCGGCGACCACGAACGCCGTCAGCCTGCATTTCGGGTCCCATCGCAGTCGGCCCGGACGTGAAATGCGCCCTGACGAGGTTCGTGGCATGACTGCGGCGACCACGAACCCGTTTGACCTGCATTTCGCGGGCCGCTACG